>NZ_JBWKZB010000037.1:0-67146 GCF_059424105.1 Pseudomonas sp. GW456-E7 | reverse complement strand
CTTTTGATCTTGCCTTCAGGAATAAAGATCAAAAGATCGCAGCCTCGCTTCGCTCGACAGCTCCTACAGATCAAATAGATTGATTGAAATCAGAGCGAGATTGGATGTGAGCAAGAGAGCCTATAACTTCTGTGCCGGTCCTGCGGCGCTTCCCGAAGCTGTCCTGCAGCGCGCCCAGGGTGAACTCCTCGACTGGCACGGCAAGGGTCTGTCGGTCATGGAAATGAGCCATCGCAGTGATGAGTTCGTGTCCATCGCCACCAAGGCCGAGCAGGATCTGCGTGATCTGCTGAATATCCCCTCGAACTATAAAGTGCTGTTCCTGCAAGGTGGCGCCAGCCAGCAATTCGCGCAGATTCCTCTGAACCTGCTGCCGGAAAACGGCTCGGCTGACTATATCGACACCGGTATCTGGTCGCAGAAAGCCATCGAAGAAGCTTCGCGCTACGGCCACGTCAACGTTGCCGGTACCGCCAAGCCCTACGACTATTTCGCCATTCCCGGTCAGAACGAGTGGAAGCTGTCGAAAGACGCGGCCTACGTTCACTACGCGCCGAACGAAACCATCGGTGGCCTGGAGTTCCAGTGGATTCCGGAAACCGGTGACGTTCCGCTGGTGGCTGACATGTCCTCTGACATCCTGTCGCGCCCGGTGGATGTTTCGCGTTTCGGCATGATCTACGCCGGTGCCCAGAAAAACATCGGCCCGAGCGGTATCGTCGTCAACATCGTTCGCGAAGACCTGCTCGGCAAGGCCCGCTCCCTGTGCCCGACCATGCTCAACTACAAGGTCGCGGCCGACAACGGCTCGATGTACAACACCCCGCCGACCCTGGCCTGGTACTTGTCCGGCCTGGTGTTCGAGTGGCTGAAAGAGCAGGGCGGCGTCGAGGCCATCGGCAAGCTCAACGAAGTCAAGCAGCGCACGCTGTACAGCTTCATTGATGCCAGCGGCCTGTACAGCAACCCGATCAACAAGTCGGACCGCTCGTGGATGAACGTGCCGTTCCGCCTGGCTGACGATCGTCTGGACAAGCCGTTCCTGGCCGGTGCCGACGAGCGCGGCCTGTTGAACCTCAAGGGGCACCGCTCCGTGGGCGGCATGCGCGCCTCCATCTATAACGCCGTCGATATCAACGCCGTCAATGCGCTGGTTTCGTACATGGCAGAGTTCGAGAAGGAACACGGCTAATGTCTGAGCAAGAACTCAAGGCACTGCGCCTGCGCATTGATGCCCTGGACGAAAAGGTCCTGGAGCTGATCAGTGAGCGTGCGCGCTGCGCCCAGGAAGTCGCGCGAGTAAAGATGGCCTCGCTGGCCGAAGGCGAAGTGCCGGTGTTCTATCGTCCTGAGCGTGAGGCTCAGGTGCTCAAGCGTGTCATGCAACGTAACCAGGGGCCGCTGGGCAACGAAGAGATGGCGCGGCTGTTCCGCGAAATCATGTCTTCCTGCCTGGCACTCGAGCAGCCGTTGAAAGTGGCTTATCTCGGCCCTGAGGGTACCTTCACCCAGGCGGCGGCCATGAAGCACTTTGGTCACGCGGTGATCAGCAAGCCGATGGCGGCAATCGACGAAGTGTTCCGTGAAGTGGCGGCCGGGGCGGTGAACTTTGGCGTGGTGCCGGTGGAAAACTCCACCGAAGGCGCGGTCAACCACACCCTCGACAGCTTCCTCGAACATGACATGGTGATCTGCGGCGAAGTCGAGCTGCGTATCCACCATCACCTGCTGGTCGGTGAAAACACCAAGACCGACAGCATCAGCCGCATCTACTCCCACGCCCAGTCCCTGGCCCAGTGCCGCAAGTGGCTGGACGCGCATTACCCGAATGTCGAGCGCGTGGCGGTGTCCAGCAACGCCGAAGCGGCCAAGCGGGTCAAGGGCGAGTGGAACTCGGCGGCGATTGCCGGTGACAT
The DNA here is from genome assembly GCF_059424105.1 of Pseudomonas sp. GW456-E7. Classification (NCBI taxonomy): domain Bacteria; kingdom Pseudomonadati; phylum Pseudomonadota; class Gammaproteobacteria; order Pseudomonadales; family Pseudomonadaceae; genus Pseudomonas; species Pseudomonas sp. GW456-E7. The sequence continues at coordinate 65,230 of NZ_JBWKZB010000037.1, read as the reverse complement.
GGCGGCCGGCCTGTATGGCTTGACCCGTCTGGCCGAAAAAATCGAGGACCGCCCGGATAACTCCACGCGCTTCCTCATGATCGGCAACCAGGAAGTGCCGCCGACCGGCGACGACAAGACGTCGATCATTGTCTCGATGAGCAACAAACCGGGTGCACTTCATGAGTTGCTGGTGCCGTTCCACGACAACGGCATCGACCTGACGCGAATCGAGACCCGTCCGTCGCGCAGCGGCAAATGGACCTACGTGTTCTTCATCGATTTTGTCGGCCATCACCGCGATCCGCTGGTAAAAGGTGTGCTGGAAAAAATCAGTCAGGAAGCAGTGGCACTCAAAGTGCTGGGTTCCTACCCGAAAGCAGTTCTCTAAGGGCGGTAGCAAATGAGTGGCAATTTCCTCGCTCTGGCACAGCCGGGCGTGCAACAACTTTCGCCTTACGTTCCGGGCAAACCCGTGGACGAACTGGCTCGCGAGCTGGACCTCGATCCAGCCAGCATCATCAAGCTGGCGAGCAACGAAAACCCGCTGGGCCCTGGCCCCAAAGCGCTGGCGGCGATCCGCGATGCGCTGGCCGAGCTGACCCGTTATCCGGACGGCAACGGGTTTGCCCTCAAGAGCCTGTTGGCCGAGCAGTGCCGGGTCGAACTTGATCAGGTTACGCTGGGCAATGGTTCCAACGACATCCTGGAACTGGTCGCGCGTGCCTATCTGGCACCGGGTCTGAATGCCGTGTTCAGCGAGCATGCGTTCGCTGTCTATCCGATTGCCACTCAGGCGGTCGGTGCGCAGGCCAAGGTGGTTCCGGCCAGGGATTGGGGGCATGACCTGCCGGCAATGCTGGCAGCCATCGACGCCAATACCCGCGTGGTCTTCATCGCCAACCCGAACAACCCGACCGGGACCTGGTTCGACGCCGAGGCGCTGGACGAATTCCTGCAGGATGTGCCGGAGCATGTGCTGGTCGTGCTGGACGAGGCTTACATCGAATACGCCGAAGGCAGCGATCTGCCGGATGGCCTCGACTTCCTGGCGGCCTATCCGAACCTGCTGGTTTCCCGGACCTTCTCCAAGGCCTATGGCCTGGCAGCGCTGCGCGTGGGTTATGGCTTGTCCACGGCGGTAGTCGCAGACGTGCTGAACCGTGTGCGCCAGCCGTTCAACGTCAACAGCCTGGCCCTGGCCGCGGCCTGTGCGGCGTTGAAGGATGACGAGTATCTGGCGCAAAGCCGTCAGTTGAACGAGTCCGGCATGCAGCAGCTGGAAGCCGGTTTCCGTGAGCTGGGTCTGAGCTGGATTCCATCCAAGGGCAATTTCATTTGCGTCGATCTCGGTCAGGTGGCGGCCCCGGTGTTCCAGGGCTTGCTGCGTGAAGGCGTGATCGTGCGCCCGGTGGCCAACTACGGCATGCCGAACCACCTGCGCGTCACCATTGGTCTGCCGGCAGAGAACAGCCGCTTCCTGGAAGCGCTGACCAAGGTTCTGGCTCGTGGTTGATGTCACTGCACTGCAATCTGCTGAACCTATGATCGGTCGCCTGGTGGTGGTCGGTCTGGGGTTGATCGGCGGTTCGTTTGCCAAGGGTTTGCGCGAAAGCGGGATGTGTCGCGAAGTGGTCGGGGTCGATCTCGATCCACAATCGCGCAAGCTCGCGGTCGAGTTGGGGGTGGTGGATCGCTGCGAAGAAGACCTGGGCGTTGCTTGTCAGGGCGCCGACGTCATTCAGTTGGCGGTACCGATCCTGGCCATGGAGAAAGTGCTCGCGCGTCTGGCTGGCATGGACCTGGGGCAGGCGATCCTGACCGATGTCGGTAGCGCCAAGGGCAACGTTGTACGCGCTGCCACCGAAGCATTTGGCAAGATGCCGCCATGCTTCGTGCCGGGGCATCCGATTGCCGGTTCCGAGCAGAGTGGGGTCGAAGCCTCCAACGCCGAGCTGTTCCGTCGGCACAAGGTGATCCTGACGCCGCTGGATCAGACCGATCCGGCAGCCTTGGCCGTGGTCGACCGTTTGTGGCGCGCGCTGGGTGCCGATGTCGAGCACATGCAGGTCGAACGTCACGACGAAGTACTGGCTGCGACCAGTCATCTGCCGCACTTGCTGGCGTTCGGTCTGGTCGACTCGTTGGCCAAGCGCAATGAAAATCTTGAGATCTTCCGTTACGCTGCGGGCGGTTTCCGTGATTTCACAAGAATCGCGGGTAGCGACCCGGTCATGTGGCACGACATCTTCCTCGCCAACCGCGAAGCTGTCCTGCGCACACTCGATACATTTCGCAGCGATCTCGACGCCTTGCGCGACGCGGTCGATGCAGGGGATGGGCACCAATTGTTGGGCGTTTTCACTCGCGCCCGGGTTGCCCGCGAGCATTTCAGTAAAATCCTGGCCCGCAGGGCCTATGTGGACGCTATGAATTCCAACGATCTGATTTTCCTGGCTCAACCTGGTGGCCGCCTGTCCGGTCGGATTCGCGTACCGGGTGACAAATCGATTTCCCACCGTTCGATCATGCTCGGTTCCCTCGCTGAAGGCGTCACCGAAGTCGAAGGCTTCCTCGAGGGTGAAGATGCCCTGGCGACCTTGCAGGCGTTCCGTGACATGGGCGTGGTCATCGAAGGCCCGCACCACGGTCGCGTGACCATTCACGGCGTTGGCCTGCATGGCCTGAAGCCAGCGCCGGGCCCGATCTACCTGGGCAACTCCGGTACGTCGATGCGTCTGCTGTCCGGCCTGCTCGCCGCGCAGAACTTCGACAGCACCCTGACCGGCGACGCCTCGCTGTCCAAGCGCCCGATGAATCGCGTGGCCAATCCGCTGCGTGAAATGGGGGCGGTGATCGAGACTGCCGCCGAAGGTCGTCCACCGATGACCATTCGTGGTGGCAACAAGCTCAAGGGCCTGACCTACACCATGCCGATGGCCAGCGCCCAGGTTAAGTCCTGCCTGCTGCTGGCTGGTCTGTATGCCGAAGGCAAGACCACCGTGACCGAGCCGGCTCCGACTCGCGACCATACCGAGCGCATGCTGCGCGGTTTCGGCTACCCGGTAAGCGTTGACGGTGCCACGGCATCGGTTGAGTCCGGTGGCAAGCTGGCCGCGACCCACATCGAAGTGCCGGGCGACATTTCGTCGTCGGCGTTCTTCCTGGTGGCGGCATCGATCGCCGAAGGTTCGGACCTGGTGCTCGAGCATGTCGGCATCAATCCGACCCGTACCGGCGTGATCGACATCCTGCGCCTGATGGGGGCGGACATCACCCTGGAAAACCAGCGTGAAGTCGGCGGCGAACCCGTGGCTGACCTGCGTGTGCGGGCAGCTAAACTCAAAGGTATCGAGATTCCTGAAGAGTTGGTCCCGTTGGCCATCGACGAATTCCCGGTACTGTTCGTGGCCGCTGCCTGCGCCGAAGGGCGCACCGTGCTGACCGGCGCCGAAGAGCTGCGGGTCAAGGAATCGGATCGTATCCAGGTCATGGCGGACGGCCTGCTGGCGCTGGGCGTCAAATGCGAACCGACCCCGGACGGCATCATCATCGACGGCGGCCAGATCGGCGGCGGTGAAGTGCACGGTCATGGTGACCACCGTATCGCCATGGCGTTCAGCGTTGCTTCGCTGCGCGCCAGTGCGCCGATCCGCATTCATGATTGCGCCAACGTCGCGACGTCGTTCCCGAACTTCCTGGCGCTGTGCGCGCAGGTCGGCATTCGTGTGGCACAAGAGGCGCAGTCGTGAACAACATTGCACCGGTCATCACCATCGACGGGCCAAGCGGTTCGGGCAAGGGCACGGTAGCCGGGATTCTGGCCAAGCGCCTGGGCTGGAACCTGCTGGATTCCGGTGCGTTGTACCGCCTGCTGGCTTTCGCCGCGCACAACCATGGTGTCGACCTGACCAACGAAGAGCTGCTGAAGAAACTCGCCGCTCATCTGGACGTGCAGTTCATCGCGGCGACGGACGGTCAGCTGCAACGCATCATCCTGGAAGGTGATGAAGTCAGCGATGTCATTCGCACCGAAAGCGTCGGTTCCGGCGCTTCCCAGGTCGCTGCGTTGCCCGCTGTACGCGAGGCGCTGCTGCAGCGCCAGCGTGCTTTTCAGGAAGCGCCGGGCCTGGTGGCAGATGGTCGCGACATGGGCACCGTGGTTTTTCCTGATGCGCCGCTGAAGATTTTTCTGACCGCCAGTGCCGAGGAGAGGGCGCGCCGTCGATATTTGCAGTTGAAGGGCAAAGTCGAGGGTGTTAGTCTGTCGAGTCTGCTAGATGAGATACGTGCACGCGATGAGCGTGACACCCAGCGAGCGGTAGCCCCGCTCAAACCGGCGGCCGACGCCATACAGCTGGATTCCACGGAATTGTCCATCGACCAGGTGCTGGAACGCATCATGAGCGAGATCGCCATTCGCGATATCGCCGGGTGACCAAGAGGGCCGCAGGGGACCAGTCATAGTCCTGCGGTGGCTTCTTTTAAATGAAACTAACCCACACCGTCTGGGGTGTGGAGATGGGCGTTTTCTTCGCCCTCATCAACAGGAATTAAAATGAGCGAAAGCTTTGCGGAACTCTTTGAAGAAAGCCTAAAAACCCTGAACCTTCAGGCAGGCTCCATCATCACCGGTGTTATCGTTGATATCGATTACCAGGCTCGCTGGGTAACCGTTCACGCTGGCCTGAAGTCTGAAGCACTCATCCCGCTTGAGCAGTTCTACAACGACGCTGGCGAACTGAACATCAACGTCGGTGACGAAGTTCACGTTGCTCTGGACTCGGTTGAAGACGGCTTTGGCGAAACCAAGCTGTCCCGTGAAAAAGCCAAGCGCGCTGAATGCTGGATTGTTCTGGAAGCAGCCTTCGCAGCCGAAGAAGTGGTCAAGGGCGTTATCAACGGTAAGGTTAAAGGCGGCTTCACTGTCGACGTTAACGGCATCCGTGCGTTCCTGCCAGGTTCTCTGGTTGACGTCCGTCCAGTGCGCGACACCACGCACCTGGAAGGCAAAGAGCTGGAATTCAAGGTCATCAAGCTGGACCAGAAGCGCAACAACGTTGTCGTTTCCCGTCGCAGCGTCCTGGAAGCCGAGAACTCCGCCGAGCGCGAAGCTCTGCTGGAATCCCTGCAGGAAGGCCAACAAGTCAAAGGTATCGTCAAGAACCTCACCGATTACGGCGCATTCGTCGATCTGGGTGGCGTCGATGGCCTGCTGCACATTACCGACATGGCTTGGAAGCGTATCAAGCATCCTTCCGAAATCGTCAACGTTGGCGACGAGATCGATGTCAAGGTTCTGAAGTACGATCGCGAGCGCAATCGTGTTTCCCTGGGCCTGAAGCAACTGGGCGAAGATCCATGGGTTGCTATCAAAGCCCGTTACCCAGAAAGCACTCGCGTTACCGCGCGTGTAACCAACCTGACCGACTACGGCTGCTTCGCTGAGCTGGAAGAAGGCGTTGAAGGTCTGGTACACGTTTCCGAAATGGACTGGACCAACAAGAACATCCACCCTTCGAAAGTCGTACAAGTCGGCGACGAAGTGGAAGTCATGGTTCTGGACATCGACGAAGAGCGTCGTCGTATCTCCCTGGGCATCAAGCAGTGCAAATCTAACCCATGGGAAGATTTCTCTGGCCAGTTCAACAAGGGCGATAAAATCTCCGGCACCATCAAGTCGATCACCGATTTCGGTATCTTCATTGGTCTGGACGGCGGCATCGACGGTCTGGTTCACCTGTCCGACATCTCCTGGAACGAAGTGGGCGAAGAAGCCGTACGCCGCTTCAAGAAGGGCGACGAGCTGGACACCGTTATCCTGTCGGTTGACCCAGAGCGCGAGCGCATCTCCCTGGGTATCAAGCAACTGGAAAGCGATCCGTTCTCCGAGTACGTTCAAGAGAACGACAAAGGCGCCATCGTTAAAGGCATCGTGAAGGAAGTTGACGCTAAAGGCGCCATCATCACTCTGGCCGACGATATCGAAGCGACTCTGAAAGCCTCCGAAATCAGCCGTGACCGCGTTGAAGACGCGCGCAACGTTCTGAAAGAAGGCGAAGAAGTAGAAGCCAAGATCATCAGCGTTGACCGCAAGAGCCGTGTAATCCAGCTCTCGATCAAGTCGAAAGACGTTGAAGACGAGAAAGAAGCAATCCAGAGCCTGCGCGACAAGCCAGTAGCTACTGATGCTCCTGTGGCCACCACCCTGGGTGACCTGCTGCGTGCACAAATGGAAAAGCAGAACTAAGTTCTGACTTTCTGTAAAAAAGGGCGACTTCGGTCGCCCTTTTTTTGTATGCTGATTTTGATGTGTCCCGTGTAAATGTCATTAGTTCGCAGAATTATAGGCGCTATGAATTCAATCCTTCGACTCTCGGAGCGGCATTCTTGACTCTCTCACAAAAGATACTGATCACCGGAGCTACCGGCTTTATCGGGCAGGAGCTTCTGCAGCAACTCATAGCAAAAAAGAATGTGGATCTCACTGCGCTGGTTCGCAGTCAGAGTCAGAAAGTTCCGAGCGAAGTAGCTCAAGTCATAATCAACAGTAACGTAGCCTGGGACGACGCGCCTTTTCCTGAGGGTGTCACTGCGCTGATCCACCTCGCCGGTCGCGCGCACGTATTGAAAGAAACCTCGAGTTCGCCTCTCGATCTCTATCGCGCAGACAATGTTGAATTCACATTGAATCTGGCTCGAAAGGCACTGGCCACCGGCGTGAAGCGCTTCATTTTTATTAGCTCCATTGGCGTGAACGGATCAAGCACAACAACCACGCCATTCGATGAGTCCTCAATACCAGCTCCCAAAGCGGACTATGCGATATCCAAGTGGGAGGCCGAACAAGGTTTGCGTGAGCTTCTGAAGGGTTCTGATATGGAGCTCGTAATCATTCGTCCACCGCTTGTGTATGCTGGCCATGCCCCTGGAAACTTTCGGCGTTTATTGAAACTGGTTGCCACAGGCCTGCCGTTGCCACTTGCATCGGTCGATAATTGCCGCAGCATGGTGTCATTGCGAAACCTGGTGGACTTCATTTCCCTGTGTATTGAGCATCCAGCGGCTGCTAACGAAACGTTCCTGATTTCTGATGGGGTGGATCTTTCCACTCCCCAGATTGTCAAGCGCTTGGCGGAAGGAATGGGTAAGCGGGTCTCGCTCGTGCCTATGCCGCCAGGAATTATGCGTTGGGGCGCTCGCGTTGCGGGGTTGGGAGGTGCCTTTGAGCAGCTCTGTGGATCTCTGGTGGTGGACTCCAGTAAAGCCTGTAATCTTCTCGGATGGCGCGCACCGCTCGGTGCAGATCAGGCGGTGATCGAGGCGGGCAGGGATTTCAAAACGATGCACGCGAAGGGCGGGTGAGCAGTACTGGTTTCGCCTTCTGTGGGTGATGCGACGGTTCCCTTGGGATCCTTGGCTGGCCTCCTTTGTTTTGCTTCAGTCGTGAAACTAGTGCCCATGGCAAGTGGTCCCTTTCTACAACGGCATGAATCGTTTATTTACAGCTAGTCTTTTGCTTGAAGCGAACGAAAGTCGGGCGGCGTGCCTGGCCTAAGGAAGCGAATGAACAAGCTCATCGTAGTAATGACAGTACTGATACTGGCTGGCTGCGGCACTAATGCCAAGACTCACGCGGTGCGTGGGGTCAGTGGTATCGAGATTGATTGTTCGGGACTGGGGTCGGGATGGGAGAAGTGCCGCAAGCGAGCGAGCAAAGAGTGCAGCGCGGAGGGCTACAAAGTTGTAGCCAGGTCCGATGATGCCAAAGATGAGGATGGGAGCCCCTTTGGCTTCAACCCTGCTGGCTATCTGACGCGCACCATGTTGGTTGTCTGTAGGTGAGCGTGAGGGTGCAGGATCAGTGTTCCGCTGCCTTGGAAGTGGACATCCCTTTGCTGGAGGAAAATGTAAAAAACTCGGGCTGTTCAAATTGATCCGGGCGTGCTAAAACCTTTGAAGCGCTTGATCTAGCTGCTTGAAAAAGAAGGGAAAAATATGACGAAGTCGGAGTTGATCGAACGAATAGTCACCCACCAAGGGCTGCTCTCATCCAAGGATGTGGAGCTGGCCATCAAGACCATGCTTGAACAAATGTCCCAATGTCTGGCTACTGGTGATCGCATCGAGATCCGTGGGTTTGGCAGCTTCTCCTTGCACTACAGAGCGCCGCGAGTCGGTCGCAATCCGAAAACCGGTCAGTCAGTCAGTCTCGATGGCAAATTTGTTCCTCATTTCAAGCCGGGGAAAGAGTTGCGTGATCGGGTGAATGAAGAAGAGGAAGGTTACGTTGAGGAGTAGTTGGCGTGCCGGGAGTCGCTTCATGCGGTTTGCGATCACGGGACTGGTGCTGTTGGTAGCGGTCGCGTGTTTACTTTTTGTGTTGGAAAATCAGCAGCTCGTTGTCGTTTCCTTTTTTGGTTTTTCATCTCCCGAGCTGCAGGTATCAATTGTTGGAGTTGTCGCATTCCTGGCCGGAATGATCATGGGCGGATTGATGGTGGCCGTTTATGCCTTGAGATCCAGGAGGAGAGTGCGGCAGGTTTCTCATTAAGATTGACGCTGGGTGTTCGAGCGTTCAGTCGGGGTTTTGGTATGTCGTGTGCTGCGAACGCTCTTTAAGAGGGGGGCGCGGTGCGGTTGCAGCTTGAGTCCTGGAGTTTTACGTTGATGGTTCTCAATGTCTGTGTTCGTGGAATGTAAAGTAATTTTATAAGTAGAAGGCTATCAGTATATGCAGGGCGACTCCAGAGAAGAAAAAAATGTAGGTGATTTTGAGTTTCAAAGGTTTGTTCGCGCTATTTTACGTCAGAAGTATATCATCTTGGCTTTTGCTGTCCTTGGGGCTGTCGCTGCAGCGAGCTATGCTTTTGTCGCTACTCCAATTTATGAGGCGAAGGCTTTCGTAATTCCGCCAACTCAGAACGATATTGCTAACTTTAACTACGGGCGAACGAAAGATACCGAGTTGGCGCCTTATAGTGTTAAGGATGTCTACGACATATACATTCGTCGCTTGCAGGCAGAGTCGCTGCGTCGGGATTTTTTTTACAAGGTCTATCTACCAAGTTTGTCCGAGGATCAGCGTAAAAAGTCCCAGGATGTTTTGTATGCGGATTTCTCTCAGGTGCTCCGTGTCGTTTCTCCGCTCAAGGAGGCCTCGGACAGATATTTGGTTGTCGTACAAACCAGTAACCCTGAGCAGGCCAGAAATTGGGCCGCAGCATACATTGCCCAGGCCGGCGATTTGGCTAAAAATGAAATGATCAGGAATCTTTCGATCGAGTCAGAGGTTCGTGCTCGTAATTTGGAGCAGCAGATAAGCTCCGCAAGGGATGCGAGTCGCGTGGCGAAAGAGGACTCGATAGCCAGGTTGGCTGAAGCCTTGCGCATTGCCGAGTCGATTGGATTGGCGAAGCCGCCCGCCATTACGCTGAGTCAGTCTGTTATTGCAGGTGGTGAGTCTGGTCAGCTTACGTACATGCGTGGCTCGATAGCGCTGAAGGCGGAAATCGAGAATATGCAGGCCCGCACGTCGGATGACCCGTTCACGGATCGTTTGCGTGAGCTTCAGGGTAAATACAACTTTTTCAAGGGGTTGAAAACTGACGCGGCAGCGGTGTCTGTCTATCGGCAGGACGGAGATGTCGAGCTGCCAGATACCCCGGTCAAGCCTAACAAGGCATTGATCCTTGTCTTGGGTATTATTTCTGGCTTTATGCTGGGTTTGGCTGTCGTATTGTTGCGTGGGTTCTTCGCAGCGAAATCGGAAGATTAAACTTTATACCCTCTGTCAGTAATATTTCATTGCCCTGTCGCCGAGCGATGGGGCAGTAATTTAACCGCGGAAGGAAGCTGGGTCCTGCTCCTTGGTGGGCAGTGCCAGAATGTTTCTTAGCTCGTAATCAGCCGGCTCAGCGTTTTTTTTTTTTTCGACGGGCGGGGTCGAACTTTGCTCGGCAATGTGATACGCAGCGATGGTCACGGGTTGATCGTCGGCAGTTTCCAGTCGTTTCATTGGCGGCTATTATCCCCGGCGGCGCGCTGCTCCTCGCAGTTACGCCAGGGTGGGGATATTCTTTCCCTGGCTGCTGAAAATGATTGTGGTTCCCTGCGGGGCTTTCGGTATAATTTCCAGTTTGCGCAGCTATGCCGTACGTTTCTGACGCGCGAGATGTAAAGTGGTTTAACGATCGACTTAATATTGATGAATGGCAAGGGAAAACAATGCTTAAACTCGAAGATGTGAAGTTGGCCATAGTGGGTCTCGGTTATGTGGGCTTGCCGCTGGCGGTTGAGTTTGGCAAAAAAATGCAAGTGGTTGGTTTTGATATCAGCCAGCGACGAATTGATGCGCTGAAAGCCGGTCATGACGCTACTCTCGAGGTGTCTGATGAAGAGTTGCAGTCCGCATCAGGATTAAGCTTTAGCTCCGCGCTGGATGAGTTGTCTGCCTGCAACGTATTTATTGTTACCGTGCCTACGCCGATCGATGAACACAAGAGACCGGACTTGACGCCCTTGGTTAAAGCGAGCGAGTCCATTGGTCGTGTTCTGAAAAAAGGCGATATCGTTATTTATGAATCAACGGTCTATCCTGGCGCTACCGAGGAAGACTGTGTTCCAGTATTGGAAAAAGTATCCGGTCTCGAATTCAATGTTGATTTTTTTGCAGGTTATAGTCCGGAGCGCATAAATCCGGGCGATAAAGAGCATCGCGTAACTACCATTAAAAAAGTTACAGCGGGTTCAACTCCAGAAGTCGCCGATCTTGTCGATGCGCTGTATAACACAATCATTATTGCTGGTACTCACAAGGCCAAGAGCATCAAAGTTGCCGAAGCTGCAAAAGTTATTGAAAATACGCAACGCGATTTGAATATTGCGCTGATCAATGAGTTGGCATTGATTTTCAATAAAATGGGTATTGATACCGAGGCCGTTTTGGAGGCCGCCGGGACGAAGTGGAACTTCTTGCCATTTCGTCCGGGCTTGGTAGGCGGGCATTGCATCGGTGTAGATCCTTACTACCTGACGCACAAGGCTCAGTCTATTGGTTACCACCCTGAAATCATTCTGGCCGGTCGCCGTTTGAACGACAGTATGGGGGCTTACGTCGTCTCTCAACTAGTCAAGGCAATGCTCAAGCGCAAAATTCATGTTGATGGTGCGCGAGTGCTGATTATGGGGTTGACGTTTAAAGAAAACTGCCCTGATCTGCGCAACACCAAAATCATCGACATCGTAAATGAACTCGCTGAATTCAATATTGTTGTTGATGTGTACGACCCGTGGGTAGATGCGGCTGAAGCAGTTCATGAGTACTCGATTACTCCTATCAGTCAGCCAGAGGTCAATTCCTACGACGGTATTATTCTGGCTGTGGCACATAACGAGTTTTCCGCGATGGGCGCTGAGAGCATCCGGAGCCTGGGTAAAGCCGAACACGTTCTCTATGACCTCAAGTATCTGCTGGATGCCTCTCAGTCAGATCTGCGTCTGTGATCCTCAGGGTCTGTGAAGACCCTGATTCGTTATCACTGACATAAAAATGCCAAGTCGAGAATTACATGATCCGTTTCGAGAAAGTCAAAGCTGAAATTCAACAGTCTCCCAAGGTTTGGTTGATCACAGGTGTCGCCGGATTTATCGGCTCCAATCTATTGGAGACGCTGCTGCAGTTGGATCAGCGGGTAGTTGGGCTCGATAATTTTGCGACCGGGCATCAACGTAATCTCGACGAAGTGCAGTCGGTAGTGAGCCCGGAGCAATGGGCGCGATTCGTACTCGTGACCGGCGATATCAGAAATATTGAAGACTGCAGAAGGGCGATGACTTTTGATGCGGCCACTGATATTCCGGTGGACTACGTACTGCATCAGGCGGCGCTTGGGTCCGTCCCTCGTTCCATCAATGATCCCATTACCACGAACAGCACCAATATTGATGGCTTTCTGAATATGCTGGTCGCGGCGAAAGACGCGCAGGTAAAGAGTTTTACTTACGCAGCCTCCAGCTCTACCTATGGCGATCACCCGGGACTGCCTAAAGTTGAGGGTGTTATCGGAAAACCTCTTTCTCCTTATGCCGTCACGAAATATGTAAACGAACTGTACGCTGAAGTTTTTTCCAGCACTTACGGTTTCAAAACCATTGGTCTTCGTTACTTCAACGTGTTCGGCAAGCGTCAGGATCCAAATGGCGCCTATGCAGCAGTTATTCCCAAGTGGACTGCGGCCATGATCAACAACGAGGAGGTTTTCGTTAATGGTGATGGGGAAACGAGTCGCGATTTCTGCTTTGTAGAGAATGCGGTCCAGGCCAATATTCTGGCTGCCTGTGCGAGTCCTGAAGCAAAAAACAATGTTTATAACGTCGCCGTTGGAGACCGCACGACATTGAATCAGGTCTTTGCTTGTATCAAGGGTGCTTTGTCCAATGTTGATGTCACGACTACGTCTGAAATGGTGTATCGGGATTTCCGTGCCGGTGATGTAAGACATTCGCAAGCCAATATTGACAAGGCAAAGAATCTGCTGGGCTATCAACCTCTCTTCAATGTTGGCGAAGGTATGTTGAAAGCAGCTGACTGGTACGTTTCGTTCTTCGCAAGAAGTTAACTCTTGTGATTAAAGAGATCTGTGCTGTTACAGTTTTGGCAAACAAACTTTGCATGTTTGTTTTGCTGTTCAGCTTGGCCCGAATGTTAGGGGTTGAGTTGTACGGCGTATTCTCTTACCACTACGCGATCGTAACAGGCATCGCGACTGTGGTGGGTGAGTGCTTGAGTGTGGCGCTAAGTCGCTATGCGGTAATGAATGCCGAAAATGTAAACTACAGGACTTCCTTGAGTCTCATGGCATGGGGCGGCATCGTTGTGGGTGCCCTCTGTGTCATTGTTTTTTCAGTATTCCCGGCCCCCGCGTCCTCTTATGAGGTGAGTGCTGGCTACTTGATGGCCGGCGCGTTTTTCCTCGGGTTTGCCTGTGTTTGCAATTTGACCATAACCGGTCTGATGTTCTCGCTTAACACCTCTGGAAGATGGGTGGCTGCGTTGGCCGCTCATGGGCTGCTCGGATTGCTCCTGGTGCTGGCTATCGCGAAGGTTGAAGGGCGTATAGAGGGTGTCATTTTGACACTTGCACTCTGCACGTTGATCGCTCCTGCGTTCGGTTTTTTTATGATAAAGGCGAGCAGGTTCAGCCATGAAAAAGGGAGAGGGCGTGAGTACTTCTCTTTTGCAAAGATGGCAACTCTGCTCTTCCGATCTGGCGCGCCTGCCATCGCTGGAAGCATGCTTCTGGGGGCACCTGTTCATATCATTTGTCTGATGATATTTGCAAATTCAAGTTTGAATGTTTCTGAAGTGGGCTATTTCAATCTGTTTTTTCTTTTTTATATTCTGGTCACGGTTCTTCCGAGTTCACTTGCTTCATATGCCATCGTCAAGCTGGCTGGCCACGGCAAAAACTCCAGCAAGTTGTATTTGATGCTTGGTGTTGCAGTTTCGATTTGTTTGCCTTTGTTCATGGTTCTGACGCAGAGTTACTGGTTATGTATTCTGGGTAGTAGTTTGTGCAGTAAAACCGACCTTCTGTCTTATGCGGTGTTGGCGGGAGGTCTTGGCCTTGTGACTACTATCATTACTCAGATCCTGCACAGCAAAAATCTGACCAAGGTTGTTTTTCTGGCTAGTTGCGTTTATGCGATCGTCTATCTGTCGTCGACGGTTTTTACGGGTATGAAGGGCGATATGTTGGCGATTGATCTTTTCAGATCATTCATACTGGCCCTGGCTGCACAAATTATAGTGCTTGCGTCCTTGGGCGGACGTAAGTTGTTGCAATGAAAAATATATTCGATCTGAGTCATGCTCACGCTATGCGCATGACGGTAAGTGATGTTGGGGCCAGTGTTGGACCTGGTTGTCGGTTCTGTTGCTTTACTTTTTTGAGTTAGGTTCATGGTTATATTACTGGTTTCGACATGCTTGCTGATTTTGGTCGTTCAAATCATTTTGTGCCTGATATCCAAAAAATATCTGGTTGCATTGTACGCAGTCTGCTACTCGGTGCCCTTCCTTGGGCTGATAAGCAGCCTGTGGAGCGAGACCGTTACGCTTTGGCCGATCGGAGACTATAGTTTTTACCTTGATGAACAGTTCGTATTCAGACTTTCGCTTGTCTGGTTTCTAGGCGTTGCGGGCGGGCTGACTGCCTACCTGTTGGGGCTTTTGGTGCCTGCCGAAAATTCTTCCTCGCGCCGCAATGCTTTTTTCTCCCCAATCGACTTCAAGTTGGCAGGACTGGTGTTTCTTTCAATATCGGTCTTCTTTGTTTTGTTCAGACTGATAAATGTGGAAGCGATGCTCGAGATGTTTGCGGGTGTTGAGGCTGTGGTGGTTTTTTCTATCATTGCGGTCACTGCATTGGCGTTTGCCTATCCATCATCCTACATGCTTACCTTGTCGGCGCTGCTGGTGATGACTTATTCCATTGCCAACGCGATGACCGGAGATCGGGATTTTGTTGTGTTGGTAGTCGCCTATGTGCTGGGTTTGATGTTTCGCTACAGCCATCTCATCAAATTCAAAACATTGTTGTGTGTTGCGGCTTTTATGCTGGTAGTTCTGAGCAGTGGCGTTATCGTTTCAATGGTGCGCATGGATGTTGATTTAACTACGGATAATATTGAACAATTCTTTTTGTTCAATTCCTGGAATGCAATCATCCTGCCGCTCGTCCAGCAGTTGACAGGCTTCTGGGATGGGGAGCACCTGCGCTACGGTCAGACCTACCTCGATATGTTTCTTTCGCTGGCACCTTCTCCTATCTATACGGCTTTCGGTGTAGTGAAGCCCATTACGGTGGATAACCCGGCCTACTGGTACTTCATTACCGGGATGGGCGGGATTCATGCCGCTGGTGTGGCGTTCGAAAACTTTGGCTTGTTTGGTGTATTCTTCAATGGGTTCATCAGCGTCTGTTTCTTGCGTTTTGTCGATTCGCGCTGGCGCGATAACGACTTCTTGCAGCTTTTTCTGTATATGCTTTGTGCTGCGTCGGTAATGCACTGGGTTTGGTATGGTGAAATAAGCTTGCTGAATGCGATGGTTTTTTATGTATTGTCATTTGGATTATTCTTCGCGATGAAACTCGTTCGGGTTTTGAAGTGAGTTTAAATATTTTCACTGGAGTGAGAGCGTAGGTATGTGCGGAATTGCGGGAGTTGTCGGGTGGAAGTTGGATCAGCAGAGCGCCTTTGCCGTTGGCAAAATGGTGGATGCGCTGATACATCGCGGGCCCGATGACGGAGCAGTTTGGTCAGATGCCGATAGTGGAGTTTCGCTGGGCCATCGGCGGCTTTCTATTCTGGAGTTGTCGGTACACGGAAGTCAGCCAATGGTGTCCGATAACGAGCGTTTCGTTATCGTGTTCAATGGTGAAATCTATAATTTCAATGAGTTGCGACAAAAACTGATTGACTCCGGTTCGACACGTATCTGGCGTGGTCACTCTGACACGGAAGTACTGCTGGCCGCGATCGAGGCGTGGGGTGTACAAACAACGCTCGAAAATCTGGTCGGCATGTTTGCATTCGCTGTCTGGGACAAAGTCAGCAAGACAATTACGTTAGCCCGGGATCGTATGGGGGAAAAACCCCTGTATTACGGTATTGTCGGTAACCGGTTTGTTTTCTCCTCCGAGTTGAAGGCAATCAAGGCGGCCTTTACTGATGATCTGCGCATTGATCGTCATGCACTGGCGAAGTTCGTCAGATTTGGCTATGTTCCAGCCCCTGAGTCTATCTACGAAGGTATCAAGAAACTGGCGCCAGCCCATTATCTTACGGTGGACTCTTTTTCTTCCCGGCAGACACCTGTTTCATACTGGTCACTGGCGCAATCCAGTGCATTAAGGGATGAGTTGTCTCAGGCTAGTGATAAAGAAGTGGTGGACGTTGTCGGTGAAAGGCTGTCGGCTGCGGTGAAGTCGCAGATGATTGCGGATGTTCCACTCGGTGCGTTCCTGTCCGGTGGGGTGGATTCAAGCCTGATTGTTTCGTTGATGCAGTCGCAAAGCAGTTCAAGTATCAATACTTACACCATCGGCTTCAATGAGCCGGAGTTTGATGAAGCCCCTTATGCGAAGGCGATCGCCAAGCACTTGGGGACGAATCACACTGAGTTTTATCTGGGTGCGGACGACGCCGTTGCGATCATTCCGCATTTGCCGGAAATTTACGACGAGCCTTTCGCTGACTCCTCGCAGATCCCTACAATCCTGGTTTCCAGGATGACCAAGCAACATGTATCTGTTGCGCTGTCCGGGGACGGCGGTGATGAACTTTTTGCCGGCTATCCCCGCTACCAGATCACTGCCGGCTTATGGGCGCGTATAGAAAAGCTTCCATTGCCTGCACGCCGTGTCATGGCTTACTCACTTCGCTCGCTTTCCTCAAAAGGGTGGGACAACGTCTGCTCTGTTTTACCGGGTTCGGTACGAGCAAAAGTGAATGGTCGCCGCATCTACAGAATGTCCGAGTTGCTGGCATCCGAGAGTCTGGCACAGATGTACACCGGTTTGATGTCGCAGTGGCAGCCTGATGACAACGTCGTGCTGGGAGCTGGCGGTCAAGGTCAGGGCGCTATTTGCTGGGAATCGGCGGACGACTATATTGAGGAAATGCGTCGGTGGGACGTGTCTCAATATTTGCCTGACGACTTGCTGGTTAAAGTAGACCGCGGCGCCATGAGCGCGAGCCTCGAAACCCGCGCGCCATTGCTCGATCATCGAGTTGCGGAACTGGCGTTTTCCTTGTCTTCAGACCAATTAATCAAAAATGGTGTTGGGAAATGGCCGCTTCGTGAGTTGCTGAAACGCTATGTACCCAATTCATTCTTCGATAGGCCGAAGGCGGGCTTCTCCATTCCCCTGGCGCAATGGCTGCGTGGGCCGCTTAGAGAGTGGGCGGAAGAGCTGTTGACGGAAGAGCGAATCAAGAGAGAAGGTTATTTTGATTGTCAGAAAATTCGTTCGGCATGGGTCCAGCATCAAAACGGAACCTACGATCGCAGTCTTCATTTGTGGAATATTCTAATGTTCCAGTCCTGGCTTGATAAAAATAGTCGTTAATTATATTGAGCAATGGTGTTCTATGAAGATAGTTTTCAACGCGCTCTCTGCCCGACTTGGCGGAGGTCAGACATACCTGATCAATCTTTTTCAATTTGTTCCCGTCAACGAAGATCTTGAGATTGTTGTCTTCGCCCCGGCTTCACTGAAGCTGCCGGATCATCCCCGGATCCGTCGGGTTGAACCGGCCTGGCCCACAGAGAACCCGATTCTCAGGGCGTTTTGGGAAAAGTGGGCGCTGCCCGGTATCTTGAAGGCGGAAAAGGCCGACGTGCTGTTTTGCCCCGGTGGGGTAGTCAGCACTCGTGCGCCTGCAGGCTGCAAGGTTGCGACGATGTTTCGGAACATGATCCCGTTTGATTTGCGCGTACGCAAAAGTATCCCGTTGGGGTTACAGCGCCTCAGGAACTGGTTGTTGAACCGCATTATGCTCAAGAGCATGTCGGAAGCTGATTTGACAATCTTCATCTCCAATTACGCGCGGAGTGTAATCGAGTCGCTGACCAAGGTGAAAAACGCCGTCACCATCCCCCATGGCATCGGTTCGGTGTTTCGAACTCACAGCGATAACCCCGTTCGCCCTGATTTTCTTCCGGTGGGTGATTACATTTTATATGTGTCGAGATTTGATGTTTACAAACATCATTATGAGGTTGTCAATGCCTACGCAAACCTCCCTCAGGAGCTTCGCGAAAGGTTTCCGCTAATTTTCGTGGGTGAAACACATCTGCCAGAGGCCGAGCGCGTAAAAGCTCTGATTTCTACACTTGGCCTGGAAAGTCAGGTGCTGTTATTGGGTGCTATCCCCTATCAGAGCCTTCCTCCTCTGTATCATCACGCCTATCTGAATCTCTTTGCTTCGTCCTGTGAGAACTGCCCGAATATTCTTCTTGAAGCTATGGCTTCCGGTAGGCCAATGATCTGCTCCAATGTAATGCCGATGCCGGAATTTGGAGCAGATGCTGCACTTTATTTTTCGCCGTTTGATTCAAAAAATATAAAAGATGTTCTCTCCGAGGCGTTAACGAGTCCAGATGTTTTGAAGAAATTGTCCACCGCGGCTGTAACGCAAAGTGACAAGTTTGACTGGGAAAATACCTCGAGAAAAACGTGGTTCGAGTTGCTGGCCTTGGCCGGACGCGCAAAGGGAAGTGTTTGATAGATGAAAATTCTTGTGGTGTCGCAATATTTTTGGCCGGAATTTTTTATTATTAATGATCTGGTCAGGAATTTGACTGCTCAGGGGCACGTCGTAAAGGTTCTCACCGGGAAACCAAACTATCCGGAGGGAGTTGTATTCGACGGTTACAGTGCTTCTGGATACCAGGAAGAAATCTACGAATCTTCGGTCAAGATCTGTCGCGCACCGCTCAGGCCTCGTGGTTCATCGGGCGCAAAAAACCTGCTGTTGAATTATTTATCTTTCGTCGTGAATGGGCTGAGATACTACCCGCGTGCAGTCAAAGGCGAAAATTTCGATGCGATCTTTGTATTTGCAATGTCTCCCATTACGGCGGCCATCCCTGCCATTTATCTGAAGTGGAAGCTCAAGAGCCATCTGACTATATGGGTTCAAGATCTGTGGCCAGAGAGCCTGAGCGCAACGGGATTCATCAAGAACAAAACAGCGCTGCGTCTAGCGGGCTGGATGGTGAGAGGCATTTACGCGTTCGCCGATACGCTTCTGGTTCAGTCGCGAGCATTTCGTGAGCCGGTTTCCCGCTATGCTGACCCGGGTAAAATTGTGTATTACCCCAACTCCTATCAGGACGTGCCTCCAAGTACTGAGCAAACCCGGATTCCCGCGCCCTTGCTTGCAGAGCTCGAGAATAACTTCTGCCTCGTTTTCGCCGGAAACCTCGGGACAGCCCAATCGGTTGAAACCCTCGTCGAGGTGGCGGACAAGCTTCGCGGTTTATCCGGCCTTAAAATTGTTCTGGTCGGCAGCGGCAGCATGTTGAGCTGGATCGAAAGTCAGAAGCAATCACGAGCATTGGACAACCTCATCCTTGCCGGACGTTTCCCGGCGAGCGAAATGCCACATTTTTTCAGCCGGGCAGCGGGTTTGTTAGTGACGTTGAAGCAGAATGAGGCGTTCTCCTATACCATCCCCAGTAAGGTTCAGGCTTACCTGGCAGCAGGGCGGCCCATCATTGCTGCACTGGATGGCGAGGGCGCTCGCATCGTTCAGGAGGCTGGGGCTGGTCTGACGTGTCCGGCGCAGGACGCCGAAGGTATGGCGAACAGCATTGAACAACTTTTCCACATGACTCTGGAACAACGGGAATCGTTGGGGCAGTCAGGGCGAGCGTACTACCTCGAGCATTTCGAAATGGAGCGGCAAAGCCAGCGCCTGGTCGAGCTTCTCCACAGCAGGATTAACGAATTGAAAGGCAGGTCAAAATGAAGGTTCTTGTGTTAGGGGTCACCGGAATGCTGGGTAGCACGGTGTTCAGGCAATTCCACGGAATCCCGCACCTTGAGGTGTGGGGCACATTGCGCAACCCGAATGGCGCCAGATACTTTTCTGAAGACACCCACGCTTCGTTGATCAGTAATGTTGACGTGCTTGACCATGATTCCCTGGTTTCGGTACTGGCACGGGTCAAGCCGGATGTCGTCATCAACTGCGTTGGGTTGATCAAGCAGCTGGCTGATGCCAAGGATCCTCTGTCGGCTCTGCCGATCAATGCGATGTTACCGCACCGCATTGCCAAGCTGTGCGCTCTGTCCGGGGCACGCCTGATTCACATCAGCACCGATTGCGTGTTCTCCGGTCGCAAGGGTTCGTACACCGAAGAGGATATCTCCGACGCGGAAGATCTCTACGGTAAGTCGAAGTATATTGGCGAGCTACATGCTGAATCGAATGCGATCACCCTGCGGACCTCCATCATTGGCCACGAATTGGGAAGCCAGTATTCGCTGGTGGACTGGTTTCTTTCCCAGAATGGCGCCGTTAAAGGCTATGAAAAGGCCATTTTTTCGGGGTTGCCTACTGCGGAACTGGCACGTGTCATTCGCGACTACGTAATACCGAATCCGGAGCTTCATGGCCTTTACCATGTATCGGTGGCTCCGATTGACAAGTTGTCTCTTCTGAAACTGGTAGCGGAAGTTTACGAAAAGGAAATCGATATCATCGCGGACAGTCAACTTTCTATAGATCGCTCACTGGACTCCTCGAAGTTTCAGGCTGCAACCGGTTACGTTCCACCTTCATGGTTGGAATTGGTTAAATCGATGCGCGCGTTGCGTTGATCATTAAATTCAATCAGGTTTGGGAAGGTCGTTATGTTTGATAATAAGGTTTTGATGATCACGGGCGGTACGGGCTCGTTTGGCCATACGGTGTTGAAGCGTTTTCTGGATACCGACGTAAAAGAGATTCGCGTATTCAGCCGTGACGAGAAAAAGCAGGAAGACATGCGCATTGCTTTGTCCAATGACAAAGTGAAGTTCTACATCGGTGACGTACGTGATCGCGATAGCCTTGATCAGGCCATGGTGGGTGTGGATTACATTTTCCACGCCGCGGCCCTGAAGCAGGTACCTTCCTGCGAGTTTTACCCGATGGAAGCCGTGCGTACCAACGTCATGGGTACCGAAAACGTTTTGAATGCGGCCATTGCTTCGGGTGTGCAACGTGTCGTTGTACTGAGTACCGACAAGGCTGTCTATCCGATTAATGCCATGGGTATTTCCAAGGCCATGGCTGAGAAGCTGATGGTTGCCAAGTCGCGGATGATCCCGGCTAAAGGCCCGGTGATCTGCGCAACCCGCTACGGTAATGTCATGGCTTCGCGAGGTTCGGTGATCCCGTTGTTCATCAACCAGCTGCAGAGCGGCGAGTCGCTGACTGTTACCGACCCGAACATGACACGCTTCCTGATGTCGCTCGAGGATTCTGTCGATCTGGTTCTGCACGCATTCGAACACGCCGAGCAAGGTGATATTTTCGTCCAGAAAGCACCTGCCTCGACAGTGGCGGACCTGGCGCAAGCGCTCAAGGAGCTCTTTGCTCGCGACAATACCGTCAAGGTCATTGGCACCCGTCATGGCGAAAAACTTTACGAGTCGCTGATCTCTCGCGAAGAAATGGCCAAAGCCCAAGACATGGGGCGTTACTACCGCATTCCTTCGGACAATCGTGACCTGAACTACAAGAAGTTCTTTGTTGAAGGCGAGCAGGAAATTTCCGATCTGGACGATTACACCTCGCACAATACTGAGCGTCTGGATGTTGAAGGCGTGAAGAAACTTCTTTTGAACCTGGAATACATTCAGGAGCAACTTAATGCTTAAGGTCATGACGCTGGTTGGTACGCGACCAGAACTTATCAAGATGAGCCGCGTCATTGCCGAGCTTGATAAGCAGGTTAATCATGTGTTGGTTCACTCAGGTCAAAACTATGACTTCGAATTGAATCAGGTTTTTTTCGATGATCTCGAAATTCGCAAGCCTGATTACTTCCTGGGTGCTGCGGGCGATACTGCTGCCAAGACCATCGCCGAAGTCATTTCCAAGGCGGATGAAGTATTTGAGGCCGAAAAGCCTGATGCACTTCTGCTCTACGGCGATACCAATACCTGTCTGGCCGTCATTGCCGCCAAGCGCCGCAAGATTCCGGTGTTCCATATGGAAGCCGGCAACCGCTGTTTTGACCAGCGCGTCCCTGAAGAGTTGAACCGCAAGGTGCTCGATCACCTCAGCGACATCAATATGGTCCTGACCGAGCATGCCCGGCGTTACCTGATCGCTGAAGGCATTCGTCCAGAAACCATCATCAAGACCGGCTCGCATATGGAGGAGGTGCTCGACTACTACATGCCGAAAATCCTCACTTCCGACGTGCTGGCGCGAGAAGGCCTGGAGCAGGACAAGTTCTTCATCATCAGTGCTCATCGTGAGGAAAACGTCGATACGCCGGAAAACCTTCGCGACTTGCTCAAAACGCTGCGCGCCCTGGCCGACAAATACCAGTACCCTATTATCGTTTCCACGCATCCTCGTACGCGCAAACGTCTGGAAGCGATAGGCGAATCGCTGGACCACCCCCTGATTCGCTTCTCGAAGCCATTTGGTCTGCTCGACTACATCAAGTTGCAGATGTCGGCGTTCTGCGTGCTGTCCGATAGCGGCACCATCACCGAAGAAGCCTCTCTTCTGAATCTGCCCGCCATTACCATTCGTAATGCGCACGAGCGTCCGGAAGGGATGGATGAGGGCACTCTCATCATGAGCGGCCTGAAAGTGGAGGGCGTTCTGGATGCCGTGCGTGTGGTAACCAGCCAACATGATCGTAGTCAGCGCGTTATCCCGGTCGTCAGGGATTACCAGGCAGGTCCTGTATCGAAGCAGGTCGTTCGGGTCGTGCTAAGTTATACCGACTACATCAATCGTACTGTCTGGTCCAAATCCTGAGCGTCGTCCAGGTTTGAAAAGTGCGTGTTTTATTGACTGGTGCTACGGGTTTCATAGATCGCGCGGTATTGGGTCGTTTTGCGGCCTCTGACGATCTGGAACCGGTGGCAGCTATTCGTGGGCACGCCTTGCCTGACTGTGCGGTTCGTTGCACGTCGATATAAGCAAGACTCGAGAATTGCTGGGCTGGACTCCTCCGATCAGCGTCGATGAGGCGCTTGTCTCGGCTGCTAACTACTACAAGGAAAGGCAGCGCTAAGCTGGCTTATGACAGTGCTGGTTCAATTGCAGAATTGATTGTGGCAGTTTCAGGAAGTTGACCTTTGAACACGATATGGTTGTTGGCGTTGGTGGTGGGTGTTTCATTCTTGGGCACCGGTGCATTGCGCAAATACGCGCTGGCACGCAGCTTGATTGATATTCCTAATGCACGTAGCTCACATTCGGTCCCGACCCCCCGGGGTGGTGGTGTGGCTATTGTCCTGAGCTTTCTGATCGCCTTGCCAGTCCTGGCCTGGACAGATGCGGTCGCCTGGCCGATGGCGTTGGCACTGCTTGGGGCCGGCGGCTGGATCGCGATCATCGGGTTTCTCGACGATCATGGGCATATTGCCGCGCGTTGGCGGCTGCTTGCGCATTTCGCGGGTGCCATCTGGGCATTGATCTGGATTGGCGGGATGGCGCCGATCAACCTGTTCGGCTACGAGTTCAGTCTCGGCTGGTTCGGATATGTCATCGGTGCGTTCTATCTGGTCTGGATGCTCAACCTCTACAACTTCATGGATGGCATTGATGGCCTGGCCAGCGTCGAGGCGATTTGTGCCTGTGTCGGTGCTTGCCTGGTCTACTGGATCGCAGGCCAAACCAGCCTTGCGATTGCTCCGCTGGTGCTGGCGATGGCCGTATCGGGTTTCCTGGCCTGGAATTTCCCGCCAGCGAAGATTTTCATGGGCGATGCCGGCAGTGGTTTTCTGGGCATCGTGCTGGCGGTGATGTCGCTCTATGCCGCATGGACGAATCCACTGTTTCTCTGGGCCTGGCTCATTTTGTTGGGCGTCTTTATTGTTGATGCCACCTTTACCCTCATTCGTCGGCTGTTGCGTGGGGATAAGGTTTATGAGGCCCATCGCAGCCATGGATACCAGTATGCTTCGCGACAATATGGCAGCCATCGGGCGGTCACGCTGACAATTGCTGCGATCAATTTGTTGTGGTTAGTGCCAGTGGCTATATTGGTCGTCATGCAATATATCGATGGCGTGGCAGGCGTGGTCCTGGCCTACGTGCCTCTGGTGTTGCTGGCTTTCAAGTTTCACGCGGGCGAGTTGGAAATCGCTGGCAAGGCGTGATGAACGCATTGGTTTTTGAGTATTGCTTTGTCGGTAAGTGAGTTACCGAAAGCTGCAGTTGCTGTATCAATGCTAGGAGCTTCGACAGGTGTTTAGAGGGGTTATGGATAAGATTCGGGCAAAGTTGTTAAGTCTGCCAAGACGACATAAACGCATTCTGCAGGTCCTGACTGATATTTCGCTGGTCTGGTGTGCCCTGTGGATGGCGTTTGTCGTGCGACTTGGGCTGGACGAGCTGGTCAACCCGTTCACTCAGCATGTCTGGCTTTTTGTCAGTGCACCTGTCATCGCCATTCCTCTTTTCGTTCGCTTTGGCATGTACCGTGCGGTCATGCGCTACTTTGGAAATGACGCGCTCATTGCCATTATCAAGGCGGTGACACTATCGTCCCTGATACTTGGCGTCGTGGTGTACTGGTACAGCAATCATCAAAACGTCGTTCCGCGCTCGATCATTTTCAACTACTGGTGGTTGAGCCTGATCATGATCGGCGGTCTGCGCCTGGCCATGCGTCAGTACTTTATGGGCGACTGGTTCAGCGCCGCCCAGCACGTCCCGTTCACCAGCCGGGATGACGGTCTGCCGAAAGTGGCGATCTACGGCGCGGGAGCGGCGGGTAATCAACTTGTTGCAGCCTTGCGGATGGGGCGCGTCATGCGGCCTGTTGCCTTTATCGATGACGATAGCGGAATCGCTGACCGGGTGATTTCCGGATTGCAGGTGTACAAGCCCAAGCACATCCAGCAGATGATCGATAACACCGGTGCCCAGGAAATTCTCCTCGCAATTCCGTCGTCAAACCGTGGACGCCGTCGCGAGATTCTCGGGTTTCTCGAAGGCTTTCCGCTGCACGTTCGAAGCGTCCCGGGTTTCATGGATCTGGCCAGCGGCCGGGTCAAGGTCGACGATATCCAGGAAGTAGATATTGCCGACCTGCTGGGGCGCGACGCCGTCCCGGCCCAGGCTGATTTACTTGAGCATTGCATCACGGGGCAGTCCGTGTTGGTCACGGGCGCCGGGGGCTCCATTGGCTCCGAGCTTTGCCGGCAAATTCTGGCGCTGCGCCCGACAACGCTTCTTCTGTTTGAACACAGCGAGTTCAACCTTTATTCCATTCTTTCCGAGCTGGAGCAGCGGGTCGCTCGAGAGTCGCTGTCGATCCGTCTCCTGCCGATTCTCGGATCGGTTCGCAACCCCGACAAGTTGCTGGATGTCATGAAAACCTGGCGAGTAGACACGGTGTATCACGCCGCCGCCTACAAGCATGTGCCCATGGTCGAACACAACATTGCCGAAGGTGTGCTCAATAATGTGATCGGCACGCTTAACACGGCCCAGGCCGCGCTCCAGGCAGGAGTGGCCAACTTTGTCCTGATTTCGACCGACAAGGCCGTACGACCTACCAATGTCATGGGCAGCACCAAGCGCCTTGCTGAGTTGACGCTGCAAGCGTTGAGTCGCGAGTTGGCTCCGGTGTTGTTCGGTGATACGAGCAATGTTTCACGCGTGAACAAAACGCGCTTCACGATGGTGCGGTTTGGTAACGTTCTGGGGTCGTCAGGTTCGGTCATTCCGTTGTTCCACAAGCAGATCAAGTCGGGCGGTCCGCTGACGGTCACGCATCCGAAGATCACTCGATACTTCATGACCATCCCGGAAGCGGCGCAGTTGGTGATTCAGGCGGGTTCCATGGGGCAGGGCGGTGATGTATTTGTCCTCGACATGGGGGAGCCCGTGAAGATTGTCGAGCTGGCCGAGAAGATGATCCATTTGTCCGGACTGAGTGTGCGCTCGGAAAAGAACCTGCATGGCGACATCGCTATCGAGTTCACCGGGCTGCGTCCGGGTGAGAAGCTTTACGAAGAGTTGCTGATTGGTGACAACGTGGCGGCCACTCAGCACCCGATGATCATGACGGCCAACGAGGATCATCTGTCCTGGGATGTGCTGAAGGTCAAGCTGATCGAATTGCTTGCCGCAGTGGATCAGGACGACTATGCGCGCGTCCGTCAATTGTTGCGCGACACCGTCAGCGGCTATACCCCGGACGGTGAGATTGTCGACTGGATCTACCAGCAGCGCCGCCTGGAACCCTGATTGTTTCATATCCAGTAACGTACACATTTTTGACAGCTCGATGTCATGGCCTAAGTTTGGAGAGCAGCTTCGGAAAGCTGCTTTCTCAAACGACGGCATGGAGCTTCACTAATGCGTACAAGCAGTTTCCATTCTCTGGTTTTCGCCCTTCTCGCCAGTACCTCTCTTACGGCAATCGCCGCACCTGTCAACGCACCTGAGGTCATGAAAGCGCCGTTGGTGCAGGATGTCGCCGCCAAGGCGCAATCCGGCAAAGTCGATCTCAATAGTGCTGATGCACCTACGCTGCAACGGGAGTTGATTGGAGTGGGCGAGGCCAAAGCCAAAGCGATTGTTGCTTATCGTGAAAGTAACGGTGCGTTTGCGTCCGTTGACGAGTTGCTGGAAGTGACGGGCATCGGCAAAGCGATTCTGGACCGAAACCGCGACAGGATCGAAGTGAACTGAGGTGATATAGAAACGACAAAGGCCGATCATTGATCGGCCTTTTTCTTTGGAAAAACTAATGCCCGATGGGCTGATCACCCGAACTCAGGCAAACAACATGTCGGCATTGTTCAGCAAGGTCGTCTGGCCAAGTAGCGTGATATTGCCACCGTGAGCGCCATCGCCGGCGGTGTCGAAAGTCACAACCAGCCCGTTGTCTTGCAGCGTTTGCGTCACAGCCTTGGTAGAAGCCGTCCAGCCGTAGATATACAGGGTGTCTTCACCTTGTTTGAAGTCCTGGATAATGTCTGAGCCCGAGCCCGCGGTGAATGTGAAGAAGTCGTGACCGTTTCCGCCGATCAACAGGTCGTTACCGGTACCGCCGACGATGAAGTCGCTTCCGTTACCTCCAATCACTACGTCGTTGCCATCGTGACCGTTCAGCGAGCAATTTGCATCCGAACGAGACTGGATGACGTCATTGCCGCTGTTTACGCCGCTGACACTGCCAGCCAGTATGGCGCCTGAGGTACCGGTGTAGAGGATCTTGTCTGCCGAGCTGCCGCCGAAGATTTGTTCGGCGTACCCGTAACCAGGATTGCTAGCGACAGAAATGGTGGTGAAGTCTTTGAGCGGGTCAGCGTTGAAAATAAAAGTAGCATCGCTGGCGGTGAGCAGAGTCGTACGGCCTTCGAGCAACATCCCTCCATCAAAACGTACATCGCCATCGATGTCATAACGAAGATAGACACCGTCATCGGTTATTGTCTGATCGACCCGCAAGTTGAAATCACTTTGCGAAATTTGTGTGCGGCCTGTACCGCCGGCACCGCTGACGCCGAGGAAAACGAGTTGATCTGCTCCTACGCCGAAACTATCGACGACGTCGTTGAAGCCGTCGCCCTTGGAAAACGCGTACTGGTCTGCACCGGCTCCGCCGGACATGTAGTCATCACCTGTACCGCCGACCAGGAGATCCGCTCGCTGTCCGCCAATCAGGACGTCATTGCCTGCATTGCCATAAAGTTGACCAGCGGAAAAATGTAGGGCAAGCGTGTCATTACCCTCTCCTCCGATCAGATTGGCGAACACCGGGCTGATCGAACTGCCGTCATATGAAATGAAGTCCGCGCCCGCGGTCCCTGTGATCGTGGCTCGTGAGTTTTCGGTGGTTGCGTTGCTATCGGTAAAGTGCGTGACGGTTGGATTGCCCGGAGCGGCTACTACCGTATAGTCAAAAACTCCACCAAGTGAGTTGGCAATGCTGGCCAGCAAGGTGTCGCTCAGACTGTCGCTACTGGTATAGAGCTTATGCTCCGTAGTGATTACTTGCGCTGCATAGAGATTGGCCAGGCGCAAACCTTCTGCACCGGTGTCCGACCATCCGGATACACTGGCATTATGAGGAATGAAATTTTCAATATCGTCTGCGTTCATCATGTCTTTGACACCGACACGCTCGCCCGTGCGAACGTCGGTGTAATAGACGTTATAGTCCGCGTCCTGGATTTCCCACTTGTTGGTTGTGGTATTGAAAATTTCAAGGTACGTATGTCCCTGGAAGAATCCCTGGGAGTCTGAGTACGTCCAGATGGTGCGTTTTTGCAGGCCAAGCTCCGCACAGAGGCCGCTGAATACGTTAACCATGTTGCCGCACAGAAGTTCTGCGCGTTCGGCAGTCGGGTCGCCTGTGACGGTTTTATAAATTTGCTCGGCGCTATAGTAAGGGTCATTGCCGTGGAGTGCCCACCAGGCGCCATCCGAGTGAGTTGTATTGTTGGACAGTAGTTCGCGGGCGACATCCTGGAGCAGCATGCCCGTTGCAGCTGCTTCTTGTCGGACGATATTGGCGAGTAAAGAAAAATAGTTGGTCAAAATTGACTCCGCAATGATTGGGTGGCCGCTCCCTATATCCGTATTGCTCTATAAACGGCGTTGCAGGCCAATAATTTCACATATATTACAGTCATTTGGCCGCTGCGTTAAATAACCCATACTGACTATAGCGGAATTATGACACTTCAGAGCGGCACGACTAGCGCTGCTCGTCGACTACATCGCAAAGCCAGGATGGTGGCGATTTCATTCTGCAAACGTTACTCAGGTGATACACTCGCGCGCCCCGCAATCCCCGATCAACACGCCAGGTTGTCAGTTCCGAGATGATACGCAGTACACCCGAAAACAGCTTGCAGGAAGCCCTGAGGGCCTGCAGGAGCAGTTTCATGTCGGTGGGTTTTTTCAGCCTGTTCATCAACGCACTGATGTTGGTCCCGACCTTCTACATGCTTCAGGTCTACGGGCGGGTCGTCACGGGCGGCAGCCTGACGACATTGGCCATGTTGACCCTTATTCTGACCTTCCTGCTGGTGACGATGGGCCTGCTGGAGTGGGTGCGCTCGCGGATCATGGTTCGTGTCAGCACCAGGCTCGACGTGTTGCTGGGCCGGGATGTCTACAGGGCCAGTTTCAAACGGGCCCTGGACAGCGGTGGCCAGGACGCGTCGGCGCAGCCGCTCAGCGATCTGACCGGGCTGCGCCAATTCATGTCCGGGAATGGCCTGTTCGCGTTTTTTGATGCGCCGTGGCTGCCGATCTATGTCGCGGTGCTGTTCCTGTTTCATCCCTGGTTTGGCTGGACGGCGATCGGTTGTGCGGTGATCTTGCTGGCGCTGGCCATTATCAATGAGCAATCCACGGGCAAGGTTCTGGCAGCGGCCAATAAAGAGAGCATTGGTTCGACGCTGCAAACCAACAAGAATTTGCGCAATGCCGAAGTGATCGAATCCATGGGCATGCTTGACTCCCTCATGTCGCGCTGGAGTCTGCGGCACAAGAGAGTGCTGCTGCTGCAATCCCGAGCCAGCGATCGCAGCGGGATCATCACGTCGATATCCAAGACTTTCCGTCTGCTTGTTCAATCACTGATTCTCGGCCTCGGCGCTTATCTGGCGGTTAGCCATGAGATCAACGCCGGGCTGGTAATCGCAGGTTCAGTGCTGTTGGGTCGAGCGCTGGCCCCTCTGGACTTGATGATCGGCAGTTGGAAAGGATTCATCGCCGCCCGCTCACAATACGCACGCCTGAACAGCATTCTCGACCAGCAAAAAGCCGAACCCGAGCGTATGCAATTGCCCGCTCCAATCGGTCATGTGACGGTGGAGAACCTTACCCTGGGTGCTCCCGGAGCAAAGACCCCGATCATCAAAGGCATCGGTTTCAACGCACCGGCAGGCGCAATGATCGGTGTCGTCGGGCCAAGCGCCTCGGGCAAGTCGACGCTTGCCAAGGCCTTGGTGGGCGTATGGAAGCCACAGCATGGCGTCGTCCGTCTGGATACTGCCGATATTGCCAATTGGGACAAAAGCCAATTGGGACCGCACCTCGGGTATTTGCCGCAAGACATTGAATTGTTCGAAGGCACTATCAGCGACAACATCGCGCGTTTTGGTGTCGTGGATCCGGATAAAGTCGTGCTGGCGGCCAGGACCGCGAGTGTCCACGAAATGATTCTGATGCTGCCTGATGGCTACGATACGGTCATCGGCGAGGGCGGCATCAATCTGTCGGGTGGGCAACGGCAACGTATCGGGTTGGCCCGGGCAATCTATGGCAGCCCGCGGCTTATCGTGCTGGATGAGCCGAACGCTCACCTGGACGAGGTTGGTGAGCGAGCGCTGGCGTTGGCGCTGCAACAGATAAAACTCACCGGGGCAACGGTTTTCGTGATCGCCCACCGGACCTCGATTCTGGCCCAGCTTGACCGCTTGCTGGTGATGAACGCCGGCACGATCAGTTTGTACGGCCCACGGGATCAGGTCCTCGCGCAACTCAACGCGAATCAATTGGCCGCCCAGCAAAAGCCTGGCGCACGGGCAGGCACAGAAGTCGCTTCGACCGAAGTTTGACAGGAAGTTATCGATGAACCGCACGCTCACTACTCCTGCCGATACTTTCGCAGATCTGCCCATGTCCGACAGATCCGTACGCCGTAAAGGATTTCTCATTGTATTGGTGACGTTCGGCCTGTTCGGCGGATGGGCGGCGTTTGCTCCGCTGGACGGCGCGGCTTACGCGCCGGGTGTCGTCACCGTGCAAACCTATCGCAAGACGGTGCAGCATCTGGAGGGCGGCATCGTCAAGGATCTGCTTGCCCATGATGGCGATGTCGTGAAAAAAGGCGACCCGATCATCGTGCTCGATGACGCTCAACTGCGCTCCGAATACGAAATGACCCGCAGCCAGTTGATTGCTGCCAGGACAATGGAGGCGCGCCTGCTCGCCGAGCGGGATGACCTGCCGGCGATCGCATTCCCGAAGGACCTCATTTCCGATAATCAGCGAGGTGCCGAGGCGCGTTACGGCGAGACTCAGGTGTTCAACGCAAGGCGTAGCTCGCGACTTGGACAAATCTCGGTCCTGCAAGAGCGTATTGGTCAGTTGAATCAGCAAATCAAGGGAACCGACACCATGATCGGTACCAAGACCAGCTTGCAGGAATCCTATAGCGGCGAAATTGCCGAATTGAAAGAATTGCTGGCCCAGGGTTTTGTCGACAAACAGCGCATGCTCGAACAGGCACGCAAGCTGGACTTGCTCAAGTCTGAAGTGGCGGATCACCGCTCGACCAACATCAAGACCAGGTTGCAGATCAACGAAACCCAGTTGCAGATCCTGCAGATCGACAAGGACTTCAGCGCCGACGTTACCAGGCAGTTGGCAGAGACCCAGACCAAGGCCTATGACTTGCAGGAAAAAGCCTCGGCGCTGGAGGATCGCCTGAGCAGGGTGGTTATCCGCGCTCCGGATGACGGGATGGTGATCGGCATGACGGTTCACACCATCGGTGGCGTTGTGCGACCCGCGACGCCCTTGCTGGATATCGTTCCATCGGTTTCCGATCTGGTGGTCGAAGCGCAGGTCTCGCCCAATGACATCGACCGAATCGCTGTCGGCAAGTTGGCGGACATTCGCTTCAATGCCTTCAACACGGCCACGACGCCTGTCATCGAAGGTCGAGTGACCAGTGTTTCCGGCGACCGCCTGATCAACGAGAAAACCAGTGCGCCGTATTACCTGGCCCGGATCAGCGTGACTCGGGAAGGGGCGCGCAAACTGGGTGATCGCAAGCTGTTGGCGGGCATGCCGGCAGACGTATTGATCAGCACCGGAGAGCGCACCATGCTGCAGTACTTGATGCAGCCGGCACGTAACGTTATCGCCCAGTCGATGATCGAGGAGTGATCGTGCGTCTGTTTCCCTGCCTGGTGATGGGTTCGATGGCATTGCCTGTCCACGCCGCCGAAGCGCCCGTCGCCCGGTCCTCTATCACGACACCGCCAACGGCTTCGGTCAGTAAACAGAACTACTCGGTTGACTTGATGCAGTTGTACCGCGAGTCACGCCTGGAAGACCCTCGGGTGATCGCTTCTTACTCCAAGGCGCAATCCGGGGTCGAACAGCAAAACCAGGCATTTGGCAGTCTGTTGCCTTCGGTGACGGCTAACGCCGGATTCAACCGGATCAAACAGAACAACATTCAGATCGACGAGGCCTACGACAGCCGCAATTATTCGGTGGGGTTGACCCAGCCTTTGTATAACAAGGCTGCCTGGGAAAACTACCAGCACTTCAAAAGCCTGGCAAAGCAGGCGGACTCCGAATCAAAGGAGGCTCAGGCCGAAGCCACGGTGGATCTTGCGCAGCGTTACTTCGCTGCATTGGCTGCCGATGATGAACTTGAACTGGTGCAGGCCGAGCGCAGGGCTACCCAGAAAAACCTCGACCGGGTCAGTGCGCTCTACAGCAAACAAATGGCAATGGTTACCGATTTGCTGGATCTCCAGGCTCGAGTCGATTCGCTGGCCGCCCAGGAAGTCGAAGCACGTAACCAGTCCAGTCTGAGCCGGGTTGCGTTGTCGGAGATTATCGGACGGCCGGTCAAAGAGAAGCTCAGCCGTGTGCGTAATGACGTCGAATTGAAGGTGTCCGCCGAAAGCCTGGAGAGTTGGGTGAATTTGGCGATCGCCGACAATCCGGCGATCAAGGCCAGTGAAAATGCGCAGGAGGCTGCCGAGGCTGCCCTGCGCGCCGGTAAGGGCGGGCACTATCCCACGGTCAATCTGAACCTGAGCGCACAACAGACCAACGAGGGTTACAACAATTCGTTGGCGCCGCAGACCGATAGCTATGTCGCGGGTGTGGGGGTACAGATTCCGATCTATAGCGGTGGTGCGACGTCCGCGCGGGTCAGGCAGTTGTATCAGGATCAGCTCACCGCAGAACAGCAATTGGTGGCGACACGTCGTCAGGTGGTCAAGGAAACGACTAACGCGTATTTGACTGCAGACTCAAGCGTGGAAAAGATTCATGCCAATCGCAATGCACTGGCTTCGGCCGAGCAGTCGCGCATCGCGGCAGAAAAGGCATTCGCCTATGGCGTGGTCAATGCCGTGGATGTATTGACTGCGGTGCAGAACGAGTTCACGGCACGTCGCGATCTGCTCAAGACTCAGTACGACTTTATAACCAACCTTTTTATCCTGAATCGCTGGGCCGGAAAGTTGTCGGAAGAAAGTGTCGAGAACGTCAATGTCTGGTTGAGTGGGAATGATCAAGCGACCACTTCACCAGAGACACTGCGCGAATAAGTTGTCGCCTGTTAACCGCTCTTGGCGTATCGCGTTGGACAAGATAGGGCGTCGAAAAAACGATGTTGGTTTTTACGACGATAAAGGCGGGTATTAAAGCAATGGTTCAAGTCAGACTGCGCCTGCAGAGCAAGCGCAGTCCTCGACAATCAACGACGAGATGAATGCATTGAAAGCAGGGCACGACGCAGAATGGCGACACCCACGCCGAGTATGAGTCCGAAGACCAGGCCAAATCCGACGATCAGGGCTTTCTTCGGTTTTATAGGCGCTTGAGGTGCTGTCGCATCTTTATCAACTTGTACCAGATTGAATTGATCGAAGTTTACACTCAGCTGTTTCAAGTGAGTCAACTCTCCGCGAATGTCTGCGAAGTCCTTGAGAAACAGCTCAGGATTATCCCGCTCTTTGAGAAGTGCCGCTTCGCGGTTTGTAGCCAGCAGGCTGAGTTCTTTTTGAATCTCATCAATACGCGGCTCGGTGAAGTCATCGGAATTACGAGTTACCAGGGTGGCGCGTTCTGCTTCCAGTGCCGCCTGTCCCAGGAAGTACAGCGGTATTTTCTGATTGTTGACTTCAGTGCGGATCATGTTGCCCTGATGTGCCTGCTCTCCATCTCCCAGCGCCGAGGGCGTGGTGGGTTTTACAATGCCGAGTTTCTTGGCGATGACGATGGCTTCATCAAGTTCTTTGATACGGTTTTGTCTGCGGCTTTGCAGTTGTTGACGCAGTGCTTTGAGTTCGTCTTGAAGTGTTTGCTTTTTTAACTTGTCTTTTTCCAGCAAGTGGGCGATTTTTGAATCTCTTTCCGCCTCATAGACCGATTTTTTTGACTCCAGCTTCTTTTCCACGTTGTCGATACGGTTGGCAACGAGTGTTTTCAAGTTTGCGGCAGCTTTTTCTTTCTCGGTTTTGACGACGTAGTCGGTAAAGGCTTTCAAGATGCCTACGCCATCTACACCCTGAGGATACCTGAGACTAAGGCCAACGGCTTCGGTAAGGCTGGAGCTCTTTCTAGGGTCGATTTTTTCAAGAGAAAATGCTTTTTCGTTGAATTTTTCAAATGCTTCTTCAATGGATTGCCCTGGTGCTTGCAAGGGTGCAAGGAACTGCGGGTTGGCCTGGAAGAATTTCAGACGGACATCATAAGATTGCATAGATGAGCCAACGTTATTCAACGCATCATTTGGCAGGATTTTGTAAAGTCCGGACTCGTTCAACTCGTCCAGGTCTGCCATTGGAACAGGTCGAACAGTCGTTTCGACTTCATATTCCGGAGTTGCCAATAGAGCATAAGCAATGGCGGCGGTAACAGTCAGTGCAGTAAACAGTAAAACAATCGGCCGTTGGCTCCAGAGGCTACCAATAAGCTCCTTTACTTCAGCAACTTCATGTCGGGGAGTATCAATTGTATTTACTGGAATATTCATCGCACGCTCTGAAAGTTTGGACAGACGCTCCAAAAATGTTTCTGGAAAGTTATCGTCATCCAGGTTGAAAAATTTACATCTGGTTAAATTTTTTTGGATTTTCCTGCATTTGTTACCAAACAGCAAGGGTGAGAAACACTCGCAATTACGAGCCCAGGGCTGATCTGGCCTCGCTTGATAGCTTCAAGGACTGGTTCAACCCATGCGCCCCCTGTCCCCTCGGTACCCTTAATCCGCTTTGTTCCTCCCTCACCATTTATCGGTTAGCCCGCCATACCATTCATTCCATCGCATAGGCCCGGCGCGGTTTCATGTTCATTCAGGGTCTACTCTCATTCTGGCAGGGTCACCGACGAGAGCCGAGCGTTTCTCGAGAATTAAAATTACGACTATCATATTGCCTTTGGATTATGACTATAATAAATACCGCTTGCGCCGGCGTGCCCTGGTGTCAGGCGTCCCTTAGCATCCTTCAGGAGCACCGTCATGAATTCAGTTCAATCCCAAGGTACGGCCCTTGTCACCGGTGCTTCGTCCGGCATCGGGGCGGTTTACGCCGAGCGGTTGGCGGCCCGTGGTTTTGATTTATTGCTGGTGGCGCGCGACGAGCAGCGACTGGAGGCGGCCGCGAGCAAACTGCGCTCGGACCATGGGATCAAGGTTGAAGTGCTGAAGGCGGACCTGACTCAAAAAGCAGACGTGCTGCAACTCGAACAGCGGTTACGCAGCGATTCGAGTATCAGTCTGTTGCTCAATAACGCCGGTGTGGCGGCGGACGGGCTTTTGGCCAATGCCGATCTCGACCAACTGGAGCGAATGATTCAGTTGAATATCACCGCTGTCACGCGATTGGCCGCGGCGGCTGCAGCCGGTTTTACCAAGGCCGGGCGCGGCACAATCATCAATATTGCGTCGGTGGTGGCCTTGTTTCCAGAGCGTTTCAACGCGACCTACAGCGCCAGCAAGGCCTACGTATTGAGCCTGACTCAATCGTTGAACGCCGAACTGGACGGCACCGGGGTGAAGATCCAGGCGGTGCTGCCCGGTGTGACCCGAACCGAGATCTGGGAGCGCTCCGGCATCGATGCGTCACAAATTCCTGCGGACATGGTGATGGAGGCGGGTGAGATGGTCGATGCTGCATTGTCAGGTCTGGATCAGGGTGAATTGATCACCATTCCTTCATTGCCCGATGCGGCGGATTGGAATGCGTTCGTGGCGGCGCGTCTTGTGATGGCGCCTAACCTGTCCAAAAGCAAGGCTGCTGCCCGTTATCGGTAAGTGGCATCAACCAGATCGAGGTGTGAGCGGTATGAGTGATCGTCGTGTGGTTGTAACAGGCATGGGCCTGGTGTCGCCGCTGGGAAGCGGTGTCGAAGTGGTCTGGGAGCGGCTGCTGGCCGGCCGTTCGGGGTTGCGCAATCTGCCGGATGCGGTGGTTGCCGATCTGCCGGCCACGGTCGGCGGTGCGGTGCCGACGCTGGCTGATGATCCCCAGGCGGGTTTCGATCCGGACCGGGCGACCCCACCCAAGGAGCAGAAGAAGATGGACCGCTTCATTCTGTTCGCCATGGAAGCCGCGCGTCAGGCGCTGGAGCAAGCCGGGTGGCAGGCGCTGGATGCCAATGCCCAGGAGCGCACGGCTACCATCATCGGTTCAGGTGTGGGCGGTTTCGGTGCGATTGCCGACGCGGTGCGTACCACCGATAGCCGTGGTCCGAGGCGTTTGTCTCCATTCACTATTCCTTCATTTCTGGTCAACCTCGCGGCCGGTCATGTGTCGATCCAGCATGGCTTCAAGGGGCCATTGGGCGCGCCGGTCACGGCATGCGCCGCCGGGGTTCAGGCGATTGGCGACGCGGCGCGAATGATTCGTGCGGGTGAGGCGGATATCGCGGTGTGCGGCGGTGCGGAAGCGGCGATCGATCGGGTCAGCCTTGCCGGGTTCGCGGCTGCTCGCGCCTTGTCCAGCGCTTACAACGACACGCCTGAGCGAGCTTCACGACCTTTCGACAGTGGTCGCGATGGCTTTGTCATGGGTGAAGGGGCCGGGCTGCTGGTCATCGAGTCTCTGGACCATGCACTGGCCCGGGGCGCCCAACCCCTGGCGGAGCTGGTCGGCTACGGCACCAGCGCCGATGCCTATCACCTGACCGCCGGTCCCGAGGACGGCAGCGGTGCGCGGCGAGCGATGTCGTTGGCATTGGCACAGGCCGGTGTTTCACCGGCTCAGGTCCAGCATCTGAATGCTCATGCAACCTCGACTCCGGTGGGGGATCTGGGGGAGCTGGCGGCGATCAAGGCGTTGTTCGGGGCGCAAAACGGCATTGCCGTGACATCGACCAAGTCGGCGACCGGGCATTTGCTCGGTGCAGCGGGTGGACTCGAAGCGATCTTTACGCTGCTGGCGATCCGCGATCAGGTCGTGCCCGCGACCCTCAATTTCGAAAACCCGGACCCTGCCGCTGAGGGCGTGGACATTGTTCATGGCAGCGCACGGCCGATGGCCATCGAATATGCGTTGTCCAACGGCTTCGGATTTGGCGGGGTCAATGCCAGTGTGCTGTTCAAGCGTTGGCAGGGTTAATCCTGCGGGTGTTTGAGGTGTTCGCGTGCGACGTCGAGAATCCGTTGGGCAAACCCGGCGTCGGCCACGCTGCGCGATAACAGCAAGGCGCCGACCAGCGTCGACATGATGACGATGCTACGGTCGGCGGTGCGCTCTCCGTCAAGGGTATGCCGGATCTGGTCGAGTCGCGCCTGGAGCACGACGTCGCTGGTCGGACTCGGTTGGCCACGCAGTCCCAGTTCGGAAGAAATGGTCGGCAGCGGGCAACCCTCGTGAGGTGAGGTTTGATGCCATTCGGAAAGGTAAGCGTCGATGAAGGCTTCGAGAGGATGCTCCTCGGCGAAGATTTGCGCGCACAATTCGTCGACTTGTGCGCCAGCCTCTTGCAAGGCTTTCTCTACCAGTTCGTCTTTGGACTTGAAGTGCGAGTAAAAGCCACCGTGAGTCAGGCCCAGTGCTTTCATCAGGGGCTGCAGCCCGGTCGCGCCGATACCGTCGCGTCGAAATCGCGCTGAAGCTTCCTTGATTATGCGTTGGTGGGTCTGGGCTTTATGGTCCTGCGAGTAACGCATCTGATATCTCCGCATCAATGCGGCCCATATTAACCAATGAAAATTGCATGGTGACTGTACTTCTACTTCTAAAAAGCATGCAGATGCTTCGATATGGGTACAAAGCGGCATGATTTCAGGGGAGGCCACGCAAAAACAAACCCCGCCGTCCAAGGCGGGGTTTTCATTCAGCGGTCCTGCGCTTCCTTGGCGTCCATTTCCGCATTGCGTTCGGCGACGCGCTTACGTTGCTCTTCGGTCAGTTCGACTTTGTGGGCGGTGTCGCGCAGCATCATCAGACCACCAACGATCGAGCCAATGGCAACGACCAGAATCAACCAGGCATACCAGGGCATAGGACTCTCCTTGAAAAGCAGGCGGGTCGACGAGGGTTCGCCAACCGATCGCGTATAGCACTTTGAGTGACGGGGTTTCGTCGCAGTTCCATCGCTATCACCCCCATTCTATGCCTGTTGTTCAAGGTTCACCCGAACGCATTCAATGTCCGGTCAGCATCGCGTCCGCCGGTGCGTCGGCGCGCAATTGCGCGGTGAGCGTGAAGTACACGAAACCTGCGGCCATGAAGCCCAGGAAGATCAGGCCGATCAAGGTGTTGAACCAGGCCATCGCCACCAGGCACACCACCGCCAGCAAAAGGGCAATGAACGGCACCAGCGGGTAGCACGGGGCGTGGAAGGTGCGCTCCAGGTTTGGTTCGGTTTTGCGCAGTTTGAACAGGCTGAGCATGCTCATGATGTACATGACGATGGCGCCGAACACCGCCATGGTGATCATCGCCGCCGTCAGCGTCATGCCGCCGAGGTTGATCAAACCGTCGCTGTAGATCGCCGCGATGCCGATCACGCCGCCGGCGATGATCGCCCGGTGCGGCGTCTGGAAGCGCGACAATCTGGCCAGGGACGCCGGCAGGTAGCCGGCGCGGGCGAGGGCGAAGAACTGGCGTGAATAGCCAAGGATGATGCCGTGGAAACTCGCCACCAGGCCGAACAGGCCGATCCACACCAGCATGTGCAGCCAGCCCGAGCTTTCGCCGACCACGGTTTTCATCGCCTGGGGCAGCGGGTCGTTGATGTTCGACAGGGTGCGCCAGTCGCCGACGCCACCGGCGAAGAACATCACGCCCATCGCCAGCAGCACCAAAGTCAAAATACCGCTGATGTAGGCCTTGGGAATGGTGCGTTTCGGGTCCCTGGCTTCTTCGGCGGCCATGGCGGCGCCTTCGATGGCCAGGAAGAACCAGATGGCAAAGGGGATCGCCGCGAACATGCCGGCGATCGCCGGAGCGCCGAACACGTCGCTGCCGGCCCAGCCATTGAGGGCGAAGTTGCTGAAGCTGAACGCCGGCGCGACCACGCCCATGAACACCAGCAATTCAGCGACTGCCAACACGCAGACCACCAGCTCGAAGGTCGCCGCCAGTTTCACGCCGAGGATGTTGAGACCCATGAACAGGATGTAGGCACCGACTGCCGCGTGTTTCGGGTCCAGGGCTGGAAACTGGACATTGAGATAGGCGCCGATGGCCAGGGCAATCGCCGGTGGGGCGAAGACGAATTCGATCAATGTCGCCAGGCCGGCGATCAATCCGCCTTTTTCCCCAAACGCGCGACGGCTGTAGGCAAAGGGGCCTCCAGCATGAGGAATGGCGGTGGTCAGCTCGGTGAAACTGAAGATGAAGCAGGTGTACATCGTGGCGACCATGAAAGAGGTCACCAGAAAGCCCAAGGTCCCGGCCACGCCCCAGCCATAACTCCAGCCGAAATATTCCCCGGAAATCACCAGCCCGACGGCAATACCCCACAGATGCAACGTGCCCAGCGTGGGTTTGAGTTGTGTGTTCATGCGCTTGCTCCCTGAGTGGTTTGGAACGCTCGGGGGGAGGCCGGTGCAGTGGGCGTGCCATTTCGCCAGGGTGCGTCGTAATGGGCTGAAAGGCGTCGTATCGGAGATGTTCGCGACTGATTGTGCGAATTTTGTGCGTCAGTCGGGGGCGTCGTTGCTGCAAATGCCGCTTTCGCGAGCAAGCCCGCCTGTCTGCTACACGACGCCGCTGCGATGCGGGTACGTCGTATTTCAAGTCAGGTGCGGGCTGCCGTTGATGTTCAGGTCTGTTCGGCCAGGCACTCTCGCAGCGCCGTCTGCCAGTCAGGTTGACTGACGCCCCAATCGCGTTGCAAGCGACTGCAATCCAGACGCGAGTTGAGCGGCCGGGCAGCAGGCGTCGGGTAGTCGCTGGACGGGATCGGTAACAGGGTGGCGCAGGGCTTGCCCTGTTGTCGCAATGCTTCGCCGATTGCCTGGGCGAAGCCGAACCAGGAGGTCTCACCTTGAGCGCTAAGGTGATAAGTGCCCCAGTTGGCCACCTCGTTCGCCCGCCAGCGCTCAATCAGTGCAAGGGTGCTGTTGGCGATTGTGCCGGCCCAGGTAGGGGCTCCGATTTGATCGGCGACTACGCGTAATTCCGGTTTCTCTTGCAGCAAGCGCTGCATCGTCAGCAGAAAGTTGCGGCCATGGGTTGAATAGACCCAACTGGTACGCAGGATCAGGTGTCTGCCTTGCACGTCCTTGATGGCCTGTTCACCGGCCAGCTTGCTCTTGCCGTATACCCCGAGCGGATTGGGTGTGTCGTCCTCGTTGTAGGGGCCGGCTTTCAACCCGTCGAAAACATAGTCCGTGGAGTAATGTATCAACGGAATGTC
Organism: Pseudomonas sp. GW456-E7; assembly: GCF_059424105.1. Classification (NCBI taxonomy): domain Bacteria; kingdom Pseudomonadati; phylum Pseudomonadota; class Gammaproteobacteria; order Pseudomonadales; family Pseudomonadaceae; genus Pseudomonas; species Pseudomonas sp. GW456-E7. The sequence continues at coordinate 24,898 of NZ_JBWKZB010000037.1, read as the reverse complement.
CAGAGCCAGCGCCTCTTCGGCGAGGATGCCGGGAGCGATTGCGTTGATGGCAAAGGCTGCTTGCGGCTCGCTTTCTGCCAGGTCAACCGCGGTATGGGCCGCCGCGTTGATGATCAGGTCGGGCCTGACGTTTTGCACCTGGCGGCGAATCTGATCGGGTTGCGCGAGATCGAGCTGATCGCGACCCAATACGATCAGTTCGCCGACAGCCCCCAGCCGCCGTTGCAGCTCATGCGAGACCTGGCCGTTGCGGCCATTGATGAGTACTTTCATGGCTGCAGCCCAGTCTCCTCACGAGGCAAATCGGGCTCACACAGGTTCATTGCTCATCCCCTGCCAGTTTGGCCAGGTACTGGCCATAACCCGTCTTGCCAAAGTACCGGGCGCGCTCCAGCAGCTGTTCGCGGTCGATCCAGCCATTTTCATAGGCTATTTCTTCGAGGCAGGCGACTTTGAGGCCTTGGCGGTGTTCGATGGTCTGCACGTATTGAGAGGCTTCGAGCAAGCTGTCGTGGGTGCCGGTGTCGAGCCAGGCGAAACCTCGGCCAAAACGCTCGACCTGCAGGTCGCCGCGTTGCAGATAGGCGTTGTTGACGTCGGTGATTTCCAGCTCGCCGCGAGGTGAAGGTTTCACCGCCTTGGCAATCTCGATCACGTCATTGTCATAGAAATACAGTCCGGTAACGGCATAGCTGGATTTCGGCTTTTTCGGTTTTTCCTCGATCGACAGCGCACGGCCATCGCTGTCGAAGTCGATGACACCGAAGCGCTCGGGGTCCTTGACCCAGTAACCGAACACGGTGGCGCCGGAGCAGCGTTGTGCCGCGTTCTGCAACTGTTCGCCAAAGTGCTGACCGTGGAAGATATTGTCGCCCAGGATCAGGCACACAGGGTCATCGCCGATGAACTCCTCGCCAATCAGGAAAGCCTGGGCCAGACCGTCCGGTGAAGGCTGCTCGGCAAAGCTGAAGTTCACCCCGAACTGGCTGCCGTCACCCAGCAGATTGCGATACTGCGGCAGATCCTGCGGGGTGGAGATCAGCAGGATATCCTTGATGCCGGCCAGCATCAGCACCGAGATCGGATAGTAGATCATGGGCTTGTCGTAGACCGGCAACAGCTGCTTCGACACGCCGAGCGTAATCGGGTGCAGGCGCGTGCCCGAGCCACCCGCCAAAACGATGCCTTTCATCATGCGAGCAGCTCCTTGGGATTGATGGCGCCAAGGCGTTCACCTTGATAGCTGCCGTCCTGGACACGGCGGCACCACTCCAGGTTATCCAGGTACCATTGAACGGTTTTGCGCAGGCCGGTTTCGAAGGTCTCTTCGGGCACCCAGCCCAGTTCGCGTTCAATCTTGCCGGCATCGATTGCGTAGCGTAAGTCATGTCCAGGGCGGTCCTGGACGAACGTGATCAGGTCGGCGTAATGCGCAACGCCCTCAGGCTTGTGCGGTGCCAGTTCTTCGAGCAGGGCGCAGATGCCGCGCACCACGTCGATGTTCTTTTGTTCGTTGTGCCCGCCGATGTTGTAGGTCTCGCCGACGGTGCCGGTGGTCACCACCTTGAGCAGTGCCCGGGCGTGATCTTCGACGAACAGCCAGTCGCGCACTTGCAGGCCATTGCCATACACCGGCAGCGGCTTGCCGGCCAGAGCATTGAGGATGACCAGCGGAATGAGTTTCTCGGGGAAGTGGAAAGGCCCGTAATTGTTCGAGCAATTGGTCAGCAGCACCGGCAAGCCATAGGTTCGCTGCCAGGCGCGGACCAGATGGTCGGACGCGGCCTTGCTGGCGGAGTAGGGCGAGCTGGGGGCGTAGGGCGTCGTTTCTGTAAACAGGTCGTCGACACCGTGCAGGTCGCCGTAAACCTCGTCAGTGGAGATGTGATGGAAGCGGAACGCGCTTTTCTCAGGCTCCGGGAGGGCTTGCCAATAGGCACGGGTGGCTTCGAGCAGGCTGTAGGTGCCGACGATGTTGGTCTGGATGAATTCAGATGGCCCGTCGATGGAACGATCGACGTGGGACTCCGCTGCCAGATGCATGATCGAGTGAGGCTGGAAACGGGCCAGCACTGCACTGACGGTGGCCTGGTCAACGATATCGGCCTGAACGAACTCGTAGCGCGTGTCGTTGGCGATGCTGGTCAGCGATTCGAGATTGCCGGCATACGTCAGTTTGTCCAGGTTGAGCACTTCATGCCCGGTGTGTTGAATCAGCTCGCGAACAAGGGCCGAGCCGATGAAGCCGGCTCCGCCGGTAATGAGGATACGCACGTTGGGCCAGCCTTTTTCAGTAATGCGAATGGCGGTAGCTTGCAGGCGCGAGCGGGGAGGTGCAAGAGTTCTTGATCCATTTGGTTGCGTCGCGCCAATCAGGTTCGATTATCCATGAGTTGCCGCCGTCACTCACCACCCTTGCGCACAATTTGGCGTTCCAGGTACGACCCTCGTGGTTTTTTGCGTATCGCAAGGCCTTCGCTCTCCCCGTAACCCCAGCGTAAACCCACTCTTTACGCTTTCTTTATGTCCGGCCCGCACCCTCGGTCTCGCTCCTTTACAGCCTCCTTTCCGACAATGACTCCACACGCGGCAATACGCCGTAACACGGAGAACTTCCATGAGCGTTCTGGACGGAGTGTCACTGCTGTTGGCAGTGGGGCTGTTCATTTATCTGTTGGTTGCGCTGTTGCGCGCGGACCGGAACTAGGAGCGGCTATGCACAGTTATGACTATTGGCTGATCCTCGGGTTTTTCGCCCTGGTCTTGGTCCCGGCGCCGTTTCTCGGGCGCTTCTACTACAAGGTGATGGAGGGGCAGCGCACGTGGCTGTCGCCGGTCCTGGGCCCGGTCGAACGCGGTTGCTATCGGCTGGCCGGCGTCGATCCGCACGCCGAACAGAGTTGGCAGAAGTACACCCTGGCCTTGCTCGCCTTCAACCTTGCGGGTTTCCTGCTGCTGTTCGCGATCCTGCTGTTCCAGGACCATCTGCCGCTGAACCCGCAAAACCTGCCGGGTCAGGAGTGGACGCAGGCGTTCAACACCGCCGTCAGTTTCATGACCAACACCAACTGGCAGTCCTACAGCGGCGAAGCGTCCCTGAGCTACCTGAGCCAGATGGCCGGCCTCACCGTGCAGAACTTCGTCAGCGCCGCCACCGGTCTGGCCGTACTGGTTGCGCTGTGCCGCGGCATCGGCCGCAAATCCACGGCATCGCTGGGCAACTTCTGGGTCGACATGACCCGCGCCACCCTCTACGGCCTGCTGCCGCTGTGCCTGCTGCTGGCGCTGTACCTGGTCTGGCAGGGCGTGCCGCAAACCTTCGCGCAGTATGTGAATGCGGTGACGGTGCAAGGCGTCGACCAGGTCATTCCCCTGGGCCCGGCTGCCAGCCAGATTGCGATCAAGCAATTGGGTACCAACGGTGGCGGCTTCTTCGGCGTCAACTCGGCGCATCCGTTCGAGAACCCGACGGCCTGGAGCAACCTGTTCGAAGTGGCCTCGATCATCCTGATCCCGGTGGCACTGGTGTTCACCTTCGGCCACTACGTGAAGGACCTGCGTCAGAGTCGCGCGATCATCGCCTGCATGCTGGCGCTGTTCCTGATCGGCGGCGCGACCTCGCTATGGGCTGAATACCAGCCGAACCCGACCCTGAACAACGTAGCCGTCGAGCAGACTGCGCCGCTGGAGGGCAAGGAAGCGCGTTTCGGCACTACCGCCACGGTGCTTTGGTCGGTAACCACCACGGCGGCGTCCAACGGTTCGGTCAATGGCATGCACGACAGCCTCAACCCGCTGAGCGGCATGGTCGCGCTGGTCAACATGATGGTTGGCGAGGTGATCTTCGGCGGCGTCGGTGCCGGGCTCTACGGCATGTTGCTCAACGTGCTGATCGCGGTGTTCCTCGCCGGCCTGATGATCGGTCGTACGCCGGAGTACCTCGGCAAGAAACTGCAAGCCAGGGAAGTGCAATTGCTGGTGGTGACCCTGATGGTCATGCCGATTGGCGTATTGGTGCTCGGCGCGATTGCCGCCAGCCTGCCAGGTCCGGTGGCTGCTGTGAGCAACCCGGGCGCCCACGGTTTCAGTCAGTTGCTCTACGCCTACACCTCGGCCAGTGCCAACAACGGTTCGGCGTTCGGTGGCTTCGGTGCCAACACGCCGTTTCACAACCTGATGCTGGGCCTGGGCATGTTGATCGGTCGCTTCGGTTACATCCTCCCGGTTCTGGCCCTGGCCGGCAGCCTGGCGATGAAGAAAACCGCGCCGATCGGCCAGAACAGCTTCCCGACCCACGGCCCGCTGTTCGTGACCTTGCTGACCGTGACCATTTTGCTGGTGGGTGGCCTGACCTTCCTGCCGACCCTGGCACTGGGCCCGATTGCTGAACATCTGAGCATGGCCTTCTGAGGAAGTTGAAGATGAATATGCCCGTATCCAAAACCGTCGCCGTCAAGGCGCCGGAACAACCGAAAACCGCGATCTCGGCCCTGTGGCGCCCGGCGCTGGTGCAAGCCTTCGTCAAGCTCGACCCACGGCAATTGCAACGTGCGCCGGTGATGCTGGTGGTCGAACTGACCGCGATCCTGACTACCGTGCTGTGCTTCATTCCCGATACGGCCGTACCGACCTTCGTCGCCGCGCAAATTGCCGTGTGGCTGTGGTTCACCGTGTTGTTCGCCAACTTCGCCGAAGCCTTGGCCGAAGGTCGCGGCAAGGCTCGCGCCGACAGCCTCAAGGCCGGCAGCGAAGGCTTGAGCGCCCGGCGCAAAACCAGCAATGGCACCTTCCAGGTGGTGCCGGCCACGAGTCTGCGCAAGGGCGATGTGGTGCGTGTCGAAGCTGGGGAGATGATTCCCGGTGACGGCGAAGTGCTCGAAGGCATCGCAGCGGTCAACGAAGCGGCGATTACCGGTGAATCGGCCCCGGTGATTCGCGAGTCCGGCGGCGACCGCTCGGCCGTCACCGGCAACACACGGCTGGTGTCCGACTGGCTGTTGGTGAAGATCACCGCCAACCCAGGCGAGTCGACCCTGGACCGCATGATCGCCCTGGTCGAAGGCGCCAAACGCCAGAAAACCCCGAACGAAGTGGCGCTCGACATCCTGCTGATCGGCCTGACCCTGATTTTCCTGCTGGTGGTCGTCACCCTGCAACCGTTCGCCCACTTCGCCAATGGCAGCCTGCCGCTGGTGTTCCTGGTGGCGCTGTTGGTCACCTTGATTCCGACCACCATCGGCGGTCTGTTGTCGGCCATTGGTATCGCCGGCATGGATCGTCTGGTGCGCCTGAACGTGATCGCCAAGTCCGGTCGTGCGGTGGAGGCGGCGGGGGACGTGCACGTCCTGTTGCTGGACAAGACCGGCACCATCACCTTCGGTAACCGTCGTTGCTCGGCGGTGTATGCCGCGCCAGGCGTGACAGCCAGGGAATTGGCCGAAGGCGCGTTGCTGGCGTCGCTGGCCGACGACACCGCTGAAGGCAAGTCGATCGTCGAGTACCTGCGTGGCACTCATCCGCAACCGGAGCCGTCCGCCGACGTGCTGACAGCCGTGCCATTCAGTGCCGAAACCCGCTTGTCCGGTGTTGACTATCAAGGGCGTGTGTACCGCAAGGGCGCGGTGGATTCATTGCTGGCCTTCGTCGGCCTGAAACGTGCTGACCTGGCACCGGCCTTGTCCCGCGAAATCGACAAGATCGCGCAAAGCGGCGGCACCCCCTTGCTGGTCTGCGCCGAGGGCAAGTTGCTCGGCGCGATCCACCTCAAGGACGTGGTCAAGCCCGGCATCCGCGAGCGTTTCGCCGAGTTGCGCAAGCTGGGTATTCGCACGGTCATGGTCACCGGCGACAACCCGTTGACTGCAGCCGCCATCGCCGCTGAGGCCGGTGTGGACGATGTGCTGGCGGAAGCCACGCCGGAGAAAAAACTGGCGCGCATTCGTCACGAGCAAAACGACGGTCGCCTGGTCGCCATGTGCGGCGACGGCGCCAACGATGCCCCGGCACTGGCCCAGGCGGACGTCGGCATGGCGATGAACGACGGCACGCAGGCGGCACGTGAAGCGGCCAACATGGTCGACCTCGACAGCGACCCGACCAAGTTGCTGGACGTGGTGCAGATCGGCAAGGAATTGCTGGTCACCCGCGGTGCGCTGACCACCTTTTCCATCGCCAACGACGTGGCCAAGTACTTCGCGATCCTGCCGGCGCTGTTCGCCGCGATCTACCCGCAACTGGGCGTGCTCAACGTGATGCACCTGAGCAGTCCGCAGAGCGCGATTCTGTCGGCGATCGTTTTCAACGCGTTGATCATCGTGGTGCTGATTCCCCTGGCATTGCGCGGCGTGCGCGTGCAGGCGGCGAGTGCGGCGGCATTGCTGCGACGCAATCTGCTGATCTATGGCCTGGGCGGGATCCTGGTGCCGTTCGTGGGCATCAAGGCGATCGACATGCTGTTGACGGCGTTGCATCTGGTTTGACCTGCGCGGGGTGCCAGATGCACCGCCTTCGCGAGCAGGCTCGCTCCCGCATTTGAAATGCTTTCGCCCTGTGGGAGCGAGCCTGCTCGCGAAGAATGCGACACGGTCCAATTGATTGAATTACGAATTCGAGGATTTTGAAATGCCCACATTGATACGCCCGGCCCTGAGCCTGCTGGTCCTGATGACGCTGATCACCGGCGTCGCCTATCCACTGGTGGTTACCGGCGTTGCCCAGGTCGCGTTCCCGGATCAGGCCAACGGCAGCCTGGTGCGCGATGCCGAGGGCAAGGTCCGTGGTTCCTCGCTGATCGCCCAGGATTTCGTCGGTGACGCCTGGTTCCACCCGCGTCCTTCGGCCGGTGCCTTTGCCACCGTATCGAGCAGCGCCAGCAACCTGTCGCCGAGCAACCCGGCCCTGGCCACGCGGGTGATCGACGAAGCCGGCAAGCTGCTGGTGCCCGGCCAGGGACCGGTGCCGTTGGCGCTGGTCACGACGTCGGGCAGCGGTCTCGATCCGCACTTGCCACCGGCGGCGATTGCCTATCAACTGGCGCGTGTCGCGGCGGCGCGCAATCTGCCGGTCGCGTCACTGCAACAGCTGCTGGACGTGCACATCGAGCAGCCACAGGTAGGCCCTCCGGTGGTGAATGTGCTTGAGTTGAATCTGGCGCTGGAAAAGCTTTAGGTCCGTGGTGCTGCCATTCGCGAGCAAGCCCGCTCCCACAATTGGAATGCGTACTCCTGTGGGAGCGGGCTTGCTCGCGAAGACGGTTTGACAATCACTACATCAACATCTGAAAGACGAGAACTCCAAGCATGAGCAACTCCGGCCGCGCCGACGCGCTGTTAGCAGACCTGCCCCGCGATGGCCGTGGCCGGCTCAAGGTATTTCTCGGCGCCGCGCCTGGAGTCGGCAAGACCTACGCCATGCTCCAGGCGGCCCACACCCAACTGCGTCAAGGCGTGAAGGTCATTGCCGGCGTCGTCGAAACCCATGGCCGCGCCGAAACCGAAGTACTGCTCAGCGGCTTGCCGCAGCAGCCGTTGGTGCGCTCGGAATACCGTGGTGTGTTGCTCGAAGAAATGGACCTGGACGGTCTGCTCCTCGCCAAACCGAAGCTGGTGCTGGTCGACGAGCTGGCGCACAGCAACGCACCCGGCAGCCGTCACGAAAAACGCTGGCAGGACATTCAGGAGCTGCTCGCCGCCGGCATTGATGTCTACACAACGGTCAACGTCCAGCACCTGGAAAGCCTCAACGATCAGGTGCGTGGCATCACCGGCGTGCAGGTCCGTGAAACCCTGCCGGACTGGGTGCTGCAAGAGGCCTACGAACTGCTGCTGATCGACTTGCCGCCACGGGAACTGCTCGAGCGCTTGCGCGACGGCAAGGTCTATGTGCCGGAGCAGGCGCGGGCGGCCATTGACGCGTTCTTTTCCCAGACCAACCTGACAGCCCTGCGCGAACTGGCGATGCAAACCGCGGCGGCTCAGGTCGATAACGATCTGGCCCTGGGCTATCGCCAACTCGGACAAGCGGCGCCAGCGGTGCGCGGGCGTTTGCTGGTAGGGGTGGACGGCGATGCTCAGGCCGAGCGTCTGGTACGGCATGCCAGTCGCGTGGCCCAGCGGCGGCACCTGCCCTGGAGCCTGGTGCACGTGGACAACGGTCGCGTGCGTGACGAACAGTCCCGCCTGCGCCTGCAGAGCGCCCAGCAACTGGCCGAACGCCTGGGCGGCGAAGTGGTGTTGCTGCGCGCCGGTGAGGTGGCGAAAACCCTGATCCAGCATGCCGCCGAACGGCGTGCCAGCCTGGTGCTGGTCGGCCAGTCCCGGCCGAGATTGCGCCGACGCCTGTTCGGTGGAGGGCTGGCGGCGCGGCTGCTGCGCAATGCGCGCGGACTGGAAATCAACGTTCTCGACGGCGATCACCAACAGCATCAACCCCATCAGCGGTCGATGGGGTCACTGGTCTGGTTCGACTACGCGTTGGCCGTGGTCGCGACGGTTCTGGCCAGCGCCCTGGCCTGGGCCGTGGCGAGCGTTCTGCCACTGCCCAATATTTCACTGGTGTTCCTCGCCGCCGTGTTGCTGGTGGCGGTGCGCAGCAGTCTCGGGCCGGCGCTGGCCTGTGCGGCGCTGTCGTTCCTGACCTATGACTTCCTGTTCATTCCACCGACTTTTTCTTTGAGCATCCAGCGCGAAGAAGACGTGCTGACCTTGCTGTTTTTCCTGTTGATGGCAGCCCTCACCGGCAACCTCGCGGCGCGCCAGCGCAGGCAATTGCAGGCGCTGCGCGATACCCAGGAAGAGACCACTGAATTGCTCGACCTGTCACGCAAACTGACGGCCGCCACCGACCGCCAGGCCGTGGTCAGTGCGGCCGCCCAGCACCTCAACGGTTGGAGCGACGTGCAACTGTGCCTGCTCAACCGCGACGGGCAGAGCGGCTGGAAAGTCGAAACCGGTGGCCCGCTGGAGTTCACCGAAGCTGAGCGCGCCGCCGCCGATTGGGCCTGGCAGCACGATCAACCGGCAGGTGCGGGCACCGGCACCTTGCCGTTCGGCCGCTGGTGGTGGTGGCCGTTATCGGTCGAGGACGGCCCGCTCGCGCTGCTTGGCGTGTGCGCCAAGGAAGGCCAGACCCTGAGCGGCCAGCGCCGTCGCTTGTTGACCGCGCTGAGCCAGCCGCTGGCCCAGGCGCTGGCCCGGGCGCAACTGGCCGATGATCTGGAAGCGGCGCGGCTGCACGGCGAAACCGAGCAGTTGCGCAGTGCCTTGCTGGCTTCGGTGTCCCACGATTTGCGCACACCCTTGACGTCCATGCGCGGCAGTATCGATAGCCTGCTGGCCCTGGGTGAAGCGATCCCGCTGGAGGACCGGCGTGAACTGCTCGAAGGCACCCGCGATGAAGCCGAGCGCCTTGATCGATATATCCAGAATCTGCTCGACATGACCCGCCTCGGCCACGGAGCCCTGAAGCTGGCGCGGGACTGGGTGTCACCGGCCGATATCGTCGGCAGTGCGCTCAATCGCCTGCGTGCAGTCCTTGCGCCGCTGCAAGTCAGCACCGACGTGCCGGCCGAGTTACCGCTGCTGTATGTGCACGCCGCGCTCATCGAACAGGCATTGGTCAACGTGCTGGAAAACGCCGCGCGGTTTTCGCCGCCCCACGGGCGTTTGCAATTGCGCGCCGGGTCCGACGACGGTGAGCTGTTCTTTTCGGTCAGCGATGAAGGCCCGGGGATTCCGGAGGAGGATCGGGCGAAGATTTTCGACATGTTCTACACCGCGGCGCGAGGGGATCGGGGTGGGCAGGGGACCGGGCTGGGGCTGGCGATCTGTCAGGGCATGGTCGGTGCCCATGGCGGGCGCATCAGCGTCGCCGACGGCATCGAGGGGCGCGGCACCGGCATCACGTTGCACCTGCCGCTACAGGCTCAGCCGGGATACGAGAGTGAAGCCTGATCGTGCTTGCGCTACTCTCTTGCCACTTCTTTGTGTTGATGTGAACTCATGAGCCAGACCGCGACCATCCTGGTCATCGACGACGAACCGCAGATCCGTAAGTTCCTGCGCATCAGCCTCGCTTCCCAAGGCTACAAAGTGCTGGAGGCCGGCACGGGCAGTGAAGGCCTGGCCCAGGCGGCATTGAACAAACCGGACTTGCTGGTGCTCGACCTCGGCTTGCCGGACATGGACGGCCAGCAGGTATTGCGCGATTTTCGCGAGTGGTCGACGGTGCCGGTGCTGGTGCTCTCCGTGCGCGCCGGTGAAGGGCAGAAAGTCGAGGCTCTGGATGGCGGCGCCAATGACTACGTGACCAAGCCGTTCGGCATCCAGGAATTCCTGGCGCGGATTCGTGCGTTGCTGCGCCAGGCACCGGTGGGCGAAGCCCAGCCAGCGGCGCTGAGCTTCGGTCCATTGACGGTCGACCTGGCGTATCGCCGGGTGTTGCTCGAAGGTATCGAAGTCGCGTTGACTCGCAAGGAATACGCCGTGCTGGCACAACTGGCGCGGCATCCCGGGCGAGTGATCACCCAGCAGCAATTGCTCAAGGATATCTGGGGGCCGACGCACACCGAAGACACTCACTACCTGCGCATCGTGGTCGGGCACTTGCGCCAGAAACTGGCGGATGACCCGACCCGGCCAAGGTTTATCGTGACCGAGGCGGGGGTGGGGTATCGGTTGTTGAGTGAGCAGTTTTGAAGTTTTGTGGTGACTGATCTGGCGCTTTCGCGAGCAAGCCCGCTCCCACATGGGATTTTGTGTACACCAAAGATTCACTGTGGGAGCGGGCTTGCTCGCGAAGAGGGCATTACATTCAATCGAGAACTTTCAGGCGTTCAATTCTGCTCATTCTCATACCGATCCAGCGTATCGCGCGCAATCTCCCGTCCCAGCGCGATCAGCTCCGGCGCCTTGTAGAACTCGAAAAACCGGCACACGCGCTTGGGCACGTTGATCAGGATGTCCGGCGGATACCCGGCAATCTTGTACTGCGCCAGCGACGTCTGCATCACCTCGAAACTCTGGTTGATCAAGTCGAGCAAGGACGCCGGTCCGACGTTGTCGATGATGAACGAACCGGTGGCGGAGCGGGGCGCGCCACTGGCTTCCGGGGCGGCCGCGGGTTGCTGTGCTTCGGGCTCGGCGGACTCGATCCACGGGTTGAAATCCGCCCCTTCGGCTTTCAACGCTTCCTGTTCCAGGATCAACAATTGTTCAGCCTGTTTACGCCGGAACGGCAACTTCGAGCCGACAGAGCTGATCAGGTTGTCGAAGCGGGTCTTGAACGCGGCGGGGCGCTGGATCACCGGCAATTGGTAGTGGCGCTGGTTGGTGGAGTTGAGGTTGACCGCGATGATCAGGTCGCAATGGCTCGACACCACCGGCACGATCGGCAGCGGGTTGAGAATGCCGCCATCGACCAGCATGCGGTTGCCTTGCATCACCGGGGTGAACAGGCTGGGAATCGCTGCCGAGGCGCGCATCGCCTGGTGCAGGCAACCTTCCTGGAACCAGATTTCCTGCTGGTTGGTCAGGTCGGCGGCAACGGCGGTATAGGGGATGCGCAAGTCTTCGATGTTGATCTCGCCGACGATCTTGCGAATCTGCCCGAACACCTTCTCGCCACGAATCGCCCCCAGACGAAAACTGACGTCCACCAGGCGCAACACGTCGAGGTAATCCAGGCTCTCGATCCAGTCGCGGTATTCATTGAGTTTGCCGGCGGCGTAGATCCCGCCCACCACCGCGCCCATGGAGCAACCGGCGATACAGGCAATGTCATAGCCGCGCCGTTCGATCTCTTCAATGACCCCAATATGTGCGTAACCCCGGGCTCCACCCGAGCCCAATACCAGCGCGACACGCTTTTTCATGAATCGCCCTCGTTTGAATGCTTCAACAATGCACCTATCGAGGGCCATGCTTCAATCGTCATGGTCGTTCGAGGGGGCAAGAGCGTCGTATTTTCGACACTCCATGGCGGCACAGGGTTGTTCTCGTCAGCGTTATAGTTCGCACAGCGGACCAACGGCACTTTTCAGGTGCCACACCGTCTTACCTGCATGACTGTTGACCTATTTTTGAGGAGTAAGTGATGAAAGCCTGGATCTGCGTGCCATTGATTGCCCTGGCGCTCGCCGGTTGTGCTGGAAAGACCACCTACCGCGACAGTTGCGGTAGTAACCTGGATGCGGCATGGCATGAACTGGACCTGGCCAAAGTCGAAGGTTTCGCCGGGACCGTCAGCTACTCCAAGGCCCTGTCGCTGTTGACCGCGGCCAAGACACAACAGCAATTCGAAGGATTCGAAGGCTGCACCAGGAAAGCCGAGAAGGCTCGTTTCTATATCCGTGAATCGCGCGCGGGGCGTTGAAGGCAAAAAGCAGCTGCAGGCTCTAAGCTACGAGTTGCAAGACTCATCGGGCTTGCAGCTCGTAGCTTGCAGCCTGGCGCTGTTTACGGAGTAAACCCCCATGATCGATCGGCTGGTGGCTCATATCCTGGGCCTTGAAGTTCGTCTGCTGGCCTGTCAGGCCCGCTTGAGAGAGCGTACTGACCCTGAAGCTTTACACGATCTGCGCACCACCATGCGTCGGTTACGCAGCCTGTTGCGACCCTTGCGAGGGTTACCCGGTGTCGAACAACTGGAAGCGGCCGCCTCACGGGTGGGCGATCTGACTACGCCGTTACGTGATCGCGAAGTGCTGGCGGCGTACCTGCTTCAACACGGTCAACCCCGAGCTGCACATTCGCGAATGGCGCAAATGGCCGAAGCCTATCCGGCCGTGGCGGCCAGTCCCGAGCTCGCGCGGTTGCTGATCGTCCTCGATGCGTTCCCGCGTTTTCTGCGCGCTGCACAGCGCCAGGGATTGCTCAAGGGCCTGCGCAAGCACATCGAAAAACGCCTGGGCAAACAGTGGAAAAAACTCGACGAAGCACTGCACGACCCTGCCCACGACCGTCATCGGCTACGCCTGCTGATCAAGCGCGTACGCTATGGCATCGACGCTTACCCCGAGCTGGACCGTTTGCCGAAAGCGGCCATGCCCCGATTGAAATCAGCCCAGGGCGCGCTGGGTGACTGGCACGATTGCGTGCAATGGCTGGCCATGGCTGAGCAGGAAGCGGATTTGCAGCCCTGTGTCGCGATCTGGACAGCCACCATGGCCGAGGCAGAAAGCCGGGCGGACCGGGTGCTGGAAAAGCTCAGTCGCGATTGCTTCAAATCCTGAGACCCCTCGCTCCCACATGGGCTCAATGTTGGCCATGGATTTTGTGTTCGAGCCAAGCACGACTTATCTGTCAGTCAATTTGTCCGGAATAGGCGATGTATCCACCTCGCCAGATGGTTAACATCCCCTCATCTTTTTCCGATCCCTGAGGTTTTCATGCGTTTTTCCGAACTGCTTGACGCTGTCCGTAGCCAGCCGCTGGAGCTGTCCATTCCGGCCTCCTGGGGCCAGGGGCGCGCCAGTTTCGGTGGCGTAGTGGCGGCTTTGCAGTACGAAGCCATGCGTGCCCGGGTGCCAGCGGATCGCCCGGTGCGCTCATTGGCGATCACCTTTGTCGGCCCGGTTGAGCCCGAGGTTCCAGTCAGCTTTGAAGTCGACGTATTGCGCGAAGGCAAGGCGGTCAGCCAGGTGTTGGGCCGGGTGATGCAGAAGGGGCAGGTGGTGACGTTGATCCAGGGGAGCTTTGGCGCTTCACGCCCTTCGGTAGTGGCCGTGGCCGCTGAACCCGCACCTGAAATGAAGCACTGGGACGAGTGCCAGGAATTGCCTTTTGTCGAAGGCGTCATCCCGGAGTTCATGCGACACCTGGCGATGCGCTGGAGTGTAGGCGGACTGCCGTTCAGCGGTAGCACATCGCGGCAAATGGGTGGTTGGGTGCGCTTGCGCGGCGATGTCAAGGAAGAGGCCATCAGCGAGGCGCATATCCTCGCGCTGGTGGACGCCTGGCCGCCGGCCCTGATGCCGTTTTTGAAGAAGCCAGCGATGGGCAGCACGCTGACCTGGACCATCGAGTTCGTGCAACCGCTGCTGGAATTGACCACCCTGGACTGGTGCAAATATCTCGTCGAGACCGAGCACGCCGCGGACGGCTACGGACATGCCGCCGCCAAAATGTGGAGCGCCGATGGCCGGTTGATCGCCATGAGCCGGCAGACGGTGACGGTGTTCGCCTGATCAGTGCCGACGGTGGCGTTCGCGCCAGGCGCGCCACCAGCCACCGCTGAGGAAGAATCGCGGAAAGGTCAGAAACTGCTCGACCAACAGGCGCGATATTGCATCCTTGCGGTCACTGAACGGCTCGGCGGCTTGCGTCTCCATGCTGTGGCCGTGGCGTTGCAAGGCCATCGCCGCAATCACGCCGATCACGCCAATGGCGATGTTGCCCAGGCTCAGGCTGAAGACCCCGGATACGATCAGCAGAAACGCCACGATGAACAGCGGCACCGCGATCAGGTGCAACACCAGATTGGTCGGGTGCTGATGATTGTTCGGGTACGCTCGCCATTGCCAGGCGGGAAGGTTGGGGTGACGTTTGCCCATGATGCTGATCCTCGATCCATGTTGAACACATGTAATGAAGAATAGGCCCGGTCAATGCCGGCGGCGAATCAAGGCTGGCTATTGGCTTGATAGGCGCCATGTTCAAGTTTGATGTGGGTTCGACTGACGCCTTCGCGAGCAGGCTCGCTCCCACAGGGCATACATAGATCCCTTGTGGGAGCGAGCCTGCTCGCGAAAAGGCCCTCAGAGTTTGAGCTGACCTATCGCCTTGCTCAACTCCCCGGCCAGCGCCGCCAGCTCATTGCTGGTGGTCGCTGAAGATACCGTCTGCTGCACCGTGTTCTCGGTCACGTCACGGATGCTCACCACCGCCCGGTTCATCTCTTCCGCCACCTGGCTCTGCTGCTCGGCCGCCACGGCGATCTGCGTGTTGCTTTCACGCATCTGTGCCACTGCGCCGGTGATTTCGGCCAGGGCCGCGCCGGCCTCTTGGGCTTGTCGTACGCAGTCATCGGCCTTGAACGAGCTCTCTTGCATGAAATCCACGGCGTCCCGCGTCCCGGCCTGCAGCGCCGAGACCATGATCGTGATTTCGTCCGTGGAGGCTTGCACGCGTTTGGCGAGGTTACGTACTTCATCGGCGACTACCGCAAAGCCGCGCCCCATCTCGCCGGCCCGGGCCGCTTCGATGGCGGCGTTAAGCGCCAGCAGGTTGGTCTGTTCGGCGATGCTGTGAATCACATTGACCACGCCGTTGATCTTCTGGCTGTCCTCGGCCAGGCGTTGAATCATCTCGGCGGTCTGCTGCACGCCGGTGGACAGCCCGGCAATCGAGCGCTGCACCCGCGTCACCACTTCCTGGCCACTACCGGCCAGGGTATCGGCCGATTGTGAAAGGTCACGGGTGGCGCCCGCGTGTTGGGCGATGTGATAGACCGTGGCGGTCATTTCATTGATCGCCGTGGCGGCCTGATCGGTTTCGCTTTGCTGACCGAGCATGCCGTGGCGCACTTCATTCATGCTCGCCGCCAGCCGTGCAGCGCCGGTGTCCAGTTGCCGGGCGGTGCTGGCGACGGTATTGACCACCCGTTGATATCCGGCCTGCATGGCGTTGAAGGCGTTGGCCATCTGCCCGACTTCGTCGCTGCAAGCCAATGGCACGCGGGCCGCCAGGTCGCCGGTTTTCTCCACGTGCAACATGACGTCCTTCAAGGTGTTGAGCTGGCTGAGCAGGAAGCGGATCAACAACTGCGATGCGCCGAGCATGGCCAGCATCAGGATGAACACCGCCACCGCGTAGTTAGCGAAACGCTCGCTGAACACCTGGCTCAGGCTTGGGCCGTGGGCGATCACGGCGACCCGCTGCCCGTCAGCGCGCGTGAATACTTCGGCGCCCATCAACGGGTTGTCACCGAACAGCGGCATCACGTTGATCTCGACCCAGCCGTTTGCATTGATGAGCTCGGGAATGGGTTCTTCAAGCAGCGAAGGCACTTGTCCGCGATTGAACGTCAGCAGGTTATCGATGTTGGGCAGCGGTTGCCCGGCGGGCCAGGCTTCGAGCAATCGCGCCTGGGCCTGGGCCGAAGCCTGGGATGCGTGACTGCGGGCCTGCTGCTCAAGCTGCACCGCGTACAGCACCAACAACAGGGTGGTGACGAACGCGACGGCGTTGACCGCCCAGAATTTGTATTTCAGCGAGATATTGCTAAGCCAGGCACCCATGGAGGTCTTCTCTGATAGCGGAAACAGTTTTGGCAAGGTGCCATTATTGTGCCGCTACTCAGGTGGCTGGTTCTTGATGCAGATCAATTTCAAACCGTGGGAGCGAGCTTGCTCGCGATTGCGGTTTTTCAGTCACATCCGTACCGAATGTGTTGCCGCCATCGCGAGCAAGCTCGCTCCCACAGGGATTTATGGTGAACAGGAGATCAATGGCAGGCCATAAAACGCGCGTGCACAGGCTGTGGTGTGCGCCGCCAGATCCTCCTGGCTTTCCCCGCGATGCAGTGCCACTTCGCGCAATACTTCGGTCAGGTACGCCGGCTCGTTTCGCCCATTTTTCGGCTTGGGGCGCAGGCTGCGCGGCAGCAGGTACGGTGCATCGCTTTCGAGCATCAGGCGTCCGCGCTTGATCTCCTTGACCAGCGGATGCAAATGCGTGCCCCGGCGCTCGTCGCAGATCCAGCCGGTAACGCCGATGTGGAGGTCGAGGTCGAGGTAGCTGAACAGCGCCTTCTGCTCCCCGGTGAAGCAGTGCACCACCGCGGCCGGCAATTGGTCGCGGAAGTCGCGAAGGATTTCCAGCAAACGCTGACTGGCGTCGCGTTCGTGCAGAAAAACCGGCAGCTGCAATTCGACGGCCAAGGCCAGATGTTCTTCGAGGACCTTTTCCTGCTGCGGGCGCGGCGAGAAATCACGGTTGAAATCCAGCCCGCATTCGCCGACGGCCACCACATTCGGCTCCTTGAGCAAGCTGCGCAGACGGCGGGCGCTGTCGGCGTTCCAGTCGCTGGCGCAGTGAGGGTGAATACCGGCGGTGGCGAACAGGCGCTGATTGCTTGCGTCCAGTTGCTGGCACAGCTCAAGGGCCTGTTCGCTGCCCTCGACACTGGTGCCGGTCAGCACCAGTTGGCACACGCCGGCCGCGTAGGCGCGGTCGAGTACGGCCTGGTGTTTGTCGGCAAAACTGGCGTTGGTCAGGTTGACGCCGATATCGATGAGTTGCATGGTGCTACCTCGGCCCAAAGGCCGGAAAGCATATCAGAGCCGTGGATTTATAAGAAAAGCCAAGAACTACAACGGGTTAACGCTGTCTCTTGAGCCGCGGACCAGGCTCGGTTGGTAGTTTTGCCATCATTGTGCCAGTCTTTCGTGCGTTGTCAGCGCCCTGGATGCCCTGTTTTTGTCGCCGCGCTTCATTGAAGCGGCCCCGTATTCTTTCCGGAGAGTGGATGATTCGTCCCTCGGTTTTGCTACTGCTGTGTTGTTCGCTGCTACTGCCGATGACGGCGGTCGCGCGTCTGCCCGGGCCGCTGCAAGCCGTACCGGCCAGCGAAGTGCGCGACCTTGCGCAGATCCGCAGCAGTCGTGTGCTGCGGGTGCTGGTCAACCAGAGCCGCAACAGTTCCGGCGAAGTCCAGGGGCAGGCGATCGGGGTTGAATACCATCGCCTGAGAGCGTTCGAGCAATACCTCAACGGCCACGCCCGTGACGGTCAGGAAATCACCCTCAAGATCATTCCCAAGGCCAAGGATCAACTGCTCGGCGCCTTGCAGCGAGGGGAGGGCGATCTGGTGGCGCCAGGCGAGTTGCTCGATCTGCAACCGGGCTTCGCCGTCAGCACCAGTGAGCCGGTTGCCAGCAACATCCCGTTGGTCCTGGTGGGCATCAAGGGCGAACGCCGCTACACCCGGCTTGAACAGCTCTCCGGCAAGACCCTGGCGCTACCCGCTGGCAGCGCCGCCGGGGATGCCGTCAGCCAGATCAATCAAAAGCTCGCCCTGCACAAACTGCCGCCGGTCAACATCGAGTGGGTCGATCCGAGCCTTGCCGTCGAGGACGTACTGGAGATGGTCCAGGGCGGAATCTTTCACCTGACCATTGTCGAGCAGCCGATTGCCGAACGCTGGGGCAAGATCCTGCCCAAGCTGCGTTTCGACAAGCAGGTCGTCATCAGCGAGCCGGGTGAAGAGTTCTGGTTCGTGCGCCGCGATGCGTCGATGCTGCGGGCCAGCATTGATCGCTTCCTCACCGTCTACAAAAAGCCATCGGATCAGGACGCTGCATTCCTGCGCATCTATCGCCGTCTCTATCAAGTGCACTATCCACTGGCCAAGGCGGACCGGCAGCGCCTGGAAAAACTCCGCCCGGTGCTGCAGAAACACGCCGATGCCCAGGGCATGGACTGGCTGAACCTGGCGGCGCTGGCCTTCAAGGAGTCCGCGTTGCAGCCCACCGCCCGCAGCGGCGGCAGCCCGACCGGCCTGATGCAGATCACGCCTTCTGCGGCGCAGCGGGTGGGGGTCAGCAACATTCAGGACGTAGACGGCAATGTGCAGGCCGGGGCCAAGTACCTGGCGATGATCCGGCGCAAGTTCTTTGCCAGCCCGAAACTCAACGAGCGCGAACGCATGGCCTTCGTGTTGGCGGCCTACAACATCGGGCCGGAGCGGGTTCAGGGCATGCGCACCGAAGCCCGGCGGCGCGGCTTGAATCCCAACCAGTGGTTCTTCCAGGTCGAACGCGTGGCCATGGAACAGGTGGGTATGGGGCCCGTCAGCTATGTTAATAGCGTGAACAAGTATTACTTGGCGTTCGACCGGGAGCGGGAGTCGTTGGAGCCCCAGGGACAAAAGGTTGTCTCTCGCAAATGATCAACTAATCTGATTGTAATGGTGGGTTTTTTCCGCTTTTAACATGTGATTTATTGATTAATATGGCCGCCAACCAACACACTGACAAGGAATGAAACAGCATGAGCACTCTGATCAACAAGGTACTGTTTACCCGCGCCGGCTACGGCCTGACCGTTCTGCGCATCGTGGTCGGCATTGTTTTCGCCGCTCACGGCGCGCAAAAACTCTTCGGGGCATTCGGTGGTTATGGTCTGGCCGGAACCGCGCAGTACATGGAAAGCCTCGGACTGACGCCGGGTTACCTGATGGCGGCACTGGCGGGCGGCACCGAATTC
This sequence comes from Pseudomonas sp. GW456-E7, assembly GCF_059424105.1. Classification (NCBI taxonomy): domain Bacteria; kingdom Pseudomonadati; phylum Pseudomonadota; class Gammaproteobacteria; order Pseudomonadales; family Pseudomonadaceae; genus Pseudomonas; species Pseudomonas sp. GW456-E7. Next base: position 5,696 of record NZ_JBWKZB010000037.1, on the reverse strand, counting down.
TTCGCCGGTTTGGCGCTGATCATCGGCTTGCTGGTACGCCCGGCTGCATTGGGCCTGATTTTCCTGTCGCTGGTCGCGATTTTCTCGGTGCACATCAGCAACGGACTGTTCATGGCCAACAACGGTTATGAATTCGCCCTGGCCTTGCTCGGTGGCAGTATCGCGGTATTGATCGAAGGTGCGGGCAAACTCTCGGCGGACCGTGTCATCGCCGGTTGACCGCTCTGGCTCAACAAAAAAAGGCCCGCATCGTGCGGGCCTTTTTTTGTTGAGCGTCATTCTTGACACTGTCCAGTCAGCTTCTCTAGGATGTTGCTCATGCGCCGATTTAAACAGCTACTTGCGGGGCGCCAGGTGACTCATCCAGTTGCCGATAGAAGCCGAAACAGGCTTCGAAATACCGCTAAAGCGCTGGTTCGGTGTTGCCTCTCACCTGCCATGCAGACTTTTGAGGCAGAGACACGACACAATGAATGCACTAAACCCGGTTGTACGTCCCGCGCCGATCACGGCACATCTCACCCAGCGCAATCCAAAAATCCTGCTTGGCGGCAAACATCAGCCGACGCTCTTGCGTTATCTCGATGGCTGGCCCCGTCGTACCGGCGGTCCCGCTGCCTTTCTGATCCAGTTTGTCGAAGACGGTGAGTCCCTCGCGCGTTTCGCTGACGACAGTTTTGATCTGGCAGTGATTCAATCCCCCAGCCTCGAAGACGCTCCCGAGGTGATCAGGCAACTGACCCGCGTTGCCCGGCAAGGGCTGATCACCCGCCCTTGAGTTTTACGGGTAGTCGATCGCCACGATATAGACACACTGCTCACCGGTCGGTGTCTGGACCCGGACTTCGGCGTCCAGTGCCTTGCCGATCAGGGCTCGGGCCAATGGCGAGTCAATGCTGATCAGGCCTTGTTTGAGGTCCAGTTCATCCGGTCCGACAATGCGGTAGCGCGACTCTTTGCCATCCTCGTCCTCGATCGTGACCCAGGCGCCGAAATACACCTTGTTCGGATCGCTGGGTTTTTCGCTGACAACCTTGAGTGCTTCCAGGCGTTTGGTGAGAAAACGCACGCGGCTGTCGATCTCTCGCAGCATCTTTTTGCCGTAGGTGTACTCGGCGTTCTCCGAGCGATCACCCTGTGCCGCGGCTTCGCTGACGGCCTGGGTCACCTGGGGCCGACGCACATGCCACAGCTCATGGAATTCGGCGCGCATCCGCGCTTCACCCTCGGGGGTGATCAGCGCGGTGCCGGCGGTGCGGGGAGGGCGGTAACGGCTCATGGCAACTTCTTGTGGGGGAGACGGCTGGAGTCTATCAACCCTCGCGCAGGACTGTCAGCGGGCTGGCGTTCAATGCCCGACGGGTGCCGAACACACCGGCACCGCCGATCAGCACCGCGCCCAGCAGTGGCAGCAGCAACAGCCAAGGATGCGGATGCCACGGCAGGTCAAAGGCATAGCGGTAGAGCACCAGGCTCACCAGTTCCGAGCCCAATGCCGCCAGCAAACCGCTGACCGCACCCAGCAAACCGAACTCGATGCGTCGTGCCTTGACCAGCAATTGCCGTTCGGCCCCCAGCGCGCGCAGCAGCGCACCTTGGCGAATGCGTTCGTCCAGCGTCGCCTGCAGGCCGGAAAACAGCACCGCCATCCCTGCCGCCAACACAAACAACAATACATACTCCACCGCCAGGGTGACCTGGGCAAGGATGCTGCGCAGTTGTTCCAGCAAGGCTTCGACCTGCAGGATCGTCACCGCCGGGAAGGCTCTGGACAGGTCGACGATCTGCTGGTCATGACCCGGTGCCAGATAGAAGCTGGTCAGGTAAGTCGCCGGCAGATCCTTGAGGGTGCCAGGCTGGAAGATCATGAAAAAGTTCGGCTGGAAGTTGTCCCAGTTGATCTCCCGCAGGCTGGTGACTTTCGCCTCGCGATTGACCCCGCCAACGCTGAAAACCAGGTGGTCGCCGAGCTTGAGTTTCAGGCTTTCAGCGACCTTGCCTTCCACCGACACGCCGGGAACATCGTCTGGCGTTTGTTCGTTCCACCAATTGCCCGCCGTGAGCTTGTTGCCCTCCGGCAGGTCCGCGGCCCAGGTCAGGCTCAGGTCGCGCTGGATAGCCCGGTCGCCGGCCGATTCCTTGGTGACGATCTGCTGCACCGGTTCGCCGTTGATACTGATCAAGCGCCCAGGCACCACCGGGTACAAGGGGGCCGATTTTGCCGACACGGCGATCAGGTGATCGGTGAAAGCCTGTTTATCTGCAGGCAGGATGTTCAGGGCGAAGTAATTGGGGGCGTTTTTCGGCAGCTGGTTCTGCCAGGTATCCAGCAATTCGCCGCGCAGCAGCGCAATCAGCGCCATCGACAGCAGGATCAGGCCGAACGCCAGGGACTGTCCTGCGGCAGCGAGCGGATGACGCAGCAATTGCCCGAGCCCCAGGCGCCAGGGCAATGACGCACGCGCGAGCAAGCGCCGCAGACTCTTCAACAAGAGCAACAACAAACCGCCCAGCACCAACGCTGCAATCACGCCACCGCCAAGCAGGGCAAAGGTCAGCACCAGGTCCAGGCTCAGGCGCCACATGATCAGGGCGAGGGCGCCCAGCGCTGCACCGTAGACCATCCAGGTGCTGGAAGGAATCGGCAGCATGTCCCGGCGCAGCACGCGCAATGGCGGAACCCGGCCCAGAGCCGCCAGCGGCGGCAAGGCGAAACCGGCCAGGGCCACCAGGCCGGTGCCGATCCCGGCGACGGCCGGAAACAGTCCGCCCGGAGGTACGTCGGTCGGCAGCAAGTCGTGCAGCAGGGCAAACAACCCCAGTTGTGCGAGCCAGCCGAGGAGGGCGCCGCTGATGCTGGCCAGAAGCCCGAGCACAGTCAGTTGCAGGCCGAACAACACCAGGGTTTCCCGGCGCGACAGTCCGAGGCAGCGCAGCAAGGCACTGGCATCGAATCGGCGGGTGGCGAAGCGGGTCGCCGACAACGCCACCGCCACGCCGGACAGCAACACTGCCACCAGGCTGGCCATGTTCAGGTAGCGTTCGGCCTTGCCCAGGGCGCCGCCGATCTGCCGGTTGCCATCCCGGGCGTCCTGCAAGCGCTGGTTGGCGGCGAGTCCCGGTTTGATCAGTTGCCGATACGTCTCGAGTGCCTGGGCATTGCCTCGCCATAACTCGCGATAGCTGACCCGGCTGCCGGGTTGCACCACGCCGGTTGCCGCAAGGTCGCCGAGATTGATCAGCACCCGCGGCGTCAGGCTGTAGAAATTGCCGGCGCGGTCGGGCTCGTAGGTCAGCACCCGCACCAGTTTCAAGGTTTTCATGCCGACATCGATGCTGTCGCCGATCTTCAGGTCCAGGGCGGTCAGCAGGCGTGCCTCGACCCAGGCTTCACCGGGTTGCGGTCCGCCACCGGCGGTTTCCGTGGCGAACGGGGCGGGTGCGCTTTTCAGTTCGCCGCGTAGCGGGTAGGTGTCATCGGCGGCCTTGATGCTGGACAACTGGATGCCGTTGTCGGTGGCGATGACGCTGGAAAACTCCACCACCTGTGCATGTTGCAGTCCCAGCTCCGTGCCGCTTCTTATCTGTTCGGGGCGTGCGGGCGAACTGCCTTCGAGGAGCAGGTCGGCACCGAGAAACTCAGTGGCGCGCAGCATCATGGCGCCATTCAGGCGGGCGCCGAAATAGCCAATGGCAGTGCTCGCGGCCACGGCCACCAGCAAGGCAAAAAACAAGACACGCAATTCACCGGCGCGGGCGTCGCGCAGCAATTGGCGGATGGCGAGACTGAACAGGCGCAACAGCGGCAGGCGTACCATCAAGGCTCCACAGGGGCGACCAGCAGGCCGGCTTCAAGACGGATCAGGCGCCGGCACCGATGGGCCAGGCGTTCATCGTGGGTCACCAGCACCAGGGTCGTGCCGCGTTCCTTGTTGAGTTCGAACAGCAAGTCGCTGATGCGCTCGCCGGTGTGGCTGTCGAGGTTGCCGGTCGGTTCGTCGGCGAACAGCACATCGGGTTCGGCGGCAAACGCGCGGGCAATCGCCACGCGTTGTTGCTCGCCCCCGGAGAGCTGGCGCGGCGAATGCGTCAGGCGCTGGCCGAGTCCGACACGCTGGAGTAACTCGGTAGCGCGTTCGCGGGCGTCTTTGCGGCCATCGAGCTCCAGCGGCAGCATGACGTTTTCCAGGGCATTGAGACTGTCGAGCAGCTGAAACGATTGAAAGACAAAACCCACGTGCTCGGCGCGGATGCGCGCACGCTGGTCTTCATCGAGGTTGCTCAGGCCCTGCCCGGCGAGGGTGACTTCGCCACTGCTCGGCAGGTCGAGACCGGCGAGCAGGCCCAGCAGGGTGGATTTGCCGGAACCGGAAGCGCCGACGATGGCCAGGCTGTCGCCCTTGTTCAGTTCCAGGCTGAGTTCGTGCAGGATGGTCAGTTCACCTTCCGCGCTGGGAACCACTTTGCTAAGGTCCTTCGCGATGAGAATGCTTGCGCCCATGGAGAGTCCGATGCGTGTCTGGTTTTTGAGTGCTGGCCTGGCCTTGATGTGCATGGCCCAAAACGCAGCGGCGGGTACAGTCCTGATCGTTGGCGATAGTATCAGCGCCGGTTTCGGGCTGGATACCCGGCTGGGGTGGGTGTCGCTGCTTGAACAGCGGCTCAGGCGCGAAGGTTTCGACGACAAAGTGATCAATGCGTCCATCAGTGGCGACACCAGTGCCGGAGGCCAGGCGCGCCTGCCCGCGCTGCTTGCAGAGCATAAACCGGAACTGGTGATCCTCGAGTTGGGGGGCAATGACGGCCTGCGCGGCTTGCTGCCAACTCAATTGCAACAAAATCTTGCCTCGATGATCGACAGCTCCCGGGCCAGCGGTGCCAAAGTTCTGTTGCTCGGCATGCAATTGCCACCCAATTACGGTGCGCGTTACACCAAGGCGTTCGCCGAGGTCTACAGCAACCTGGCCGATGAGAAAAAGATCCCGCTGGTGCCGTTTTTCCTTGACGGTGTGGGTGGTCATCCGGAGTTGATGCAGGCCGACGGCATACACCCGGCGGCCGGGGCCCAGGACAAGTTGCTGGAAAATGTCTGGCCTACTCTAAAACCGCTGTTATGACACTTTTCTAGACGCAGGCTTTCGGCTAAGGTGGCGCCCCCGATTTGGAGCCCCCGATGCCGCGTCCCGCCTGGTCACTCTTTGCCTATCAACTGATCGAGCCTGACGAACAGCTGGATCTGTTCGCCTGCCAGGAAGTGCGGGTGCATCTGGTGACCCGTCAGCTGGAGTTGGGGGGCTCGGCGGACCGGACCTTGTGCGGCAGCCTGTTACCGGCTTCGCCTCGCTGGTCGAGTGTTGATCGCCGGGTGTTTCAGGATCAGCGGTTGTGTTCGTTGTGCAGGGCCATTCTTGAGTCGCAGAAGCGGGGGACGTCGCCGATCTGGCCTGAATTGCGGTTTGAGCTTTGATCCTTAGTTGTGCGCTTGTCTTTTGCTGACTGGGTACATATCCGTTTTTTAGGTAACGGCGGCTTATGGTTTCGCCCTTACGGCGAGTCACTTTTAACAAGCGCCTTAAAAGTAACCAAAAGCGCTCGCCCCTTACGTACGGCCCCTCGCTAAGGCTCGGGGTTCCTTCGCTCCGGTGTCCATCCGGGGGCATTGCCCTCCGGTCGGCTTCGCTTCGACCTACATGCAA
>NZ_JBWKZB010000036.1:0-70316 GCF_059424105.1 Pseudomonas sp. GW456-E7 | reverse complement strand
TACCGGTCGCCGGTAGCTATGGAGAAACTGGCGGCATGAAACCGTAACTGGTGTCCAAAATTAGTTGACCAGTTCAGGCTCGCTCCTACAGGGGGCCGCGTTTTCTGCACGTTTCAGGGCAATAACGGCGGGCGTGCAACCAAAACGGTCAGCACTCCACCCAGTTCACCGCCAGTCCGCCCCGTGACGTCTCTTTGTACTTGTCGTGCATGTCGGCTCCGGTGTCGCGCATGGTGCGGATCACCCGGTCCAGGGAAATGAAGTGCTTGCCATCACCGCGCAGGGCCATTTGCGTGGCGTTGATGGCTTTCACGGCGGCGATTGCGTTGCGTTCGATGCACGGCACTTGCACCAGACCGCCAACCGGGTCGCAGGTCAGGCCGAGATTGTGTTCCAGGCCGATTTCGGCGGCGTTTTCCAACTGTTCCGGGCTTGCGCCCAGCACCTCTGCCAACCCCGCGGCGGCCATGGCGCAGGCAGAGCCGACTTCGCCCTGGCAGCCGACTTCGGCCCCGGAGATCGATGCGTTTTTCTTGCACAGGATGCCAACGGCGGCTGCGCCCAGGAAGAACGCGACCACGTCGTCGTCGGACGCATCGGCATTGAATTTCATGTAGTAATGCAGCACCGCCGGAATGATGCCCGCTGCCCCGTTGGTCGGTGCCGTGACCATGCGCCCGCCTGCCGCGTTTTCTTCGTTCACGGCCAGGGCGTACAGGTTGACCCATTCCATCGCCGACAAGGTGGAGGTGATGACATTCGGCTTGCCGATTTCCTGCAGGCTGCGATGCAGTTTCGCCGCTCGGCGTGGAACATTCAGACCGCCGGGCAGGATGCCTTCGTGACGCAAGCCCTGCTCGACGCATTCGCGCATCACCGACCAGATATGCAGCAGGCCCTCGCGAATCTCGGCATCCCCACGCCATGCCCGTTCGTTGGCCATCATCAGCTCACTGACCCGCAGCCCGTGCTCGTTGCACAGCTTGAGCAGTTCGGCGGCGCTGGAGAAATCGTAAGGCAGCACCACATCGCCGGCCGGTGCGATCCCGGAGTCGGCTTCGGCCGCTTCGATGATGAAACCGCCGCCCACCGAGTAATAGGTTTGCTCGAACAGCTCGCCGGTTTCACTGAAAGCCGTCAGGGACATGGCATTGGGGTGGTAGGGCAGGCTCTCGTCAAGCAACAGGAGATCGCGGTGCCAGTCGAAGGCAATGTCCGCAACGCCTGCCAGACACAATTTGCCGGTTTCGCGCAGGGTGTGAATGCGGCTGTCGATGGTGGTGGGATCGATGCTGTCGGGCCATTCGCCCATCAAGCCCATGACGCAGGCGCGGTCCGTCGCGTGACCGACGCCTGTCGCCGACAGAGAACCGTAAAGGCGAATCTCCACGCGTCGCACGTCCGTCAGAAAACCCTGTTCGAGCAGTTGTTGAGCGAAGGTCGCGGCGGCGCGCATCGGACCGACAGTATGGGAACTGGACGGGCCGATGCCGACTTTGAAGAGATCGAAAACACTGATAGCCATGCTAAAGCCTGTACAAGTAATGGAAGAGAAATCGCCGCCATTTTTGTAGGACAAGCGCTATGTCGGCGATACTGCCCGCCAAGGTCCTACGTGACCAACGAAATTTCCTAAGACATCCTTTAGCAGGACTAAACGATGAGCCGTCAATTACATGCCCAGACCTACGTCTGGCTGAACGTATTTGCCTGTGCCGCGCGGCACCTGTCGTTCACCCGCTGCGCCGAAGAACTGCACATCACACCGGGGGCGGTCAGCCAGCAGATCCGCCAGTTGGAAGAACGCCTGGGCTTTCGCCTGTTTCACCGCCGCGCCCGTGGCGTGGAGCTGAGCGCCGAGGGCCAGCGCCTGGCCATTACCGTCAACGAGGCTTTTGGCAACATCGACGCGGAATTGCGCCGACTGGATGCGGGCATGATCAGCGGGATTCTGCGGGTGCGTTCGATTCCGTCGTTCCTGAGCAAATGGCTGACGCCGCGCCTGCCGCGCTTGCAGCAGCGTTTTCCGGACATCCAGTTGCGCCTGGTGGCCGAGGACAGCAGCGTGCCGTTGCATGAAGGCGACTTCGACCTGGCAATCGACCTGAACGACGGCAGCTACCCGGGCCTGTTATCCACAGCCTTGCTCGATGAACAGATTTTTCCGGTGTGTGCGCCGAGCCTGTTGCGGGGGCGTCCGCCGCTTCACGGTCCGGCAGACCTGATGCACTTTCCTTTGCTGCACGACATCACCGCCTGGCGCGGCAGCTACGAATATGCGGAATGGGAGTTTTACCTCAACGCCATCGGCTTCGAAGGGGCGGATGTGCGACGCGGGCATACCTTCAATCGCAATCACCTGACCATCGAAGCGGCCATCGCCGGGATGGGGGTGGCGATTGCCCGACGAACCTTGCTCAATGATGAGCTGGAACGCGGGGCGTTGATCGTGCCGTTTGGTCTGGCGGTGCCCAACCACAAGCGCTACATGCTGCTTTACGCACCGGGGGCATTGAGCCATCCGGGTGTGCGCGCAGTGCACGATTGGTTGGTGGAGGAAGCGGGAGTTTTTCGCAGCCTGCACCCGTTGGGGGAGCAGCAAATGTGAGCAATTGTTACGCAAGAGCAGGGCGACCCAACTCCCGACCTTAACAGCGCTTTTACCGGTTGTCCGGCTTTTTTTGCGATTGAATATTTATCTTTTTTTAGGGGTTGAATTGTTCAGCGTACAGACCGATTGTGTAACCAAGAGGTCACGGTGATGACGCCCAAGGGCTTAGCTGACCGGCCTCTCGCGAGCTAGCTGAAATAAGGGATGAACTATGCAAATCCAAGTCAATAGTGATAACCATATTCAAGGCAGTAAACGACTGGAGGAGTGGGTACGTACGACCATTGAGAGCACGCTCGAACGCTACGAAGAGGACCTGACACGCGTCGAGGTTCACCTGCGGGACGAGAACGGCGACAAGCCGGGTCCCCACGACATGCGCTGCCAGCTGGAGGCGCGGCCAAAAGGCCATCAACCGGTTTCCGTCACCCACAAAGCCTCCACCATGGAGCAGGCGATCGACGGAGCAGCCACCAAACTTGAACATGCGCTGGAGCATATGTTCGGCAAATTACGCGGCAAACGAGCAAATGTGGTGCCCATCGAGAGTGGCGCCCATGCCGACCAGCTGCTGGAAGAAGAGTTTCTGGAAAACGAACAGGCGGCGCTTAACGGCTGACACCTGATTCACTTTTTACCTTCCCATGAGAACGGGCCTGCATTGCAGGCCCGTTTTTGTTTCGGTGGCTTTTGGATGCCAGGGTCATTGGCATGGGCTGTGGGGACAACCAGGTTGGCGGTGAGCCAACGGGCGAGATAGAGGGTTGCCCCCGATCTTTTTGCATATGAGAATATTTATCATTAATATTGCGATCTTGCCGGCCCCCTGACGCTGTCGTGGCCTCCCCGGTTTCCAGGTCGAAACATGAACGATGATGACTCTCCCACCCGACCCCCACGATACCGAGCGTGATCAACCGCGCGGCGACCGTGCACATTTTCTCCAGGTGTTTCTCTCCCAGCGTTCGCAAATGGAAGCGCTGGTGAGTCGACGTGTCGGTTGCAGGGCGACGGCGGCGGACCTGGTTCAGGACTTGTTCCTGCGGTTCTGGCGGCGGCCGCTGGTGCAAGTCGAGGAACTCAGTACCTATCTGTTGCGCTGTGCCGGCAACATCGCCATCGATCATTTGCGCAGTGAAGGCACGCGGGTCCGGGCCAGCGAAGGCATGCTGGTGGAGTCACCGGACAGCCAGGGCAGCGGACCGCAAGCGGCGCTGGAGGCGGGCAACGATCTGCGCCACGTCGAAGCCGCATTGCGCGCGTTACCGCAGCGCACGCGGCAGATATTTCTGCTCAATCGCATTCACGGCCGTAAATACGCCGAGATCGCCAAGGCCATGGGCTTGTCCCAAAGTGCCGTGGAAAAACATATGATGCGCGCCCTCGAAGCCTGCAAGGCCAGCCTTCGGGAACCCGAACCGCGTACGCCAGGGAAAGCACCGTGAACCACTTCGAACGCGTCACCCCGACGCCCGCTCAGGAACAGCAAGCGCTGGCCTGGCTGAGACTGTTGCATGACCAGCCCAGCAGTGCTGATCAGGCGACTTTCAGTCATTGGTTGCAGGCCGATCCCGCCCATGCCGAGGCCTATGCCCGGGTGCAGGTCTTGTGGGAGCTGAGCGAAGGACCGGCGCGCACGCTCGCCGATGAAGATGCCCTGGCCTTGCAGAGGTATCTCAACGCCATGGACAAGTCTCGTCGCAGCACGGTCGGGCGCTGGTCCGGTGCGCTGGCGATGGCGGCGTGTCTGCTGTTGATGGTCAGTCTCGGTACAGGCTGGCAGCCCTCGCGCTGGATCGATGACCTGGGCGCGGACTTCGTCTCGGCACCGGGGGAAATCCGCACCGTCACTCTGGCCGATCAGTCGCAGGTGACACTGGATGCCGACAGTGCCATCGCCGTGGATTTCAGTCGCGGCGAGCGGCATGTGCAACTGCGTCGCGGCGCCGGGTTTTTCAGCGTTACTCACACCGGTGAGCCGTTTGTGGTAGATGCCGAGAAAGGCCAGGCACGAGTCCTGGGCACGCAGTTTGAAGTCCGTTTGCAGCCTCGGGGGGCGCAGGTCACGGTGCTGTCCGGGCGAGTCGGGGTGACGGCGGACCAGGACGCCGAACAGCAAATCCTCACCGCCGGCCAGCAAGTCGCCTACGGCGAGGGCTCGGCGCAAATGCTCCACGCGGTGGACAGCGAGGCGCAGTTGGCCTGGCGCCAGGGCTGGCTGAATTACTACAAGGCGACGCTGGCCGATGTGGTGCGGGATCTGGGGCGCTATTACCCGGGACGGATCGTGTTGCTCAACGATGAACTGGCGGCACGCCGGGTCAGTGGCAGCTTCCCGAGCAGGAACCCGCAGGCGGTGTTGAGTTCTTTGCAGGGGGTGTTGGGGTTTGAGCAGCATCAGGTGTTGGGGCATCTGATTATTTTGCGTTGAAGCTGGCGCCCTCTTCGCGGGCTTGCTCGCGAAGGGGCCAGTTCAAACACTGCATCACCCTGAGTAAAAATATTTTCAAATTGTGATGAGGTAAACCCGATCGCCATCCGTGTAGTGACTGAAACTGCGAGTCATTCGCATCCGTTGCGGTTCTACACAGGTCATGAGTCATGAAGTCCAGGGCAAAATCGGGTTCGGTCAAACAATGGTTGGGTGTGTCTGCGTTGAGCTTTTCGGCATCGGCGTTGTTGCCGCTTGGCCTGGCGCTGGCCGCAGAAACGGGCAGCAGTCAGCCGCGTGCGCAGTTCAGTTTCTCGCTGGCCGCCAAACCGCTGCCCCAGGCCCTGAGTGATTTCAGCCGGGTAACCGGCATCAGCGTCGTCTACACCGATGAAGCGCCGTACGGCCTCAATGCGCCGGCGGTCAATGGCCAGATGAGCGCCGAACAGGCCTTGCAGCGTCTGCTCACCGGCTCGGGATTGACGTTCCGCCGCACCGACGGCCATACCATGGCGCTGGAACCGCGGCCGACTGAAGGTGCGTTGAACCTGGGCGCGACCACCATCACCTCGGTGATGGATGAGTCCATGAGCTACCAGCCGCCACCGATCTCTTCGGTGATGCGCTCTTCGGCCCCGATTCAGGACATCCCGCAGACCATCAATGTCGTCCCGGCCCAGGTGATCCGCGACCAGGCGCCGCGCTATCTCGATGACGCCCTGGCCAACGTCAGCGGTATCACCCAGGCCAATACCCTGGGCAGCACCCAGGACTCGGTGATGGTTCGCGGTTTTGGCGACAACCGTAATGGCTCGATCATGCGCGACGGCATGCCGATCGTGCAGGGCCGCGGCCTCAACGCCAGCGTGGACCGGGTCGAAGTGCTCAAGGGCCCGGCCTCGTTGCTCTACGGCATCCAGGATCCGGGCGGTGTGGTCAACATGGTCAGCAAGAAGCCTGAACTTGAGCAGTACAACGCGCTGACCGCGCGCGGTTCGAGCTATGACGATGGCAAGAACGGCAGCGGCGGCACGCTCGACAGCACCGGCGCCCTCGGCGATTCCGGGCTGGCCTACCGCATGGTGCTGGACTACGAAGACGAAGATTACTGGCGCAACTTCGGCGTGCATCGCGAAAGCCTGATTGCGCCGTCGCTGGCCTGGTACGGCGAAAGCACCAAGCTGCTGTTCGCCTATGAGCACCGCGAGTTCCTCACGCCGTTCGACCGTGGCACGCTGATCGACCCTCGGACCAACCACCCGCTGGACATCTCGCGCAACGAGCGTCTCGACGAGCCGTTCAACAACATGGAAGGGCGTTCGGATCTCTATCATTTCGAGGCTGATCACGAACTCAACGACAACTGGAAAGCCCATTTCGGCTACAGCTGGAACCGCGAGACCTACGACGCCAGCCAGGTACGCGTGACCGCCATCGACACCAGGAAGGGCACCCTGACCCGCAGCATGGACGGCACGCAGAACGCGATCAGCACCGACCGATTCACCACCGCCAGCCTCGAAGGCAACGTGAATGTGCTCGGCCTGCAGCACGACCTGCTGTTCGGCATCGACGACGAATACCGCAAGATCTATCGCGAAGACCTGATCCGCCAGAAAAGCCGTACCAACTTCAGCTACGTGAACCCGATCTATGGCCAGGAAGTAGCGGGCACCACTGTCAGCGCTCCCGACAGCGCGCAGACCGATGAGCTGCGCAGCGATTCGGCCTTCCTGCAGGATTCCATCCACCTCAACGAGCAATGGATTCTGGTGGCCGGCGCGCGTTTCCAGATGTACGACCAGTACGCCGGCAAAGGCGTGCCGTTCCACGCCAACACCGACAGCAACGGGCAGAAATGGGTGCCGCGCGCGGGCCTTGTGTACAAGTACACCGATGCCTTGTCGTTCTACGGCAGCTACACCGAGTCGTTCAAACCCAACTCGACCATCGCGCCGTTGAGCGGCAGCAGTACCGTGCTTGACGGCGGCATCGCCCCGGAAGAAGCCAAGGCCTGGGAGTTGGGTGCCAAGCTTGATCTGCCGGGCCGCGTCACCGGCAACATCGCGTTGTTCGACATCAAGAAGCGCAATGTGCTGGTGGCCAACGCCGAAGGCCCGACCACGATCTACAGCGCCGCCGGCGAAGTGCGCTCCCGTGGCCTGGAAGTGGACTTGAGCGGGCAGCTCACCGATCGCTGGAGCATGATCGGCAGCTACGCCTACACCGATGCCGAAGTCACCGAAGACCCGGTTTACAAGGGTAATCAACTGCAAAACGTGGCGAAGAACAGCGGCTCGTTGTCGGCGGTCTATGACTTCGGCAGCGTCATTGGCGGTGATCAACTGCGGGTCGGCGCCGGGGCGCGTTATGTGGGGGAGCGCGCGGGCAACGCGGTGAACGATTTCGACCTGCCGAGCTACACCGTGGCCGATGCGTTTGCCACCTACGACACCCAGGTCGACGGGCAGAAGGTCAAGTTGCAGCTCAACGTGAAGAACCTGTTCGACCGCACCTACTACACCTCGGCGGCGAGCCGGTTCTTTGTTTCCATGGGGGATTCGCGGCAGGTGACGTTATCCAGCACCCTGGAGTTTTAATGTAGGAGCTGCCGAAGGCTGCGATCTTTTGATCTTGCCGTAGCGGATTAAAAGATCGCAGCCTGCGGCAGCTCCTACAGGGGATCTGTGATGGGTTAAAAGATCGCAGCTGGAGTTTTAATGTAGGAGCTGCCGAAGGCTGCGATCTTTTGATCTTGCCGTAGCGGGTTAAAAGATCGCAGCCTGCGGCAGCTCCTACAGGGGATCTGTGATGGGTTGGAAGATCGCAGCTGGAGTTTTAATGTAGGAGCTGCCGAAGGCTGCGATCTTTTGATCTTGCCGTAGCGGGTTAAAAGATCGCAGCCTGCGGCAGCTCCTACAGGGGGATCGCAATGCTCTAGCGCAAAAACGCCTGTCGATACTCGCCGGGTGTTGCGCCCAATGCCTGGCGAAAGCGGTTGGTGAAGTGGCTGGCACTGGAGAAGCCGCAAGCCAGCGCAATCTCCCCCAGTGGCTGCGAGGTCGTGCGCAGCAATTCCCGCGCCCGGTTCAGGCGCCGCGCCAGCAGGTACTGGTGGGGCGGTAAACCGAAGCTCTCGCGGAACATCCGCGCGAAGTGGTACTCCGACAACGCGCACAAAGCCGCCAATTGACCCAGGCTGATGGCCTGGTCCAGATGGCTGTCGATGTACTCCACCAGATGCCGGCGCTGATGCGCGGCCAATCCACCTTTAAGGCGCAGGCCTTGTCGGGTGTTGACCTGGCTGAGCAGGGCATGGCTGAGCAGTTCGTGGGCCAGGCTGCTGGTCAGCAGGCGCTCGCCCGGCTCGTCCCAGTTCAAGCGGATCAACTGCCGAAAGCGCAGCGCCTGCTGCGGGTCATCGAGAAAGGTCTGCTCGCGCAGCTGCATTTCCCTTGGCTCGCGATCAAGCAGGGTGACGCAGCCGAGGGCAAATTGTTCGGGGCTGAAGTACAGGTGTGCAAGACGGATGTCGCCGTTGATCACCCAGCCTGACTGGTGGTCGGCCGGCAGGATGCACAGTTTGTCCGGGCCGCCCTTGTTGCCGGGCTGACCGCGACGGAAGGTGCCGGTGCCGCCAGCTATGTAACAGGACAACGTGTGGTGGCTGGGCGCCTCGTATTCCCGGGCGTCGTGGTGATTGCTCCACAAGGCGGCAGACATGCCGTCACCCAGCTCGGCGCTGTGCTCCAGACGAGCATTCGGCGAGCTGTTGAGGGCTTGAAAGACTTGTAGGGTATCCAGTGCAGCCATGATCGTTGCTCTCTAACACCTGCATCCAACGCCCTGCATCCTACTCCGTAGACGTGCGCCTGCCAGCCCGTCGCCAGACAAAAGCGCAAGTTTATGCAAGTGCCCAAAGGCGTGACGCCGGACACTGGGCGCCTATCGAGGAGCCTTTGCCATGAACCTTTCTTTGTACCTGCTGACCGTGCTGATCTGGGGCACCACCTGGATTGCCTTGAAATGGCAACTGGGCGTGGTGGCGATTCCCGTGTCGATCGTCTATCGCTTCGGCCTCGCCGCGCTGGTGCTGTTCGTGATCCTGTTGCTCAGTCGGCGCCTGCAAGTGATGAACCGTCGGGGGCACTTGATATGCCTGGCTCAGGGCCTGTGCCTGTTCTGCGTCAACTTCATGTGTTTCCTCACCGCGAGCCAGTGGATCCCCAGCGGTCTGGTGGCCGTCGTGTTTTCCACCGCCACCCTGTGGAACGCCCTCAACGCGCGAGTGTTCTTCGGCCAAAGAATCGCCCGCAACGTGCTGATGGGCGGTGCGTTGGGCCTGCTTGGGCTGGGCCTGTTGTTCTGGCCGGAACTGGCCGGGCATACCGCCAGCCCGGAAACCTTGCTCGGCCTTGGTCTGGCTTTGTGCGGCACCTTGTGTTTCTCGGCGGGCAACATGCTTTCAAGCCTGCAACAGAAGGCCGGTCTCAAGCCGCTGACCACCAATGCCTGGGGCATGGCCTACGGGGCGGCGATGCTCTCGGTGTGGTGCCTGGTCAAAGGCATTCCCTTCGACATTGAAATGAGTGCGCGTTACATCGGCTCACTGTTGTACCTGGTGATTCCCGGGTCGGTCATCGGTTTCACTGCCTACCTCACACTGGTCGGCCGCATGGGGCCTGAGCGGGCGGCGTACTGCACAGTGTTGTTTCCGGTGGTGGCGCTCAACGTGTCGGCGTTCGCCGAGGGTTATCAGTGGACGATGCCGGCACTGTTGGGGCTGGTGTTGGTGATGTCGGGCAACGTACTGGTGTTTCGTAAACCCAAAGTGCCGTTGATGCAGGGAACTGGCAAGTTAGCGTGATTCAGCAGAGGCGGGCGAGAGTGGCGGCTCTCCGCTCTCGATCGGCAATACAATATAGATCAGGGATAACATTATGAAGTCAACGGCTTGCCGACCCCAGTCCCTGTAGTTCCATTTTTTTGATTCGTCCATATTGAACCATTCGATACCGATGGCCTGAAAACAAACGTAATATATAAATATAGCAATCAGTAACCCGATAACTGCAAATTTTTTTGCTTCGTGGAACGCTTCCTTGCTGGTGTTTATGTTTTTGTAAAGATAGTAGGCTCCTATTGTGCAGAGGAGTGTAAACATGATTTCAAGTGTGATGAGCAACCAAAAGATCCGATGATGAAGCATGGGCGATGTGATGGCTCTATTACTGTACTTGAGTTGATTCAGGGTCGTGTCCATGCTCAGTATGTGTGCGAGGTATTCGTAGTTTGTGGAGTAATCGGCGAAATTGTTGTAAGTCGTCAATAACCCGAAAAAGCTGATAAATAGCACAATCGAGGCTTTGCTGATTCTAATGATCTGGTCGGTATTGAGTGAGTTCAAGACTTTTCTCCGTTATTATCAAGGAAGGTTTCCTTTTAAGTAACGGATCTTAGCGGATGGTTCTATTGCTGGGTGATGTGCTGAATTGCAAAGTGTGTATTAGTTGAATTCAAGTTTGTTTTAATCGAACTTCTGAAGGCAAAGGGCAGGCGCTTGTATCACCTGCCCGTTTTGCGTCAGCCCTTCCAGACTTGCGGGTTTACCAGGTCCTGCGGGCGCTCCCCCAACAGGGCGCTGCGCAAGTTGGCCAGGGCACGGTTGGCCATGGCATCGCGGGTCTCATGGGTGGCCGAGCCGATGTGCGGCAAGGTCACGGCGTTGTTCAGCTGGAACAGTGGTGACTCGGCCAGCGGTTCTTTTTCGTACACGTCCAGCCCGGCACCACGAATGCGCTTGTTTTGCAGCGCTTCGATCAGCGCCGGTTCATCCACCACCGGGCCACGGGAGATGTTCACCAGTATCGCACTCGGCTTCATCAGCGCCAGTTCGCGATGGCTGATCAGGTGCCTGGTTTTTTCGCTGAGCGGTACCACCAGGCAGACGAAATCAGCTTCGACCAGCAACTGATCGAGGCTGCGAAACTGCGCGCCGAGTTCCTGTTCCAGCCCGGTCTTGCGACTGTTGCCGCTGTAGATGACCGGCATGTTGAACCCCAGGCGACCACGTCGGGCGATGGCCGCACCGATATTGCCCATGCCGACGATGCCCAGGGTCTTGCCATGCACATCGCAACCGAACAACGGCGCACCGACAGTGGCCTGCCATTGCCCGGCCTTGGTCCAGGCATCCAGTTCAGCAACGCGACGCGCGCTGCTCATCAACAGCGCGAACGCCAGGTCGGCGGTGCTTTCGGTGAGCACATCCGGCGTGTTGGTCAGCATGATTCCGCGTTCGTTGAAGTAGGCCAGGTCATAGTTGTCGTAGCCCACCGAGACGCTGGACACCACTTCCAGGCTGGCGGCGTTTTCCAATTGGGCGCGGCCGAGTTTGCGACCAACGCCGATCAGGCCGTGGGCATGGGGCAGGGCTTCGTTGAACTGGGCGTTGATATCGCCGTTTTTCGGATTCGGCACGATGACGTCGAAATCCTGTTGCAGGCGTTCGACCATTGCCGGAGTGACGCGGCTGAAGGCCAGGACAGTCTTTTTCATGAGGGGCGGGCTCGTCGGGCGGTGAAGAATGCTTAGCAAGCTACAAGTTTCACGCGGCAAGCTGCAAGTTTAAAAGTCGACCTCATCGCTTTTAACTTGAAGCTTGTCGCTTGAAGCTTGTCGCTGCCGTTCCGTTATACTGCCCTCTTTCGCGGCTCACTCACCGGGCCCGACAATTCATGCATCACCCGGAGCTTTCATGACTTCCCCGAAACAACCGCCGGTCGCCGACACCCAGAGCGACGTGCAGGCAGAGCTGCCAGACAGCGTCGACTCCAGCGCCGACAGCGAAACCAAAGCCGAAATCCCGGCATTCAAGTTCCCGTTCAAGCCGGGCGAACTGGCGGCAGCCAAGGGCTCGAACCAGCCGTGGTACAAGAACGGCGCCAAGAACGGCCACACCAAGACGCCGGGCATGGCGCCGCCGGGGACTCGCCGGTCGATGGGCAAGCGCTGAAATTCCAGTGCCTGGCCTGCCGTCATCGCGAGCAGGCTCGCTCCCACAGTGAATCTGTGTCGTACACAAATTCCATGTTCACTGAAGATCCCTTTTGGGAGCGAGCCTGCTCGCGATGGGGCCATTGCCGGTAGCCCAAGTTTTTGATCAAACTGCCCGCAACGAAATGTGCGCCACTCAATTGGCCTTGGCGGTCGGGCGGATGGAGTCCCATTCGGTGACGTACGCGGTTTTGCTCTTTTTGTTGTAGAGGCACAGCTCGGTGCCTTGTGCACCTTTCATGTGCTTTTGCGGGTACTGGCCCTGGAGCAGGAGCGCGGTATAGCCAACCCGGTCATCGAACTGCGCGGCGTTGCCCACGGGTTTGGTGTCTTTCAGGCCGCTGGCCTTGGTGCAACTGGCAAGTACGGCCTTGTCGTAGGCGGCCCAGGCATCGGGGCTGGAGGCGTGGGCCTGAGAGGCGAGGGCGGTGAGGCAGAGAATAGTCAGGGTGGCTGCTTTCATGGTTCAGGCGTCCTTGGGGCAGTGGCCGAAAGGTGAGTATGCCTGAAGATTTGGCGCAGATTATGTGGGCCTCATCGCGAGCAGGCTCGCTCCCACAGTGACCGAGTGTGGCCACAGATTGTGCGTACGACGGGTAACCTGTAGGAGCGAGCTTGCTCGCGATTGCGGCGTATCAGTCTGGAACCGGCTCCCGGCGAACGGCACGCATCCCGACACTTTCATACAATCGCCGCGCCCGGTGGTTGTCTTCCAGCACCTTCAAGTCCACACATCCTTCGCGCCGTTGCTGGAACACCTTGAACGCCTGCAACAACAAGGCACGCCCCAAGCCCCGGCCCTGGAATCGCGGGTGCACCACCAGGTTCTTGATGTAGGCGCTGGTCCAGCACTGGCACACGCCAACAATGCCTTCGGCATCCCGGGCGATGAAGCACAGCGCCGGGTCATATTCCGGGTCGTTTTCAAACTGCCATTGCCACATGTCCAGCGCTGCCACGCGACCGCCACCTTCGAGGTAACCGAACTCCATCAACCGGTGCACGGCTGCGCCGATTTCGGGATGGTATTCGCTCAGTTGCAGGCCGGCTGGCCAATCGGGAGACGGTACGACTTCAGTGAGGTCGCGCCGCATCAGCCAGCAAAAGTCCTCGGCCAAGGCTCAGTAACCCTGTTCAGCGACAGCCTTGGCCGCAGTGATCAGGCACTGGGTCAACTCCGGCGAAGAGAACTTGGTGAGCACCGCGTTCGCCCCCGCCAGTCGGGCTTTCTCGGCGTTCATCGCACTGTCCAGCGACGTGTGCAGCAAGACATATAGATGCGCGAAGTCCGGGGTTTCCCGCAGGGTGCGGGTGAAGGCGTAGCCGTCCATCTCGGACATTTCGATGTCCGAGACGATCAGGTTGATCTGCTGCGCGGTGCCTTGCAGGTCCAGCAGGCAGTCAATGGCTTCCTTGGCGCTGCGGGCCGTATGGCATTGCAGGCCAAGGTTACGCAGGGTGTGTACCGATTGCTGCAAGGCGACCTGGCTGTCGTCGACCACCAGGATGCGCGCGTTGCCGAGCAGTTCGGCGTCTTCCATGCTCAGTTCGGTCGGCGCCATTTCGATTTGTGCCGGGGCGATGCCGTGGATGACTTTTTCGATGTCCAGTACCTGCACCAGGGTGCCATCGACTGACGTCACGCCGGTGATATAGGCGCGCAAACCACCGGAGCCGAAGGGCGGCGGGCGGATGTCGGTGGTCAGGCAATGGACGATCTTGCTCACGGCCTGCACGTGCAGGCCCTGCTTGGAACGGCTGACATCCGTGACGATCAGGCAGCCGCCGTTCGGGTCTTCCAGCGGGCGCTCGCCAATGGCGCGGCTGAGGTCGATCACCGACAGGGATGCGCCGCGCAGGGTGGCGATGCCTTTGACGTGGGGGTGTGACTCCGGCAGCCGGGTCAGCGGCGGGCAGGGAATGATCTCACTGACCTTGAGCAGGTTGATCGCCATCAGCTTGCCGCTGCGCAGGGTAAACAGCAGAAGCGAAAGTGAGTCTGCGCGGGCTTTGGTGGAGGACATATGAACCTTCTCTGGAAAAAGGTGACGGGCAATCCCGGGATCGCCATGACTTCGATGCCGGGTTATCGACTTGTCGGGGGCAGTCTTTAGTTTCAATGACTCAAGGGCAGATCAAAAGATCGCAGCCTGCGGCAGCTCCTACAGGGATCGCATTTCTCTGTCAGAAATCTTTGCTTATTTCATCCCCAACCGCTTGGCCATTCGCCCCAGGTTCGCCCGATCCAAGCCTAGCTCACGGGCCGCGCTTGCCCAGTTGTTGTTATGCCGTTCCAGGCAGGCACCGATCATTAGGCGCTGATAACGCTCGGTGGCCTCACGCAAATCGCCGGTCGGCGCTTGGGTGACGGTGGCGACAGGCTGCTCGGCAGCGGTTTCAACGCTGGCGTTGGGCAAGTCCAGGTCGGCGGCGCTCAGGCTGAGAATCTTCGGCCGTTCCTTGCAATTACCCAGGGCTTTCAAGGCGCTGCGGCCGATCAAATGTTCAAGCTCGCGCACATTGCCGGGCCAGTCATAGGCCAATAGCGCGGCCTGGGCGTCGCTGCTCAGGCGCAGGCTGTTGAGGCCCATGCGCGAACGGTTCTGCTCGAGGAAGTAACCGCTGAGCAGCAGCACATCGCGCCCGCGATCGCGCAGGGCCGGCACCAGCAGCGGATAAACGCTGAGGCGATGATAGAAGTCGGCACGGTAACGACCGCTGCGCACTTCCTCGGCGAGGTCGCGGTTGGTCGCCGCGATCAGGCGCACGTCGACCTGATGCTCCTGGTCCGAGCCCAATCGCTGCAGCTGACCGCTCTGCAGCACCCGCAACAGCTTGGCCTGCACCGTCAACGACAGCTCACCGACCTCATCGAGAAACAGCGTGCCGCCATTGGCCAGCTCGAACTTGCCACGGCGGTCGTTCATCGCCCCGGTAAAGGCGCCGCGGACATGGCCGAACAACTCGCTTTCCACCAAGGTGTCGGGCAACGCGGCGCAGTTGAGGCTGATGATCGGTTTGTCGGCGCGGGGCGAGGCGGCATGGATGGCCTGGGCCACCAACTCCTTGCCGACCCCGGTTTCGCCAGTGATCAGCACGGTCAGGTCGCTGCCGCCGACCAGGCTGATTTCTTCGACCAGACGCTTGTGGGCCTTGCTCTGGCCAATCATCTCGCGATTTTGCTGGCCGCTGGCCTGGCGGTAGACCTCGGCGCGCTGATGCTCATCTTCGACCCGGTTGTTCAACCGCTCGATGCGTTCGGCGGCGTTGACCGTGGCGGCGGCCAGGCTGGCGAAGGCTTGCAGGGCATCCAGTTCGATCGGTTCGAAGCGCTCCGGATCGAGGGCGTCGAGGGTCAGCAGACCCCAGGGGCGCTCGTCGATGAACAAGGGGCAACCCATGCAGTCGTGGACTTCCAGATGATCATCCAGGCCATCGACCAGACCGTCATAGGGGTCGGGCAAGTCGCTGTCGGCAGCGAAACGGGTCGGGCCGGGGCTGCCGAGCAGCGCTGCGAAACGCGGGTGCTCACTGACCTTGAAGCGCCGACCGAGGGTGTCGGTACTCAAACCGTCGACGGCCAGCGGCACCAGCCATTCGCCATCGAGGCGCAGCAGCGCGGCGGCATCGCACGGGAGCAGGGCGCGCATGGCCTCCAGCAGGCGGCGATAACGCTCGCCCTCGGGCAGTTCGCGGGACAGGTCGGAAACCAGGGGCAGCAAGGCGGTGAGCAGTGGTTTTGCAGTCATAGTGACTCCGTGTAGTCGGTATGACTATAAAGCAGGCAGTGTCTAAATGACTATTAAGTTATTAACTTATTGATTTTTAACGATTAAATAGTTGGCACGAAAGCTGATACGCATAGGGTAATCCGTTAGCAACCCAAGAAGACCAGGAGTCACCTTATGCTGAGCGCTCAAGACCGTGCCATCGTCAAATCCACCGTACCGCTGCTCGAAAGCGGTGGTGAGGCGCTGATCACGCACTTCTACCGCATGATGCTCTCCGAATACCCGCAAGTCCGCCCGCTGTTCAACCAGGCCCACCAGGCCAGCGGTGACCAGCCGCGAGCCTTGGCCAACGGCGTATTGATGTACGCGCGCCATATCGACCAGCTCGACCAGTTGGGCGACCTGGTGGCCAAGATCATCAACAAGCACGTGGCCCTGCAGATCCTGCCTGAGCACTATCCGATTGTCGGCAGCTGCCTGCTGCGGGCGATCGCCGAAGTGTTGGGCGAAGAGATCGCCACCCCGGAAGTGATCGCGGCCTGGGGCGCGGCCTACGGCCAACTGGCGGACATCCTGATCGGTGCCGAAGCCAGCGTTTATGACCAAAAAGAACAGGCCCACGGCGGCTGGCGCGGGGCGCGGGAATTCATCGTGGCAGGCAAGGTCCAGGAGAGCGCCGAGATCACTTCGTTCTACTTCGAACCGGCGGACAAAGGCCCGATCCTCGAGGCAGAACCCGGCCAGTACATCGGCATGAAACTGATCCTCGAGGGTGAAGAGATCCGTCGCAACTACTCGCTGTCGGCGCTGGCAAACAAAGGCCAGTACCGCATCAGCGTCAAGCGTGAAGCCGGTGGTCGCGCGTCCAACTACCTGCATGACCAGATGCATGTCGGCGCCAGCATCCAGCTGTTCCCGCCATCGGGCGAGTTCACCCTGACTGCCAGCGACAAACCATTGGTACTGATCAGCGGCGGCGTTGGCATCACCCCGACCCTGGCGATGCTCGAAGCGGCGCTGGAGACT
Source organism: Pseudomonas sp. GW456-E7 (assembly GCF_059424105.1). Classification (NCBI taxonomy): domain Bacteria; kingdom Pseudomonadati; phylum Pseudomonadota; class Gammaproteobacteria; order Pseudomonadales; family Pseudomonadaceae; genus Pseudomonas; species Pseudomonas sp. GW456-E7. Next base: position 53,461 of record NZ_JBWKZB010000036.1, on the reverse strand, counting down.
CAGCGGCCGGTGCATTTCATCCACTGCGCGCGCAACGGCAGCGTGCATGCCTTCCGCGACTGGATCGACGGCCTGGCCGAGCGTCACCCGCAACTCAAGCGCTTCTACTGCTATTCCGAGGACGACGGCGTGAGCCCGGCGGCGCACAAGGTCGGTTTGTTGAGCCAGCAGCAGTTGAATGCATGGCTGCCGGAGCAGCGTGACCTGGATGTTTACTTCCTGGGGCCGAAAGGTTTCATGGCATCCATCAAGCGCCATCTCAAGGCACTGGGTGTGCCGGAGAAGCAAAGCCGCTATGAGTTCTTCGGGCCGGCAGCGGCGCTGGAGTAAAAGATCGCAGCCTTCGGCAGCTCCTACAGGATGCAATCCATTCCGATGTAGGAGCTGCCGGAGGCTGCGATCTTTTAAAAGTTAATCCCTCCTTAACCGCTTTGTCGTCTATTCCCCCCGAATCCCCCGGACATGCTCCAGACTCTCAAAGGTCCGGGCCAGCGTGTAGACTGGCGGGCACTCGAATCTTGAAGGGAAACGCGATGAGCGATGAATCCATGCGGTTGGGGCGTGAGCGGCGCTACCTGGTGTTGTTGGGCATCATTTGCCTGGCGTTGATCGGCGGCGCGCTGTACATGCAAATTGTCCTGGGCGAGGCGCCTTGCCCGCTGTGCATCCTGCAACGTTATGCGTTGCTGCTGATCGCGATCTTCGCCTTCATCGGCGCGGCCATGCGCAACCGTCGCAGCATCACGGTGTTCGAAACCCTGGTGGTGATCTGCGCGCTGGCAGGTGCAGGCGTTGCCGGGCATCACGTCTATACGCAGTTCTATCCGGCGGTCAGCTGTGGCATCGATGTGCTGCAACCGATTGTCGATGACTTGCCGCTGGCGAAGATCTTCCCGCTGGGTTTCCAGGTCGATGGTTTCTGCTCCACGCCATACCCGCCGATCCTCGGTTTGTCGCTGGCGCAGTGGGCGCTGGTGGCTTTCGTATTGATCGTGGTACTGGTCCCGCTGTTGACGTCGCGTAACCGCAAAGCGCTGCGCTGAGGTCATCGGTCGCCACGCATTGTCGGACAAAAAAAGCCCCGTTCCTTGCACAGAGGAGCGGGGCTTTTTTTGTGTTGGGGAGCGCATTCCGAAGGCCTGGTAAAAAGACCCTGATGTGGGGCAGCCAAGGGTGCGACACATGTGCGACATGTTGTCACAGAGTCAGCGTCGCAGGGCGTTCATGGAAGCTGGATTGGCACATGGAATCGTAACGAAATTGGGCTGTTTTGCAGGCTCCCGGTTTTTTCCGTCCCGGACCCGAACAGGCAGTTTTAACAGGGGCTTACGATTGGCCAGAGCCCCCGTCATATCGGGCCTTTGGCACGGTAAAGGGCAGCAGGGAGGCCCCCGATACTGTCTGAACTGCGGGTGGAAGACCTACTTATTTTGGTGTTTTTGTTGAGAATCAATTTCGATAAGATGCGCCACTTTTGCGAAAATGGTGAATGATTGTTGCCGGTTCGGATAAAAATTATTTCGGGATGAGACATGGTTTATAAAACGCTACATATCTACAATCGCCCGCACTGAATTCCCGACGCTGCTCAAATCTTAACCAGGTGTGAGCAGGAACAGGGTGTCGAGAGGTCTGGTGGCTTCATGCGATGCCCAGGTGTCGGAGCCTCCAACTACCCGCACCAAATGGAATTGGTCTGTAACAAGGCCTTTGACCACGAATTCGAATAAGAACTCACCGCAGGCCCGGGATTTGTCGTACAGCGTCTGACGCACGACGGGCATGCCCTTATTCAATCCAAGAAAAATGCCAACCCTTGGCAGGGTGAAGTGTTGGCGATCAAAACCCAACTGCATTGCGCAAGCTGCTTTAGAGGTCGTGAGATGAGTAAAAACAGGTACCCCAGACTACTAGGCTTATTGCCGCTGATCGGCACGTTGTTGCTGTCAGGCTGCAACATGACCTTGCTCAATCCCAAGGGCCAGGTCGGTCTGGACGAGCGAAACCTGATCATCACCGCAACGCTGCTGATGCTGTTGGTCGTGGTTCCGGTCATCGTCATGACCTTCCTGTTCGCCTGGAAATACCGCGCGTCCAACACCAGCGCCACCTACACCCCGAAATGGAACCACTCCACCAAGATCGAGATCGCGGTGTGGGCCGTTCCAGTGCTGATCATCATTGCCCTGGGTTACGTCACCTACAAGTCGACCCACGCTCTGGACCCGTACAAGCCGCTGGAATCGGACGTCAAGCCGGTGACCATCGAAGTGGTCGCGCTGGACTGGAAGTGGCTGTTCATCTACCCGGAACAAGGCATCGCCACGGTCAACAAGATCGTGTTCCCGGCGCACACCCCGATCAACTTCCGCATTACCTCTGACGCCGTGATGAACTCGTTCTTCATCCCTGCGCTGGGTGGCCAGATCTACGCGATGGCGGGCATGCAGACCAAACTGCACCTGATCGCCAACGAAAACGCTGAAATGGACGGTATCTCCGCCAACTACAGCGGCGCTGGTTTCACCGGCATGAAATTCAAAGCGATCGCAACTTCCCAGGAAGATTTCGACGCCTGGGTAAGTGAAGTCAAAAAGGCACCTAAACAGCTTGAACAAGCTGAATACGCAGCCCTTTCCAAGCAGAGCCAGAACAACCCAGTCGAGCTCTACTCCTCGGTGACGCCGAACCTGTTCCAGACCATCGTCGACAAGTACGAAGGCATGAAACCGGGTCCTAAGGTGCACCACGAGAAGAAAGAGAAAGAAGTGGCCGCTACGGACATGAACTCGCATTCAGCTGCCGGGGCAGAGGAGTAAACGATGTTTGGTAAATTAAGTTGGGAAGCGATCCCGTTCCACGAGCCGATCGTCATGGTGACCATCTCCATGATCGCGCTCGGTGGTCTGGCGTTGTTCGCTGCAATCACCTACTTCAAGAAGTGGACTTACCTGTGGACCGAGTGGCTGACGTCGGTCGACCACAAGAAAATCGGCGTGATGTACATCATCGTCGCCATGGTCATGCTGCTGCGCGGCTTTGCCGACGCCATCATGATGCGTACCCAGCTGGCCATGGCCACCGAGGGTTCGCCTGGCTACCTGCCACCTGAACACTATGACCAGATCTTCACCGCTCACGGTGTGATCATGATCATCTTCATGGCGATGCCATTCTTCACCGGCCTGATGAACCTTGCAGTGCCGCTGCAGATCGGCGCGCGTGACGTTGCGTTCCCGTTCCTGAACTCCCTGAGCTTCTGGCTGCTGGTTTCCGGCGTGGTGCTGATCAACCTGTCCCTGGGCGTCGGCGAATTCGCCAAGACCGGCTGGGTTGCCTATCCGCCGCTGTCGGGCCTGCAATACAGCCCTGGCGTGGGGATGGACTACTACATCTGGGCGCTACAGCTATCGGGCCTGGGTACGACACTGACGGGGGTCAACTTCCTGGCCACCGTGCTGAAAATGCGTACCCCTGGCATGAAGCTGATGGACATGCCGATCTTCACCTGGACCTGCACCTGGGCCAACGTCCTGATCGTGGCTTCGTTCCCGATCCTGACCGCTACCCTGGCGCTGCTGACGCTTGACCGTTACATGGATTTCCACATTTTCACCAATGAACTTGGTGGCAATCCGATGATGTACGTGAACCTGTTCTGGGCCTGGGGTCACCCTGAGGTGTACATCCTGATCCTGCCAGCGTTCGGTATCTTCTCCGAAGTCATCTCGACCTTCACCGGCAAGAAACTGTTCGGTCACCACTCGATGATCTACGCATCGGGCGCGATCTCGATCCTGGGCTTCATGGTTTGGCTGCACCACTTCTTCACCATGGGTTCGGGTGCCAGCGTCAACGCCTTCTTCGGTCTGGCGACGATGCTGATTTCCATCCCGACGGGTGTGAAGCTGTTCAACTGGCTGTTCACCATCTACCAGGGCCGTCTGCGTTTCACCAGCCAGGTGCTGTGGACCCTGGGCTTCATGGTGACCTTCGCCATCGGCGGCATGACCGGCGTACTGCTGGCCATCCCGGGTGCCGACTTCGTTCTGCACAACAGCCTGTTCGTGATCGCGCACTTCCACAACGTGATCATCGGCGGTGCGGTATTCGGTTACATCGCAGGTTTCGCGTTCTACTTCCCTAAAGCGTTCGGCTTCAAGCTGCACGAAGGCTGGGGCAAGGCTGCATTCTGGTTCTGGATCTCGGGCTTCTTCGTCGCGTTCATGCCGCTCTATGCACTGGGCTTCATGGGCATGACCCGTCGTCTGAACGCCACCACCAACCCTGAGTGGGTGCCGTACCTGTACGTCGCCATGTTCGGTGCGGTGATGATCGCCGTGGGTATCGCTTGCCAGCTGATCCAGCTGTACGTCAGCGTGCGTGACCGCAACAAGCCGGAAAACATGTGCGAACACGGCGACCCGTGGAATGCACACACCCTGGAATGGTCGACCTCGTCGCCACCTCCGTTCTACAACTTCGCTGTGCTGCCTAAAGCCGACGCTGTCGACCCGTTCACCGAAGCCAAGGAAAACGGCACCGCGTACAAGGTTCCGGCCAAGTACCAGCCGATTCACATGCCAAACAACACCGCGACCGGTGTGGTGATGGGCGCGCTGCTGACCGTGTTCGGTTTCGCGATGATCTGGCACATCTGGTGGCTGGCAATCGCGAGCCTGGCTGGCACCGTGATCTACTTCGTGATCCACGCGGCCCGTGATGATCAAGGCTATATGGTGCCGGTCGACGTGATCGAGCGCATCGAAGCCGAGCAGCACAAGCGTCTGGTTGCGGCAGGGAAAATCCCGGCCACCGCCACCCGTGTTGAAACCTCGTTGGAACAGGCTTAAACCATGTCGAACTTAGTGACCAATGCTGGACACACCCATGTCGATGGACATGGGCATGATGACCATCACCACGACTCGGGCGAGATGACCGTATACGGTTTCTGGCTCTACCTGATGACCGACTGCATTCTGTTTGCGTCGATCTTCGCGGCGTACGCGGTACTGGTTAACAACGTAGCGGGTGGCCCGTCGGGCCACGACATCTTCGAACTGCCATACGTACTGGGCGAAACCGCTCTGCTGCTGTTCAGTTCGATCACCTACGGCTTCGCCATGCTGGCGTTCTTCCGTGGCAACAAGAAGCAGGTCCTGGGCTGGCTGGCCATGACCTTCCTGTTCGGTGCCGGCTTCATCGGCATGGAGATCAACGAGTTCCACGTACTGATCTCCGAAGGCTACGGCCCTAGCCGTTCCGGCTTCCTGTCCGGGTTCTTCACCCTGGTCGGCACCCACGGTCTGCACGTGACCAGCGGTCTGATCTGGATGGCGATCATGATGTATCAGGTGCAGAAAAACGGCCTGACGGCGACCAACAAGACCCGTCTGAGCTGCCTGAGCCTGTTCTGGCACTTCCTGGACGTCGTGTGGATCTGCGTATTCACCGTTGTTTATCTGATGGGGACTATGTAAATGGCTAACGCAGCTCATTCCCACAATGGCCATGACAGCCACGATGCCGGTCACGGCAGCGTCAAGTCCTACGCCATCGGCTTCATCCTGTCGGTGATCCTGACCCTGATCCCGTTCGGTCTGGTGATGTACCCGACGCTGCCGAAGTCGATCACCCTGATGATCGTCGTCGCGTTCGCCGTCATCCAGGTGCTGGTGCACCTGGTGTACTTCCTGCACCTGGACCGTTCGGCCGCGCAGCGTAACAACGTGATTGCGTTTGTCTTCGCCGCGATCGTGATTGTCCTGCTGGTTGGCTTGTCGCTGTGGATCATGTTCAGCATCCACACGTTCATGATGGCGAAGTGAGGTAGATCCGCATGTCCCTTAAGCACTTTATCCAAATCACCAAACCGGGGATCATTTTCGGTAACGTGCTTTCTGTGGCAGGCGGATTTTTCCTGGCCTCCAAAGGGCATGTCGATCTGGCCATCTTCCTGGCCGCCATGATCGGCACGTCCCTGGTGGTTGCCTCCGGTTGCGTGTTCAACAACTGCATCGACCGCGACATCGACATCAAGATGGAGCGCACCAAGAACCGCGTGCTGGTCCAGGGCTTGATCTCCCTGAAACTGGCCCTGATCTATGCGACCGTCCTGGGTGTCGCTGGCGTTGCCCTGTTGTACAAGGTGGCCAACCCGTTGGCCGCACTGTTCGCGGTCATCGGCTTCGTGATCTACGTCGGCTTCTACAGCCTGTACCTCAAGCGCAAGTCGGTTCACGGCACGCTAGTGGGCAGCCTGTCGGGCGCCATGCCGCCGGTGATCGGCTACGTCGCGGTGAGCAACACCTTCGACATGGCTGCGCTGACCCTGCTGGTGATGTTCAGCCTGTGGCAGATGCCGCATTCCTATGCCATCGCGATCTTCCGCTTCAACGATTACCTGGCCGCATCGATTCCGGTGCTGCCAGTGAAACGCGGGATCGAAGTGGCCAAGAAGCACATCCTGATCTACATCCTGGCCTTCCTCGTGGCGACCTTGATGCTGACCTTCAGTGGCTACGCCGGCATGAGCTACCTCGCCGTCGCCGCGGCCATGGGCATGTACTGGCTGTACATGGCCTGGACCGGCTACAAGGCAGTGGATGACACGGTCTGGGCACGCAAGCTGTTCGTGTTCTCGATCTTCACCATTACCGCGTTGAGCGTGATGATGTCCCTGGACTTCAAAGTGCCGACCGAGCTGTTGCTGACGTACGCGCCTTAAGCGTCGGATGCTGTAAAGAAAAGCCCCGCCTTCGAGAGAAGAGCGGGGCTTTTTGTTGGAGCCAATTTTGAGTACGGCACCAACCCCCCTGTAGGAGCTGCCGCAGGCTGCGATCTTTTGATCTTGACCTTTGACGGAACTGACATCGCTGAAAATCAAAAGATCGCAGCCTGCGGCAGCTCCTACAGGGGGGGCGAAGTTAACCGGCAAGGATGGGGGCGGCAATCGTAGCGATCTGCTGGCCGGGGATGGCCGGGACACCACACCCCCTGTGGGAGCGAGCCTGCTCGCGAAGGCGGTGTGTCAGGCAATATTGATGCTGGATGTGACGGCCTCTTCGCGGGCAAGCCCGCTCCCACAGGATTGAGAGCAGTCAGTTATTTATGGGGTTTATCCAGCAACCGGAAAAACCGCTCACGTACCTGCAAACTGTCGCTGTGCGCCACATTGAACCGCAGGAATTGACTGGCATTAGGGGCTTTGCTCAGCAAGGTGCCCGGTGCCAATACCATGTTGTTCTCCAGCCCTTGTCGTGCCAGGTTCTCGGCATGCAATCCATCCGGCAATCGCGCCCAGATAAACACGCCTTCGCCGGGCAGCGAGGAAAGTGAACACCCGGCCTCCGCCAGCCAGCCGGCCACTCGACTGTTGGATTCATACAACCGGTCCACCGTGCGCCGTGCATGTTTGGCGTAGCTGCCGTCACTGAGCATGGTGCAGGTGATCTGCTCCGCCAGTTCCGAGGTCACGCCACCGCAGGCCATTTTCAGGGCGACCATGCGTGCCGCCAGTTGCGGTGACAGTACGGTGTAGCTGACGCGGCTGTTGGCGGTCAGGGTCTTGGAGAAGCCCGACACATAACTCACATTGTCCAGCCCGCTGGCCGCCAGGCGCGGGGTGCGGCGTTGCTGGATGTCGCAGTACAGATCGTCTTCGACGATGTGGAAGCCGTGGCGGTGGCTCAGTTCCAGCAAGCGGTAGACCTGGGCCGGGGTGAACGAGTGGCCGGTGGGGTTATGCAGTGTGCTGTTGGTCATGTACAGCACGGGTTTGTGGGCGATCAGCAGTTGCTCGAGCGCGTCGAGGTCCATGCCGTCGCAATCCCGGGCGATGGTGATGACTTTGGCCCCGTGCAGCGCCAGATTGGCGTGCATGTTGAAGTAGCAGGGGTCATCGAGCAGTACGGTGTCGCCGGGTTTGACCAGCAGGCGCATCAGCAGGTCGATGGCCTGCATGGTGTTGGCGGTGGTGATGATCTGGTCCACCGGCGCTTCGATGCCGAAGGTCGCCAGTTTGACCCGCAAGGCCTGGCGCAACGGCAAGTAACCGCCGGCCACGCCGTACTCGCCCATACGCAACGACGTAGCTCGCAGAGTACTGCGCACGGCTTTCTGCAATTCTTCGGCGGGCAGCCACGAGGTTGGCAGGAAACCGCAGCCGGGGCGCAGCGCGCCGTTGTCCAACAGCAGTGCGCGGCGAATCACGCTGAGGGTGTCCTGGGGTTGCAGGTCCGGGCCGGTACCACTTTTCAGCGCCGCTTCGGAGCGATGCACGTAATGCCCCGAGCCCTGGCGCGACACCACCAGCCCCTTGGCCCGCATGCGGTCCAGGGCATCGACCACCGTGGACTTGCCCACGTTCATCAAGTCGGAGAGTTCGCGAATCGGCGGCAGCTTGGCGCCGTGGGGCAGGCCCCCGGTGCTGATGGCTTGCGTCAGCTGATCGACGATCTGCTGCACCAGCGGCGCGCCGGGCTGGAATTCAATGGCTTTGATGACTGCTCGTTGAACCTGCATTTTACTGGTCTCTCCGGCAGTAAAGTTCGTTGGATTCTATACGAACTTGCCCTGATCAGGACAAGCCTCTCTCTCTACCATGCCCTTACAGACTTTTCTGAATGTCGGCCTTGGTTGGCGGGCGTTCATCCGGTTCCTGAGGTGCTGCATGAGTGTCGAAACAACCGTCGCGGTAGCCAAGCCGGTCATTAACCTGCGGTTATTCACGATCCGGATCATCACGGCTGTTTCGCTGTTCGCGGTGCTGGGCAAGGCCAACGTCTGGCTCGATACAGCCACCAACAGCATCCTGGCCCTTGGGTATCGTGCCTTGTTGCTGTTGTTGCCCCTGACTTTACTGGTGCTTGGCCGTCGCTCCCTGAGCGTCACGCTGCTGTGTGCCGGGCTCGGCCTGGTATTGCTGGCACTGACCAGCCATCAAGGCATGGTGATGTTTGCCGCCGCACTCTTTGCCTATGGCATTGCCATTGCCGGTTACCTGATCAAGAGCGAGGCGGCCCAGACCAAGGAAGGTGCGGCCTACAACCGCGTGGCCATGAACATGGGCAGTCTGGTGGCCGGTTTGATCCTGCTGTCGCCGCTGCTCACGCCAACGATGTTTTTCCTTGGAGCGGCGGCCTTTGTGTTGCTGTGCCTGCCGATCGCCCTCGGCGCGACCTTCACCACCGAGCCGGTGCTGGCCCGCCCGGCCAGTCAGGCCGGTAGCAACTGGGGCAACAAACTACCCTGGGTGATCGCCGGGATCATCATGGGCATCAAGCTGTTCGGAGTGTTCTCGATCCTGCCACAGGCGATCCTGCTCAAGACCGGCGAGCTGCCGGCCTGGTACGGCCTGATGCTGATCCTCAACAGCGCCGTGGTGGTGTTCGCCCAGATGCCGGTGATGAAGCTGATCGAGCGCACCGGGCGCTTCAAGGTCGTGGCGGTGATCGGGATCATCGTCGGCGGTTTTGCCGTGTTGTCTTCGCCCGCCGCGTTCCACGTCGAAACCCTTGTCGGGGCGCTGATCTGGGTTGCGTTGCTGTCGATCGCCGAATGCGCCTTCAGCTACCTCGATTACTTCTCGGTCAAGCAAAACAACATGTTCGTCAAGGAAGTGTCCCTGGGTGTAGGGGCCGGGCTGACCGTGTTGATCATGCGAGTGGTGCCGGCGCCGGACAACGCGCTGGTCCTCGCCGCCATCGGCGCCGGCGGGATCCTGGCCTGGTACTGGCTCAACCGTAAATCCAATGCGTCGTTGCATGACTGAGTCATCGCCGTTGCGGTTTTCACTTTGCAGGTCGGGGGCATTATGAATACGACTTCATGCGTGGTAGTGGTCGGTTACAACGGCAATCGGGTTCACGACATCCAGAAATTGCGCGAACTGTGCAAGTCGCTCTACAACGCCAGGCTTATCCTGCTGGTCGAGAAGATTCAGCCCCATGACGACCAGGTGGCCGATCACGTCTGCAGCACTTCGCTGGCTGAGAAAGACGTGGCGACATCCCTTGAACTGGTGGTGGGGTGCCTGAATGCCGACAGCTGGAAGCTGATCGGCGTACTGCCGTTCTCCGATCGCGGCGTGCTGCTTGGTGCAGCGCTGGCCAGTCACTTCGGCCTGCCGGGCATTACCCCGGACGAAGCGCGGGCGGGCCTGGACAAGCAGATCTTTCGCCGGCTCGAAGCGACGGCCAGCAGCACCCCCGAAGAATATCGGCCGGTGTTTTCCGTGCGGGTCGAAAGCCTGCCGGAACTGCGCCAGCGCGTCGTCGAACTGGGCGGCAAGGCCTTCATCAAGCCGGCCTGCGAAGGGGCGAGCCGAGGCTGTCGCGTGATCCATCACCCTTCGGAGTGCGGTGACGCCTGGCTCGCACTCAAGCCCTACCGCGAAGGCGGCATCGTCCTTGAAGAACTGGTGCAGAACGCCCGCGAATACAGCTGGGACTGCGTGGCCGGCAGCACCTGGGTGACTGAAAAAACCACCACCGAAGGCGCCTACCGCGCAGAGATCCAGCAAGTCGTCCCCGCACCGCTTCCCACTGAGGTCCAGGCGCGCTTGATGGCTGCCGGTCGGCATATGGCGGGTCTGGTGTCCCGGGACAACGGTGCCTGGCACAACGAAGTGTTCCTGCGCCGCGACAATCTGACCAGCGCCGTGGAAACCAACATGCGCCCTGGCGGCATGCACATCTGGGACCTGGCCAAGCGCGCCTTCGTCAATTTCGATCCGTGGGAGCGCTGGGTGCGCTGGGCGGTGGAAGGCAAGACCGAGCAGCATGAGCCAGTGGCTCGCGGCTACTGCGGCATTCGCCTGCTCAGGGCGCCGGCCGGCGGCATCCTGCGGGCAACGCCAGACATCGAGGCCCTGGCCCGCGCACTGCGCATCGACCTGGTGGAAGGGCAGTACGCCAAGCGTATTGGCGACTCGGTCAGTGCGTTGGTCAAAGACAACTTCTCATTCATCGGCCACATCGTGTTGTTCAACGAACACTACGGGCAACTGAGCAACGACCTGTTGCGCCTGGCCGAGTCGATTGAGTCACGCATTGAGGTGACTTGCCTGGCACCGGCCACCCGCGCCGTGTGCTGAGCCCGCAAGCACCCGTTTTTTGCATTACTGATCAAGAGGGTTCGATCAATGATCCAGCACATGACCTGCGATGAACGCTTCATCGCCCTGGCCAAAGAGTTTGGTTATGACATCTACGGCGAAAACACCGCAGGCGGGCATTATGCGCCGCTGATCCGTCATCACGATGAGCTGTACATCAGCGGCCTGGTGCCACGCATGAACGGCAAGATCCATTACCCCGGCCGGGTAGGGCTGGACCTCAACATGGCCGATGCGCAAGCGGCCGCCAGCATCAGTGCGATGCGCGGGTTGGCGTTGATTGTCGATGCCATCGGTTCGCTGGACAAGATCAAGTCATTGATTCGGGTAACGGTCTATGTGAAGTCCACGGCGGATTTTGTCGACTTGAGCGAAGTGGCCAACGGCGCCTCGGATGTGTTCAGTCACGTGTTGGGTGATGCCGGTAAACATACGCGCACTACAGTCGGTGTTTATCAATTACCCAAGAATGCCGCGATAGAAGTGGACATGATTGCTGCCTTGCGCCCATCGGTTTTGTAAATTATTTCCAGGCTTTACAGCGCTGAACCTATAACTTAAGGTTTAGCGCTAAAGTGTGGGAAATAAAAAGAAAGGACGTGCGAATGGATAACTTTCAAGGTGCGTTTTTTTCATATAAAGACTTTCGTCAGAGCCTGCATCATCGACAGCAAAGTGCCAAGGTGTGGAAAGGCACTGAGCTGGCGGGAATGCGTCAGACCCTTGAGGCCAGCGACGTTGATATTGTCGCGTTGGCTCACGACAAGAGCATTGACGGCTGTGCCGTGACGCCCGGGATGGCGATCGCCATGCAATGGCTGAACCCCGGTGTGACGCTCAACGGTCATGCCCATTCCTGGTGGCATCTGTTCGTTATCCAGTGTGGCAGCGGCGTGCTGACCCTCGGCGATGCCGATGAGGTCGACGTCAGCAGCGGCGACGTGCTGCTGGTGCCGGCCTGGACCCGACATGGCTTCGTCAACACCAGCAAACACGAGCCTCTGGCGATGCTGAACATGAGCAACATGCCACAAATGGCACTGCTCTCGAACTTTGCCGACAGCCATGGCCTGATCACCACCCAGCCGTAATTTCCCAACGCATCAACCCAGGGAGCCAACCTTCGTTGGCTCCCTTTTTTTTGTTTTAGAGGCCTGCACCTGTATCCCCATTTGCAGCGCTTTTGGCTGCGTGTCTGCCGGTAAAAAACAACTTTCTGTATCGATTGAAACGGACAAATTCTGTATCTATTCAGCCTTCATTCAACTAACTACGATCACTTCCAATGCACGTTAATCCCTGCAGTCAGTGAATGGAGTGCTCTATGGAAAACAGGAAGCTCAAACTGTATGTCGGCGCCGATCATGTCAGCGCTTTTGCGATGTCGGCTTTTGTCGCGCTCAAGGAAAAGCAACTTTCATTTGAACTTGTCACGGTGGATCTGAAATCACGCGAAAACTATAGGGCGAGTTATCGCGATCTTTCGTTGACCTGCAAAATTCCAACCTTAGTTCACGACGATTTTGCCTTGTCGGAATCCTCGGCAATTGCCGAGTACCTCGACGAACTCTGTCCGGGGCATAAAAGTCTCTATCCACAGGGTCTCCAGCAGCGTGCCCGCGCCCGTCAATTGCAGGCCTGGTTGCGCAGCGACTTGCTGGTGGTGCGCAAGGAACGCCCGTTTGACCTGGTGTACTTCGGCAAGAAAAACACCGCGCTGTCAGACGAGGCCCAAGCCGCCGTCGAGCGCCTGTTGTTCGTCGCCGACCATTTGCTGGAGGAGGGCGCCGAGCATCTGTTCGGTGACTGGAGCATTGCCGACACCGACCTGGCAATCATGCTCAACCGCCTGGTTGCCAACGGCGATCCGGTGCCGGTACGGCTCCAAGCCTATGTGCGTCGCCAGTGGGACCGCGACAGCGTTCGGGCGTGGATGGACATAGAGCGCAAAGCGCCGGCCATCGCCTAACAACACTCAGGGCAACCACCAGGAGCGCGGCCATGCAAGGACTGTCGGAGCACGAACGCTACAAACCCTATAACTCACGCACCATCCGCGACACGCCTTACTGGCACAAGCTGACGCCGGCATTGCAGGAGGCCATGACTGTGGTGGCCCGGGTCATGCCGTTTCGCACCAACGAATACGTGCTGGGCACGCTGATCGACTGGAACAACATTCCGGACGATCCGGTTTTCCGCATGACCTTCCCCCACAAGGACATGTTGCTGCCAGAGGAATATGCCTCGCTCAAGCAACTGATCGAGCTGGATGACAGCGCGGCGATCAAGCGCCGGATCGAGGCGATCTGGCTGCGCATGAACCCGCATCCGGCCGGGCAGTTGACCCACAACGGCGTCACGCTCAACGGCAAAGTCCTGCCGGGCATCCAGCACAAGTACCGCGAGACTGTGCTGTTTTTCCCCGGCGCCGGTCAGACCTGTCACGCGTACTGCACTTTCTGTTTCCGCTGGGCGCAGTTCATCGGCGAAGAAGAGCTCAAGTTCAACGCTCGCGAGTCCCAGGAGCTGGTCAGTTACCTGCGGGTGCATACCGAAGTCACGGATGTGCTGATTACCGGCGGCGACCCGATGATCATGAACACTCGTTCGCTGGCCGGATACATCGAGCCGTTGCTGCAATTGCCACACCTCAAGAGCATCCGCATCGGCACCAAATCGGTGGCGTACTGGCCGCAGCGTTTTGTCAGCGACAAGGATGCGCCTGAGCTGCTGGCGCTGTTCCAGCGCATCGTCGCGGCGGGTAAAAACCTGTCGATCATGGGCCACTACAACCACCCGGTGGAGATCCGCCAGGCCATTGCCCGCCAGGCGATCGAGCGCATCCGCTCGACGGGCGCGACGCTGCGCATGCAGGCGCCGGTGATCCGCCACATCAACGAAAACCCCGCCGATTGGGCCGCGCTGTGGACCGAAGGCGTGCGGCTCGGGGCCGTGCCTTATTACATGTTCGTCGAGCGTGACACCGGCCCCAGCCACTACTTCGCGATGCCGCTGGCCCGGGCCTTCGAGATCTTCCAGGCGGCGTACCGCACGGTGTCGGGGCTGGCGCGAACGGTGCGCGGGCCGTCCATGAGCACTTTCTACGGCAAGGTGTTGATCAACGGCATCGAGACCGTCGCCGGGGAAAAAGTCTTCGTCTTGCAGTTCCTCCAGGCACGCAATCCGCAATGGGTGTTGCGCACGTTCTACGCGCGCTTCGATCCGCAAGTGACCTGGTTCGATGACTTGCAACCGGCCTTCGGCGAGCGTTCGTTCTTCTTTCAGACCGAGCTCGCCGCCGTGCCGGAATTGATACCGGTGTTGCTGGAAACGGCGTAGGAACATTCATGAGCAATGGGGAGAGATGGATATGAGCGGTATCCCGTTTGATCAGCGCGAGGGTGTCATCTGGCTCGACGGCGAGTTCGTCGAGTGGTCCCGGGCGCAGTTGCATGTGCTGACCCATGGCCTGCATTACGCGAGCACCGTGTATGAAGGCGAGCGGGTCTACAACGGCAGGATCTTCAAGCTGCGCGAGCACAGCGAGCGGCTGTACCGCTCGGCGCACCTGATGGACTTTGCCATCCCCTATGAGCTGGCCGAACTGGAAGCGGCGAGCCATGAACTGCTGCAACGCAACAAGGTGGTCGAGGGTTATCTGCGCCCGGTGGCCTGGCGCGGCAGTGAAATGATCTCCACCTCGGCGCGCTTCAACCGTGTGCACGTGGCCATCGCCTGCTGGCAGTGGCCGAGCTATTTCGACCCGGCGGCACGCATGGTCGGCATCCGCTTGAAAACCGCGAGCTGGCGCCGTCCGCCACCCTGCAGCAGCCCGTTCGAGGCCAAGGCCTCCGGGCACTACCAGATCGCCACGCTGAGCAAGCACGACGCCGAGAACACGGGTTACCACGATGCCTTGATGCTCGACTGGCGCGGCCACGTCGCCGAAGCCACCAGCGCCAATGTGTTCTTCGTCAAGGGCCGGACGCTGCACACCCCGCTGCCGGATTGTTTTCTCAACGGCATCACGCGGCAAACCGTGATCGAACTGGCCAGGGCGCTGGATTATCAGGTGGTCGAACGGACGATCTTGCCTACGGAGCTTGGCGACTTCGACGAGTGTTTTCTCACCGGCACCGCCGCCGAAATCACCCCGGTGCAGAGCATCGATGAGCGCTGCTATCGACCGGGCGACGCCTGCCGCGACTTCATTGCCGCCTACACCTCAACCGTAAACGCCTGATCACCTGCCAGGAATCTCACCATGTCAGATCAAGGGATTGTTGCGTCTCAACCTTACATTTCGCTCGGCCATCGTCATGAAGAGCTGTCGACGTTGGGCTGGACTGTGCTGACCCCGGAAGAATTTGCCGATGATGTCGTAGGCACCTTGCATGAGTTCGGTCCGATCATTCCGCAGTTCAACGGCCAGATGGCCTTTCCCATCACTCGCAAGCCAGGTTACGAAGACTTGCCATATTCCCAGAGTATGAACGGCATTGGCCCGCACACCGAGGCGCCCGTGTACGGGCCGCCGCCGCGTTATCTGGCGTTGCATTGCCATAAGCAGGCCACGTGCGGGGGCGGGCACACCGGTTTGGTGGACGGCTACGAGTTTCTCAAGTCCTTGGAGCGCAGTGAACCAGAACTGCGTGAGTGGCTGGATGACACGCCGGTAGAATTTGTCGCCACCGCCAAACCGGGCGAACCGGGACAACGGCGGGTCAAGGAGTACATCCTCACGCCTACGGAGGACGGGGATATTTTCCGCTTCAGCTACAACCAGTTTCACTACGGCGATGTAAACCCGTCCAGGGAGGCTCTACAACAATCCCTGGTCGCCAACAGCACTTCGCCGCTGGCCAGGTTTGCCGCGCTCGGCGAGGCCTACTTCGTCGAGCACAACATTCCGGTGCTGATTCCCGACGGATGCCTGCTGATTTGGGACAACTGGCGGATGATTCACGCCCGCAGTCGTTACACTGATCCGGCGCGCAACCTGACCCGCTATTGGCTGGCCTGATTTTTCCGGCGCCCTTCATTCTTTTGGCGTACCCCTTGGCGGGTACGCGTCTTACAGGTATCGCGTCATGCAAACAGCAATCGAGATCGCCCAGGTCGATCATCAACTGATCGTGCGGCTCAACCAGGCCTGGACCAGGCGCGCCTCCGTTTGTGCGCCGGACAGGGCTCAGATCATTGAAGCATTCGACCCGCTGCGCCCGGATTACCCGGAGTGCATGGTGCCGTTTTTCCATCACCCGACATTCCAGGCCTTGAGTGACGAACTCAAAAGCAGCGTGGTGACCTGGGGCTGGATCGGCTACAACCTGCGCACCGTCACCGCCGAAGAACACATTGTCAATCCGGCCCTCAGCGTCATTGCCAATCAGTACCTGGGCAAGGACGACTGGCATTTTCGCGAGGCCATGCAACAGACCCTGATCGACGAGCACTATCACACGCTGATGCACCTGCGCGCCATCGAACGGACCAGGCTGGAGCGGGCGCTGGATCAGGATCTGGATCTGCCGCCGTCCGTCACTTACCTGCGCCTGAAGGCCTTGCAGGCAGAGCTGACCGAGCAATGGCAGCGGGATCTGGCGGCGATCACCTTTGCGGTGGTGGCCGAGATCAGCGTCAACGCCTATCTGGATCTGCTGGCGGATGACCAGACCATCCAGCCGCAGAACCGCCAGGTGGCCGAGCAGCACAACCGCGACGAATACGCGCACAGCAAGGTGCTGGCTGAAGTGGCGAAGGTCATGTACGCCAATATGCAGCCGACCCAGCGGGAATTTTTCGCACGTAACCTGTCGGTGGCGCTGAGTGCCTTTATCGCTCAGGACTACTCGATGTGGGAGGCGATTCTGACGCAGCTCGGGGTCGAGGAGGCGGCACTGATCATTGCCGACACCCGAGAAAGCAACAGGAACGCGACCATCATGCGCGACTACAGCGGCCTGCATAAGCTGGCGCAGGAGCTGGGCATCAGCGAGCAGATCGACTTCGACTTCCGTCCGACCCTCAAAACCACGGCGGCCGCCTGAGCCCGGAGGTGTCTATGTCCATGCCTGTGTACGAAGTGTTCGCCATCCGTGTCGGCGCAAACGCCCAGCGCACCGCCCGGGAGAATTTTCTCTACGACGCCTGTTGCGGTGATCCGAATGCGCCGATGCCGCTGGATTACTACTTCTGGGTCATCCGCAACGAGCAGCAGGTGATCGTGGTCGACACCTGTTTCCAACCGGCCACGGCGCACCGGCGCAATCGCCAGATGTACCGCCTGCCGGAGGAATCCCTGCGGCAACTGGACATCGATCCGGCCCGGGTCGAACACCTGATCCTGACCCATTTGCACTGGGATCATGCCGGCAACCTCGGGCTGTTCCCGAAGGCGACCGTGCATTTGCAGGAAGCGGAACTGCGTTTTTGCACCGGGCCGAAAATGTCCCATCGCACGGTGAACAAAACCTACGAGGTCGAGGACGTGATGTCGGCGCTGCCGCCGTTGTTCGAAGGGCGGATGCGATTGCACGGTGGAGTCGTCGAGGTGGTTCCCGGTGTGACCTTGCACCCGGTGGGCGGGCATACGCCCGGCAGCCAGGTGGTGCGGGTGAATACTGAGCGCGGCTGGATTGTGCTGGCCTCGGATGCCGCGCACCTATGGGTCAACATTCGTGAGCGCAGTCCGTTTCCGATCCTCGATGACCTGGCGCAAACCCTCGAAGCCTTCACCGAGATCGACCGCCTGGCCGATGGCGAAGACCACGTCATCCCCGGCCACGACCCGCTGATCGCCGAGCGCTTTCCGCACTGGAATGACGACCCGCATATCGTTTGCCTGCACCAACCCCCGATCTGAAGATCACCTCAAACCCTGTGGGAGCGGGCTTGCTCGCGAAAGCGGTGTGTCAGATACATCAATTTTGAACGTACTGACGCCTTCGCGAGCAAGCCCGCTCCCACAGTGCCGGTGTTAACCCTGAGCTTTCAGGATACGTCCCAACGCCTGCAGTGCCTCATCAATCCGTGGCGAATACGGCGCGCCGCAGCCAATGCGCACAAAGTGATCGAAACGCTCGGTGTTGGAAAAGATATCCCCAGGGGAAATCTGGATGCCGACCTTCAGCGCCTCGTGAAAAAACGCCATGGATGAATGCCGGCGAGGCAATTCCACCCATAACAACGTGCCGCCTTGTGGGTGGGTCACGCTGGTGCCGATGGGGAAATAGCGGGCGATCGCCGTGCTCATCTGCGCGCGTTGTACGGTCAGGGTTTTCCTCAAGCGTCGCAGGTAACGTTCATAAGACGCTGTGCGCATGAATTCGCTGACCGCCAGTTGCGATATCAGCTCGCACCCCCGCGACTGCGTGTGCTTGAGCATCTCCACACGGTCGTGCCATTTGCCGGCGCTGATCCAGCCCAGGCGCATGCCCGGTGCCAGGGTTTTGTTCAGCGAGGCGCAATAGATCACGTTGTCGGTGCGGTCCCAATGTTTGAGCGTGGACAGCGGCTGCTCGGTGTCCACCAGGTCGCCGTAGGTGTCGTCCTCGATCAGCACGGTGTCGTGCTCGGCGCACAGTTTCACCAGCCGTGCCTTGTTGGCGTCGGGCATGATGCTGCCCAGCGGGTTTTGCAGGTTGGGAATGACGATCAACGCCTTGACCCGCTCAGGGCCTTGCAGCAGCAGTTCCAGGGCTGCCAGATTGAGCCCGGTGTGGGCCGAGGCCGGGACTTCCAGTACCCGCAGGCTCAGGCTTTCGAGAATTTGCAGCAGACCGTAGAAGGTCGGCGACTCCACGGCCACGGTGTCGCCCGGGCGGGTGACCGCACGCAAGGCCAGGTTGATCGCTTCGGTGGCGCCGTTGGTGATCACGATCCGTTCGGGGACCAGGTGGGTCTTGCTGGCCAGCGCCCGCCGCGCCAGGAGGTGACGCAATGCGCTGTTGCCGCAGGTCGAGCCCGCGGCGCCGAGCAGGCGGGTGTCGTAGCGCAGCGACTTGATCATGTTGTCTTGCAGGGTCTTCAGCGGATAAAGCTCCGGCGCGCAGTAGGCGCTGGCGAAATTGACCTTGACCGTTGCGCGCTGGCTGGCCTTGAGCACCGTTGAGACCTGTTGATGAATGCCGACATAGGCGCTGGTATCCAGCGCTGGCGCCGAGGCAACCGGGGCGGGCCTGGGCAGGGTGTCGGGCTGGCGAATGTAGTTGCCGGAACGCGGTCGGGCTTCCAGCACGCCGCAGTCTTCCAGTTCCCGGCACACCTGCACCGCGGTCGACAGGCTGACGGCGTGTTTTTCCATCATCAGGCGGATCGAGGGCAAGCGTTCACCGGTTTTCAAGGTGCCGCTGCGGATAGCGTCCAGATAGTGATTGGCCAGTTGGCGATACAAAGGGGTCGTGTTCATGATGACCTCAGCAGTTGCACCACCGAGGTCTGGGCTGGAAAGTGAGTTGACGCTCCCCGCAGGCGGACCCGTGGTGCTCATGGGTGAAGGGAAGTGTTGTTCTGCGTCGATACTGGAAGAGTAATCGCGGTTTTGCCCGAATCACGGGCAATAAAAAGCCCTGCGCTAGGGCAGGGCTCTTATTTGAGTCAGTGAGTGACCTGTGGCGAGGGAGCTTGCTCCCGCTGGGTGGCGAAGCCGCCCTGATCAAGTTACCCGCGTTACTTCAGAAAAACCGAGTTCACCGGGTTTACGACGGCTGCGCCGCCGAGCGCGAGCAAGCTCGCTCGCCACAGGCAGCCCTCTGACCACAGGGCGCCTTACTGCGCAGCGATGCTGTACCCATCGAACGCCGTCTGCTGTTGCAGGGCGGTGATGATGTTCTTGCGGTTGACCGCTTGCTCGGCGCCGCTGTTGTCCAGGAAGGTTTCGCTTTCCAGTTCCGCCTCTTCGCCTTCGCCAACGAAAGTGAAACCGAGGAACTCCAGGGCTTCACGGTCGACGTTCAGGCGCGAGCGCGGGGTGCGCAGCGGCAGGGTGACGCTGATGCCGTCCTTGCTGATGGTGAACACTTCGACTTCTTTCTTGGCCTTGGCGGCCTTGCTCTTGCCACCGCTCGGGTTGCTGATGGCCTGGTGCGTCTGGTTCAGCACCTTCAGGGCCAGGCCGTAGACGATTTCCTGGAACGCCGGGTCGTCCTTGAAGCTGGAGAGGATGCGGCTGATCGGGAACTTGCTGCTCAGGTCTTCCAGCGCGGCGATGTCGGCAGCTTCGGCGTCCTTGAGTTGCTTGAGCTGGCCCATCAGTTCATAGGCCTTGTCGTCGTCGAAGCTGTCGTGGGCCTGACGAATGGCGGCGCGCAGTTCGCGGATCTGGTCACTTTCGCGGGTGGACTGGAAAGCGTCCAGCACCATCTCGCTGATGGTTTTCGCCTGGGGTACGTGTTGTGAAAGATTGATGGAGTTTTCGTATTCCGCTTTGGACGACAAGGTGACTACGGATTCAGCGGTGTTGGAATCGGACATTGAAATTTCACTACTTTTTTCAGCTTGAATAGGGGCGAGAAAGCCCGGGGGCTTTTTCAGGCCGCCTAATCTATTGGACCGAGACCGCGTTGTCACGGCCCAATAGACAAAGCCCCTGTAGGAGCTGCCGCAGGCTGCGATCTTTTGATCTTGAAAAATCAGGATCAAAGGATCGCAGCCTGCGGCAGCTCCTACAGGGGCGCGTATTCAGTCAAGGATGCAGGAGTTTCTGCGCCCGTTTATCCGCCAGATGCTGAACCACCAGCCGTCCGATCAGCACCAGCAACGTCAGCGAGATCAACAACACCGAGATCGCCGCGACGCTTGGGTCGACGTTATCGCGCAAGCCGCTCCAGATGCGCTTGGGCAGGGTGTCGACGTTGACGCTGGTGATGAACAGCGTGACCGCCACTTCTTCCCAGGACAGGGCGAAACCCAACAGCGCGGTGGAGGCCAGGCCCAACTTCAGGTTCGGCAGGATCACCATGAACGTGGTCTGCATCAGGCTGGCGCCAAGGTTGCGCGAGGCCAGTTCGATGCGCCGGTCGATCTGACTGAGGGCCACCAGCATGGTCACCACGCCGTACGGCACCACCATGATCACGTGGGCAATCACCACGCCGGTCAGGGTGTCGTAGCCCATGCCCGGGGCGAAGCGACCGAGCTTGGTCTCCATGAAGTACAGCACCAGCGCGGAAATCACCGGCGGGATCGCCATCGGCAACAGCACCAGGCCGATCAGGGCCGTGGCCCATTTCGAGCGCATGTACCAGATGCCGAGGCTGAAACTCGCGGCCAGCAAGGTGGCGATGACGCTGGTGGCAAAGGCGATGGTCAGGCTCTGGCTGATGGCGTGGAACCAGTCCGGGTTGCTCACCAGCGCTTCGTAGTGGCGCAGCGACCAGTTGCCTTCGGGCATCGACAGGAAGCGCTTGCTGGTGAACGACACCGGAATGACCGTCAGCAGCGGGAACAGCATGAAGGCCATGGCGACCACGGCCAACAGCCGCGTACTCAGGCTTGTGCGATGGGTATTCATAGTGATCTCAGCCTACCAGTCGGTTGACGCGGGTCATTTTCAACAGCACCCAGATCAGCGCGCTGACCAGGGCCAGCAACACCACGCTCAGTGCCGCGCCCAGGCCCCAGTTGCTGGTCTGGAACATTTGCAGGAACACGTACTCGGCGATCATCACCGTTTGCCCGCCACCCAACAGCACCGGAGTGATGAAGAAGCCCAGGCAGAACACGAAGACCATGATGAACGCCCCCAGAATGCCCGGCAGGGTCTGCGGCAGCAGCACTTGCCAGAAGGTGCGCAAGGCACCAGCCCCCAGGCCGCGCGAGGCCATGAGCACACGCTGGTCGAGTTGACGCATGGTCGACAGCAGCGGGAACACCGCGTACGGGATCATCACGTGGAGCATGCCGATGACCACGCCGATTTCATTGCGGCTCAGTTGCAGCGGCTGGTCGATCAGGCCCATGCCCATCAGGCCGTTGTTGAGCACGCCGTTGCTGCGCAGGGCGATCAACCAGCCGAAGGCCCGCACCAGCACGGAAATCCAGAACGGAATGAAGATGCAGATCTCCACCACGCGCTGCCAGAACGGCGGGCTGAACACCCAGCAGTAGGCCAGCAGGTAACCGATCATCAAGGCCAGGCCACTGACGGTCAGGCACAGGCGCAACGTGCGCCAGAGCATCTCGTGGATCGCCGGGTCCGTGGCGATGCGCTGGTACTGCTCGATGCCCGGCGTCGGCAGCGAGAAGCTCCAGCCGACCACGCCGAGGAACGGCAGCACATAGAAGACCAGCAGCAGCACCGGCAGCGGAAACAGCAGCAGGCCGCGCTCCAGGCCCGGCGAGCTGAAGCGGGGCTTGGGGGCGGTCAGGGTCGAGGTCAGGGTGGTGGTCATGGTCACAGGCTCACTTGGACAACCGCGTCAGGTACTCTTCCAGGGCTTTGGAGTAGTTGTCGGCGTACCACTGGGCGTTGAGAGCGATCTGCTTTTTCAGGTTTTCTTCAGAGGCGCAGTTGGCTTCCAGTTGCTTGGCCGACATCAGCTTCTCCGTGGCGCTGTTGGAAGGCCCGTTGCCCAGCAGTTCGAACAGCTTGAGCTGGCCTTCAGGCTGCAAGGCTTGCTGGATGAACTGCATGGTCGGTTGAGTGCCGCCGGGGTTGCCGTTCAATACCGCCCAACTGCTGGAGTTGATGAAGCCGTTGTCGAAGCTCCAGCGCACGCGGTTGTCGGTGTCTTCGCTGAGCAGCTTGGCGCGGGTGTGCCAGATCGCACCCACCGACACCTCGCCGTCGACCATCAGTTGCTGGCTCTCGGCACCCGAACTCCAGAACGACAGGACGTGCGGCTTGATCTCGTCGATCTTCTTCAGCGCCCGTGGCACGTCCAGCGGGTACAGCTGGTCAGGCGGAACGCCGTCGGCCAGCAACGCCGCTTCGAGCATGCCGTTCATCCACTTGTACAGCGTGCGCTTGCCGGGGAATTTCTTCACGTCCCAGAAATCGGCCCAGGTCTTGGGCCCGTTTTCACCGAATTTTTCGCTGTCCCAAGCCATCACGTAGCTGAACTGGTAGCTGGCGATGCCGAAATCGGAGGAGAGTGCCGGGGCCACCTGATCGCGCTTGATGGTGTTGTAGTCCAGTGGCTGCAGGATCTTTTCCCGGCCCAGCACGATGGCGCTGTAGCTCTCGACGTCGACCACGTCCCAGCTCGGTTGGCCGCTGGCCAGCTGCGAGCGGATGGCGCCTTCGGTCGGGCCGGCGCCGTCGATGCGCACCTGGATGCCGGTGTTCTTGGTGAAGGTGTCGGTCCATGCCGAACGGAATGCGTTCAGGGCGTCGCCGCCCCAGTTGACCACCACCAGCGGCTTGTCCGCCGACCAGCTGATGCCGCTGCGCAGCGCCAATGGCACCGCGGCCAGCAGGCCCATGGCCTGAATGAAGGTGCGACGGTTGATCTGACCGTCGCGGGCCTTGTCGATAAGCACTTCGATGCAGTCTTGTTGGTGATCCTGGCGCATGGGCAAGTCCTCAGTCGGCGGGTGCCTGCGTGGGCACCGGCCTTTTTGTTGTCATTGGAAGAGAGCTTTGTGACGCAGTTTTTTTGGCTCAGGCCTGAAGCAGGAAGCTTTGCTGCACCGGCCAGCTCAACCACACCGGCGCGCCGCTGGGCATCGACGCGCCCGGGTGATTGCCGGGTACGGACAGGTTGATCGGCAGCGTGTCGCCCCCGACCTTGAGTGCCAGATGGGTGCTGGAGCCTTGATAGACCTTGTCGGTGAGTTGCGCGGGCATCACGTTATAGCCATCCCGGGTCGGGCATTCGCTGTGCAGTTCCATATGCTCGGGGCGCACGGCCAGCACGATCGGTGCCGCACTCAGTGCGTTCGGCGCCTGGGCATGCAATACGCTGGTGCCGCAGCGGCCGCTGGCGTTCTGGCCGTTGCGGGTCAGGTTGTCCAGCGGGAACAGGTTCATCTTGCCCAGGAACTCGGCGACGAAACGGCTCTCGGGGCGGTTGTAGATGTTTTCCGGGGTGTCGACCTGGGTCAGCTTGCCGTGGTTGAAGATCGCGATGCGCGAGGACAGCGCCAACGCTTCGTTCTGGTCGTGGGTGACGAACACGAAACTGGTACCGACCTGACGGTGGATGCGTTGCAGCTCGGTTTGCAGTTGTTCGCGCAGGTTCTTGTCCAGCGCCGACAGTGGTTCGTCGAGCAGCAGCAGTTCCGGCTCGAACACCAGCGCCCGGGCAATCGCCACGCGCTGCTGCTGGCCGCCGGACATCTCGGCGGGTTTCTTGTGCATGTGTGCACCGAGGCCGACCACTTCAAGGATGTGCTTGACCCGACGATTGCGTTCTTCAGCGGGGACTTTGCGGATGCGCAGCGGGTAGGCCACGTTGTCGGCCACGCTCATGTGCGGGAACAGCGCATAACCCTGGAACACCATGCCGTAGTTCCGCTTCTCGGCGGAGCGCCGGATGATGTCGACGCCTTGCTCCATCAGCTTGCCCGAGGTCGGGCTGAGGAAACCGGCCAGAATCATCAGCAAGGTGGTCTTGCCCGAGCCGGACGGACCCAGCAGGGTAAGAAATTCACCTTGGCGAACGTCGAGATCGACGTTATCCAGCGCCGCGAAACGGCCGTAATACTGGCTGATACCTTGAGCGCTGAGCTGGATCGCTGAACGGCTGGACACAATGAGGTTCCTCTTTTTATTGCCCATAAGACGTACGAGGACGGATGCGAATCCGAAATGGGCTTTGGGGACTTATTATTGTTAAAAATATCGCTACATCAATGGAATTATTTTGCTCGTATTGGTTAGTTTTATTGAACAAATAAGCTGTGTATTTCGCCTCGGCCAGAGGCCCCGAAATAGAGCTTCTACCCTGTGGGAGCGAGCTTGCTCGCGATAGCGATTTATCAGGCGACATCAATGGTGACTGTGGTGGCCTCATCGCGAGCAAGCTCGCTCCCACAGGGGAATGTGATGTGCTTTTACAGGGTGTCCTGCCAGGTCTGGCGGGATGACTGCAGCTGGGTCTTGACCCAGTTGCTGAAGGCCTGGACCACGGTGCGGTCTGCCTTCTGCGGGTCGGCGACCAGATAATAGCCACGGTGCAAGTCGATGCCGATGTCGAACGGCCGCACCAGCAAACCCTTGGATAACGCGTCACCGCTGATCAGGTTGTCACCGATGGCGATGCCCTGGCCGGCAATGCACGCGGACTGGGCGCAGTGCGCATCGGAAAACAGGATGCCGCTCGTCGCATTGACTCCGGAAGCCCCCGCGGCGGTCAGCCACACGCGCCAGTCCGAGTAGTCGGTCATGTGCAGCAAGGGGTAGCTGCTCAGTTCCTGCGGGCTTTTCAGGCCGCCCAAGGCGTTGATCAGGCGCGGGCTGCACACCGGGAAGAAGCGCAAAGCCACGATCTCTTCAACATTCATTTCCGGCCAGTCGCCAATCCCGTAGGCGATGAACAGGTCGACGTTGTGGTTGTTGGTGTCGTCCGGCGTGCGCGGGGAAACCAGTTGCAACTGCACTTGCGGGTACTGCCGCAAAAAAGCACCAATGTGGTGGCACAGCCAATAGGTGGCGAACCCCGGCGCGCAACTGACGCATAGCCGCCCGGAGATTTCCTGGTCGTCGACCAACTGCCCGGCGTCGAGCAGGTTCAAGAGAATCCCGTGCACTTCCCGCGCATAACGTTCGCCCTGATACGTCAGGCCGATGCCTCGGCCAATGCGCTCGGTCAGGGCGAAACCGACACATTCCTCGAGCTTGCTGATCTGGTGGCTGATGGCGCTGCGGGTCAGGTTCAGTTCACGGGCCGCGACCGACACGCTGCCCAGACGGGCAACCGCATCCAGCGCACGAAGGGCTGTCATCGAAGGAAAACGCATAAATCATCCCATTGAATGTTTGAAGACATGAGCCAGACCTGTGGCGAGGGAGCTTGCTCCCGCTCGACTGCGAAGCAGTCGTAAATGTATGCCGAGGTGAATCGGGTTTTGGGGCCGCTGCGCGACCCAGCGGGAGCAAGCTCCCTCGCCACAAGGTTAGCGCTTGCCCTTCTGTATGGTGACGTAAATCGAACAGTCAGGCCAAAAAAAATCGATTGTTGTATCGGTTGATTCAACAATACTAGCCCCATTCGTCGTTGGGCCTCGCTGGCCCCTTATCCAAGAGGTGCTGCATGACCCGTTGTGCCGAGGCGCTCGTTCAGTTGCTGGAAGGCTATGGTGTTGAAACCGTCTTCGGCATTCCCGGCGTGCACACCGTCGAGTTGTATCGTGGCCTGCACGGCAGTCGCCTGAAGCACATCAGCCCGCGCCACGAGCAGGGTGCCGGGTTCATGGCCGACGGTTATGCCCGTGCCAGCGGCAAGCCCGGGGTGTGCTTCATCATCACCGGACCGGGCATGACCAACATCATCACCGCCATGGGCCAGGCCTATGCCGACTCGGTGCCGATGCTGGTGATTTCCACCTGCAACCGTCGCGAACACCTGCGCCTGGGCCATGGCCACCTGCATGAAATGCCGGATCAGCGCGCGCTGGTCGCCGGGGTCTGCGCCTTCAGCCATACGCTGCAACACCCGTCGCAATTGCCGGAAGTGCTGGCACGGGCCTTTGCCTTGTTCGGCTGTACGCGGCCACGGCCGGTGCACATCGAGATTCCGCTGGATGTGCTGGAAATGTCTGCCGAGGGGCTGGACCTGCGCCCGCGTTCATTGCCGGCCGCGCCGGCCCCGGCGCTGGAAGCCATCGATGACGCCGTGGCCCTGATCAACAACGCCAAGCGTCCGTTGATTCTCGCCGGTGGCGGTGCGCGCCGGGCCAGTGAGGCCCTGACCGCACTCGCCGAACGCCTGCAGGCCCCCGTGGCGCTGACCACCAACGCCCGCGGTTTGCTGGCCCCCGAACATGCTTTGTTGCTCGACGGTGTGCAGTCCTCGGCCCATGGTCGCGAACTGTTTGCCGAGGCCGACCTGGTGCTGGCCGTCGGCACCGAACTGGGGGAAACCGACTACGACTTTTTCGGTCTTGGCCCTGTGCAGTTCAAGGCACCGCTGATTCGCCTGGACATCGATCCCATGCAAATACTCGGCGTACAAGCGGCCACGGTCGGCTTGCTGGGCGATGCCGGTCAAGGCTTGCTGTTGTTGCTCGATCGCCTGCCGCAGCGCCAGGCCGATCCAGCCTGGGCGGCTGAACGAGTGACCCAGGTCAACGCCCTCGAGCACGCCGGCTGGAGCGCCAGACAATCCCGTATGCAAGCGCTGCTCGATACCCTGCGCGATCACTTGCCGCAGCCACTGATCGTCGGCGATTCGACCCAACCGGTGTACCAGGGCGCGCTCGGCTACCGGGCGCCAACCCCCAATAGCTGGTTCAACGCTGGCAGCGGCTACGGCACCCTCGGCTACGGTTTGCCCGCCGCCATCGGCGCCAAGCTGGCCCAACCTTTGCGCCCGGTGGTGGCGTTGGTCGGCGACGGTGGCTTGCAGTTTTCCAGCGCCGAACTGATCGCCGCCAAAGAGGCCGGCGTCGGCGTGATCCTGCTGCTGTGGAACAACAGCAGCTACGCCGAAATCCGCGACTACATGAACGCCAAGGCGGTGCCGTTGCTGGGGGTGGACATCCTCACGCCGGACTTCGCCGCCTTCGCGCAAAGCTGCCACGTCAGCCATCACCGGGCACGTGATCTGGGCGGTTTGCGCGAACTGCTGGGGCAACTCGGCAGTAGCGTTGAGCCGGTGATGATCGAGGTCGACGCCACAACCTTTCTGGCTGACTAAAACAACAACAATTTTTTCAGGTCGCCGACACGCACAACGTCCGGCCGACCTTTCAATCTCCTGAACTCAAAGGTGGCTTACATGGCTGAGTCCGATAACTTTTCCTCTACCCATTCCGTGCAGGGGACCTACGCCGACCTGATCCTGGCCAACGGTCGCATCTACACCCAGGACCCGGCCAACCCGTGGGCCGAGGCCGTGGCCATCCGCGACGGCAAGTTGATCGCAGTCGCCGGCCTCGGCCAGATCGAGATGTTCAAGGGCCCGAACACCCGCGTGCACGACCTGCAAGGCGCATTCTGCATGCCGGGCCTGCACGACATGCACACGCATCCCGACCTCGCACTGGCGCCGCGCTACGCCGATGACCTCGACGTCGGCATCGAAGACCCGACCCCGGAACAGTTGCGCGAAAGCATCCTCGCCTATGCCGACAGTCATCCCGGCGACGGTTGGATCTACGGCCAGTACTGGGTGCGCTACACCTTCCGCGAGGCGGGCCTGACCCCGGGCCGCGAGTGGCTCGACAGCGTCATGCCGGACCGCCCGGTGGCACTGCTCGACCGCATGTGGGGCACCATGATGGTCAACTCCAAGGCCCTGGAACTGGCCGGCATCGACCGCCACACGTCCGACCCGCGCAACGGTTATTTCGAACGTGACGAGCTGACCGGTGAACCCACCGGCCTGATGATCGACGGTGCCTACGCGATGATCCACGCCGCCATGCCACCGACGCCGGTCAGCGTGCTGCGTCGCGCCTACCGCGATGGCGTGCACTTCCAGAGCTCGCGCGGCGTCACGGCGAGCAAATACGTGCACGTCTGCGAACAGCGTTTGCAGGCCCTCAAGGAACTCGACGACAGCGGCGAACTGACGGTGCGCATCGAAGCGGCGATCAGTTGGCAGGACGACATCTTCCCGGTGCGTCGTCGCTGGGAGCTGCTGGCCGGTGAACGTCACTACTACCGCAGCGCGCGCCTGAGCGCCAACGCGGTGAAGTTCCATTTTGACGGCACGGTCGAGCCGAAGTCTTCGTACCTGCTGACCCCGTGGCCGCAGGAATCGAGCTGGCGCGGCAAGCTCAACCTGACCCCGGAACACATCACCGACATGGTGGTGGACATGGACCGCAAGGGCATCCGCGTGATCGCCCACTGCACCGGTGACGGCGCGTCCGACGTGTTCCTCGATGCCGTGGCCGAGGCCCGTCGTCGCAACGGTTTCAGCGGTGTGCGTCACCAGTGCGCCCACAGCACCTTGCTGCACCCCGGCAACCTGCCGCGCTTCAAGGAGCTGAATGTCATCGCCGAGTTTTCCCCGGCCGCCTGGTACCCGACGCCGTTCGCCAGCGGTGCGCGTTCCGGTTACGGCCAGGAACGCCTCAAGCGCATCTACGATTTCAAAGGCGTGCTCGCCGCCGGCGGCACTGCGGTGATGGGCACCGACTGGCCGGTGGCGTCCATCGACCCGTGGCTGGCGCTGGAAACCATGATCACCCGGCAGAACCCGTGGAACGACGACCCGGCCTGCTTCGGCGACCCGATCAGCCTCGAACAGGCGCTGACCGTGATCACCAGCAACGGCGCCGTGGCCATGGGCCTGGAACACAGCACCGGCAGCCTGCAAGTGGGCAAGTCGGCGGACCTGATCGTCATCGACCGTGACCTGTTCGCTGCACCGGCACGCAACTACATTCACAAGACCCAGGTGCTGCTGACCTTCGTTGAAGGGCAACTGGTCTACGACCGCCATTCAACCCTGGAAACCGTCGGCCTCAAAGCCGTCTGGCAAGGCGAACCACCGGTGCTGGAGGGCAAGGCAGAATGACTTCCCCACGTATCGCCGTAACCGTGGTGTCGGGGTTTCTCGGCGCCGGTAAAACCACACTACTCAACCGCATGGTGCGCCGTGCCGAAGGCAGTCGGCTGGCGGTGATCGTCAACGATTTCGGCGAGCTGAACATCGATGCGGCCATCGTTTCCGAAGTCACCGACGCGGTGTACAGCCTGCAAAACGGCTGCATCTGCTGCACGGTGCAGGAAGACCTGCTGGCGCAACTCGCCAGCCTGGCGCAGCTTGAACCAAGGTTGGAGCGCATCGTCATCGAGTGCAGCGGTGTGTCCGACCCGCAACGCATCGTGCAGACCCTGGCTTATCCACAGCTGCGCAGCCAGATGCAACTGGACATGGTGATTACGGTGGTCGACGCCACCCGCCATCTGCAACTCGAGGGTGAATACGCGCGCCTGGCTCGGGCGCAGGTGGCCGCTGCCGACCTGCTGTTGCTGAACAAGACCGATCTGGTCGATGAGGCGCAGTTGCAGGCCTTGCGCAATGCACTGGGCGCCAGGACGCGTGTGCATGAAAGTGTGCAAGCCGAGTTGCCCGATGCGTTGTGGCTGGATACCGATCTGGACCTTGAGCCTCGGGCACAGAAACCGCTCACCCGGGTGGCCGATGGCGATCACGGCGAGATGTTCAGCAGCTGGTTGTGGCAGAGCAACGCGGCCCTCGATGTCGAGTGCTTGCGTGGCTGGTTGAGGGCGCTGCCCAGCGATGTATTCCGGGTCAAAGGCCTGGTGCTGCTGACGCCGGGCAGCACGGCGCACTGGCTGCAACATGTCGGCACCCGCAGTCAGTTTCTGCCGGCACTGGATGACGCCCGGGCCGATGCCACACGCCTGGTGTTCATCGCTCGCCGGGGCTTCGATGGCTGGGAGGCCTTGGGGCAAGGGCTGGAAGATTGCACTGTGAAAGAGGTTGCCGGGGTATGACATCGACAGAGCAACGTCTGCGTGAAGAGTTGGCGGCCTGCTACCGCCTGATTGCGCACTTTCGCATGACCGATTTGATCTTCACCCACATATCGGTGCGGATTCCGGGGCCGGAGCATCACTTTCTGATCAACCCTTACGGGCTGATGTTCGACGAAATCACCGCGTCCAACCTGGTGAAAATCGACCTCGATGGTCACGCAGTGGAGCCATCGCCGTACCCGGTCAACCCGGCGGGTTTCGTGATTCACAGTGCGATCCATGGCGCTCGAGAAGACGCGCAGTGCGTGCTGCACACCCACACCAAATCCGGGTGTGCGGTGGCGGCGTTGAAGTGCGGGTTGTTGCCGGTCAATCAGATTTCCATGGAGTTCTATGGTCGTGTCGCTTATCACGATTATGAAGGCGTGGCGCTGGACCTGAGCGAGCAGCAACGGCTGGTGGCGGACATGGGTGACAAGCCGGTGATGATGTTGCGCAACCATGGCTTGCTGACGGTGGGTGAGACGGTTGGGCAGGCGTTTATGCGCATGTATTACCTGGAAAAGGCCTGTGAAATCCAGTTGGCCGCGCAAGCTGCCGGTGAGGTTGTTCTGCCGTCGCATGAGGTCTGCGCGCATACCGAGCGGCAATTCAATGATCCGGGGCGTCCGTTGGATGAGGGGGAGTTGAGTGATCCGGATGCGATGCAATTGGCTTGGGCGGCGTTGTTGCGGATGCTGGAGCGCATTGCACCGGACTATCGGGGCTGATCCGGATTTTATGTTGTTTGAGCTGGCCTCTTCGCGAGCAAGCCCGCTCCCACAGGGGAATGCATTCCAAATGTGGGAGCGGGCTTGCTCGCGAAACAGGCGCTGCGGTCTGTCAGGCCTGCCTCGGTGTATTGAGGTTCATCGACCGCACCGCCAGCGCCGACGCTGTCTCTTCATCGATCGGCAACGAAAAGCGAAAGGTCGCCCCCCGTCCCGGCACATCGACCAATTGAATCTCGCGCCCGTGCAATTGCAGGATGCGATGCACGATCCGCAGCCCCAACCCGCCATCACGCCGTGCGCCGCCGATGTTGAACGGGCGCAGGAACAAACCTTCGCGCAGTTCCGGGGCAATGCCCGGGCCGGTGTCGCTGACCGTGACCTCGATGAATGCCCCTTGCGGGCGCAGGCCCAGTTCGACCTCTCCACCTGAAGGGGTATGGCGCAGGGCATTGTCGAACAGGTTGGTCAGCACCCGCTCGATCAGCCCGAGGTCCGCGCAGGCCGCCGAGGCGTTTGGCGCGAACGTGGCCTTGAGTTCGACCTGGCGCGCTTCGGCGGTGAGTTCGAATTTCTGGAAGATGTCCTGGGCCAGGTCGGTCAGGGAAAAGCGTTCCAGCACCGGTTGCACGAAGCCGTGTTCCAGTCGCACCAGTTCCAGCAACGACTGCGCCAGACCACCGACCTTGCGGCTCTGGTCCAGGGCGATGCCGAGGTAGCGACGGCGATCGGCAGGGGACAGCGTGGCGTCCTTGAGCGACAGGGTTTCCAGATAGCCGTGCAGCGAGGCCAGCGGCGTGCGCAAGTCGTGGGAGATGTTCGCCACCAGTTCGCGGCGCTCCTGGTCCTGGCGGGTCAACGAACGCCATTGCTCGCCCAGGCGGGCCTGCATCTGCCGGAATGCGGCATCGAGCACGGCGATTTCATCGTGGCTGGCGGCTTTTTCCGCCGCGACGGGCAGGGCCGGCGTGACCGGTACGCCATCGATATCGAACTGGCTGACGGTTTCGGTCAAGCGGCGCAACGGTCGGGTGATCAGGGCAAACGCGGTGAGACCGGCAATCAGGCACAGCAACGCCACCAGGCCGATGGACAGCAGCGCCGTGTTGAGCGCTGCGCTGGTCGCACCGCGTTCGGCCAGGCGGTCGTGATCCTCACCGAGCAGCACCACGTAGAGATAGCCCACCGGCTTGCCATCCACCTTCAGCGGTGCTGCGCTGAACACCTTGCGCGCATCGACGCTGCGCGGGTCGTCGCCGGGAATCGGTAGCGGATCACCCCGCAGCAGGCGCTGGATCGGCGCGAGATCGACCCGCTCCCGACGGATCCGGCCCTCGGGCGCGGCACTGCCGACAATCTTGCCCTCGGTGTCGAGCAGGTACACCTCGACACTGGGGTTGACCTGCATCAGCTTGCTGAACAAATCGCGCACGGCGTTGGGCATCAGGCCCTGGGTGTCCATCAGCACCGTGTCGCTGGCGATGTGCTGCGCCAGGTCGCGGGACAAGCCTTGCACCACTTCCTGTTCATGCATCTGGTTGGAGCGCACCTGCAACCACGCCGAGGTGCCGCAGCACACCAGCAGCAGCACGGCGAACACCAGGGACAGGCGTTGCGTCAGGGTCAGCCTCATGGCTGCGGCTCCTCCCCGGTGGCGAATTTGTAGCCGCGGCCCCAGACCGTGAGGATGCGTACAGGCTGCGCCGGATCGGTCTCGATCTTGGCGCGCAGGCGGTTGATGTGGGTGTTGACCGTATGCTCGTAGCCTTCGTGGCTGTAGCCCCACACGGCATTGAGCAGGTCCATGCGCGAAAACACCTTGCCGGGCTGGCGGGCGAAGAAGTACAGCAAGTCGAAT
This sequence comes from Pseudomonas sp. GW456-E7, assembly GCF_059424105.1. NCBI lineage: Bacteria > Pseudomonadati > Pseudomonadota > Gammaproteobacteria > Pseudomonadales > Pseudomonadaceae > Pseudomonas > Pseudomonas sp. GW456-E7. The sequence continues at coordinate 20,150 of NZ_JBWKZB010000036.1, read as the reverse complement.
TCCCGGGGCGTGAGGTCCAGGCGTTTTCCGTCGAGGGCCACCTCGCGGGTGATCGGGTCGATGGCCAGGCCGTCGGTGAGCAGGCTGCCGGCATCCATCTTCAGGTTGCGCGCCATGGCGTCGACCCGACGCAGCAGCGCCTTGACCCGGGCCACCAGCTCGAGCATGGAAAAGGGCTTGGCCAGGTAATCGTCGGCGCCCAGCTCCAGGCCGAGAATCCGGTGCACTTCGCTGGAGCGCGCGCTGGTGATGATGATCGGCGTGTAGCGCGCCATGGCCCGGGCGCGGCGGCAGATTTCCAGGCCGTCGACACCGGGCAGCATCAGGTCGAGGACCAGTGCGTCCCAGTTGCCCTGTTGCAGCAGGCGCATGCCTTCATCGCCATCGGCGCTGTGCACCACCTCGAACTGCTCATCGCGAAGATGCAGGCAGATCAGGTCGGCGATGTGCTGGTCGTCCTCGACCACGAGGACGCGTTTGGTCTGTTCCATCCAGGTCAATCCTTCGGTGCAATGAGCGCATGCCATTCGGCTTATGTTCAAAAAACCTGTGGGAGCGGGCTTGCTCGCGAAAGCGTCAGGTCAGCCAGTATCACCATCGACTGACACTCCGTCTTCGCGAGCAAGCCCGCTCCCACAGCAATAGCAGTGTTCAAGGTTGGCATACCCATTGTGCGGGTTTTTCGGGGCCCGAGTTATCACGAATTGTTTAACTTCCCGTGAGGATTTGGCGATCACCCAAAGCCTAGGCTGTGTTGCATGAAACACCCCTGGATTTTTGGAGGCGAGCATGTTTTCAAGACGGCAATTTCTTCTGGCGGGCGGCGGGCTGGGCGTTGCAGCCCTGGCGATCGGCCTGTTGCCGAAGTTTTCCACAGGCTCGGCCTTGATCAGTGAGGCCAGCGCAGCGGAAACATTCGAAGTGACCCACAGCGACAGTGAATGGCACGCGATCCTCAGTGACGAGCAGTACGACATCCTGCGCGAGGAGGGCACCGAACGGGCCTACAGCAGCCCGCTGAACAACGAGCACCGTGACGGTACCTTCGCCTGTGCCGGTTGCGACCTGCCGCTGTTTTCCTCGGCCACCAAGTTTGACAGCCGCACCGGCTGGCCGAGTTTCTGGGCACCCCTGGACAAGGCCGTGGCCACCCGCCAGGACCGTGCGTTCGGCATGGTCCGCGAAGAGGTGCACTGCCGGCGCTGTGGCGGGCATCTGGGCCATGTCTTCGATGACGGCCCGAAACCCACCGGCCTGCGCTACTGCATGAACGGCCTGGCGATGAAATTCGTGCCCCGAACCGTCTGATTTTGACTGTCTGCCCCCTTGGATCATTCAGGAGTTCCTTACATGAAAACCCTGTTCACCTGGCGCCATACGCTGTTGGTGCTGGCCACCATTGGCGTTATCGGGACATGCTCGGCGTTCTCTCTCAGTGGAGCTGAAGAAGCCGTCGTTATTCCACCGCCGGCCCTCGACGAAACCACCCAGGCCCGCAGCGAAACCGCGGTGTTCGCCGGCGGTTGCTTCTGGGGTGTCCAAGGGGTGTTCCAGCATGTCAAAGGTGTGAAAAGCGCCGTCTCCGGTTACGCGGGCGGGGCGGCCGATACCGCGCAATACGAGCGCGTCAGCGACGGCAATACCGGCCATGCGGAGTCGGTCGAAGTCACTTTCGATCCCGCTCAGGTCAGCTACGGCACCTTGCTGCAAATCTACTTCTCGGTGGCGCACAACCCGACCGAGCTCAATCGCCAGGGACCGGACACCGGCACCCAGTATCGTTCGGCGATTTTTACCAGGAGCAGCGAACAGCAACGAGTCGCCCAGGCCTACATCGCCCAGCTCGACGCCGCCAAGTCGTTCAACAAACCGATCGTGACCCGGCTGGAAAGCTACAACGGCTTCTACCCGGCGGAGGAGGAACATCAGGACTTTCTCACCGAACATCCGACCTATCCCTACATCGTGATCAACGATCTACCGAAAGTGGCGCAGCTCAAGCAGCTGTACCCGGATCGCTATCAGGAGCAACCGGTGCTGGTGAAGGCGGGGAGGTAAGGGGTTATCCCGAGATCACGTTCTTGCCGGCGATTTTCGAGCGGTACAGCGCCTGATCGGCCCGTGCCATCAGGCCAGTCTGCTGTTCTTCCTCAAAGCGCTGGACCACGCCGAAACTCATGGTCACCTGAAAGTCTCCCACGGGCAGCAAGTCCGCAAGGCCGTGGCGGATCTTCTCGGCGAGGGTCCGGGCTTCGGCCAACGGGGTGTTGGGCAGCGTCATGATGAATTCGTCGCCGCCCCAACGGGCCAGCAGGTCGCCCTCGCGCACGAAGCGTTTGACGATCTCGACCACATGCACCAGCGCAGCATCGCCCAAGGCATGGCCGTAGTGATCGTTGATGGTCTTGAAGTCGTCGATGTCCATGGCGATCAAGGACAGGGGTTCACGAAAGCGCTGGGCACGGTCGCAGGCCTGGGGCAGGACCTGTTCGAGTCGATAGCGATTGGCAACGGCGGTCAGCGCATCGGTTTGCGCCAGCTTGCGGTTTTCTTCGAGCTGCAGCTGCAATTGATGATTGACCCGTGACAACTCCTGAGTGCGTTCTTCGATCAACGCCTCCAGGGAGTGATTGCGTCGTTCGAGCGCCTCGAACAGTCGGCGCTTGTCTTCAATGCTGCGGTGCGCGCCAATCATCCGCGCTACCGAACCATCGGCATTGCGCGCCAGGATGTGGCCGCGGTCTTCTATCCACAGGTAGCTGCCGTCCTGCATGCGGCAGCGATATTCGGCCTGATAACCGCTGGCACGCTGGCTCAGGTAGTCGTCAAACAGGGCCATGACGCGTGGGTAGTCATCGGGATGGATGACGTTTTCCCAAGTCAGCACGTTGTTGTCCAGAGTATGAGGCGTATAGCCGAGCATCTCGTACCAGCGCGCCGTGCGGTAGACGAAGCCGGTGTTGGCGTTCCAGTCCCAAATGCCGTCGCTGACCAGCTCGAGAATGGTGTGCAGCATGCCGTCGCTCATGTCTTCGACATTGAACTTCAACGGTTCGATATTCGACGCTTCTCCCATCTGAGCTCTCCTTGCCAGTGACTCGCCAGTCAGCAGATTAGTGCATGGCGTGTTCGGCCGACTAGTGCTTGCCCCACATCTGTACGGCGAATTCGACGAAGCGGCGCAGTTTCGGCAAACGGTGGCGATCCTGGGCATAGACCAGGTGCATCGGCCGGCGGGGCGGGCAGTAATCGGGCATCAGGGCCAACAGCTTTCCGTCCTTGAGGTCCTGCTCGACCAGGGCGTCGGGCATCATCACGATGCCCATGCCGGTCCGCGCCGCCTGATGCAAACCGGCCGAACTGTTGATCAGCATCGGCCCGCTGACCCCCACGCTGACTTCGCCCTCGGGCCCGGCCAGGCGCCATTCCTTTTGCACCGATTGCCAGTCATCCCCGGCCGGATAGGCAAAGGACAGGCAGTCGTGGTGTCGCAGGTCTTCAGGCGTTTGCGGTGTGCCGCGACGGGCCAGATAGTCCGGTGACGCGCACATGGTCAGGGTGTAGTCGATCAGCGGGCGGGCGATCAGGTTGGAGGGCTCCAGCGCGCCGAGGCGAAAGGCTACGTCCAGACCGTTTTCCAGCAGATCCGGGCGCCGGTTGGTCAGTACCACGTCAAGTTTCACCCGCGGGTTTTGCCGGCTGAACTCACTCAGTGCCGGTGCCAGGCGTTCGGTGCCGAAGGTCAGGGGAGCGGTAATGCGCAGCGTCCCGCTCGGTTCGTCGAGGGCCTGCTCGGCCAGACGCTCGGAATCGGCCACCAGCCCCAGCACTTCCAGGCAACGCTGGTAATACGCGACGCCGAACTCGGTCAGCCGCTGACGCCGCGTCGTGCGATTGAGCAGGCGCACACCCAGCCGCTGCTCCAGGGCCTTGAGGTGGTTGCCGACCATGGTCGTGGACATATCGCACTGCAAAGCGGCGGCGGTCATGCTGCCGGTCTCCACCACTTTCACGTAGACGCTCATTGCCTGGAACAGATCCATTATCAAGCCCAGCTTTTAAATGATTGAAGTTTTACAGCGTTTATCCAGCTCAGGTGGCTAACCATACTGCAAAAACACCGACCCTTGCTGGAGCTTGACGTCATGACCGCCGTCTGCCTGATGAGCACTTACCAACCCTTGGCCCTGAGTTTCAACAAGGGCCTGGGCACTCGCCTGTGGGATCAGGCCGGGCGCGAATACCTGGATGCAGTCGCCGGTGTGGCGGTGACCAACGTCGGCCACTCCCACCCGAAAATCGTCGCCGCCATCGTTGAGCAGGCAGGGTTACTGCTGCACACGTCGAACCTCTACAGCATCGACTGGCAACAACGGCTGGCGCAGAAACTGACGCGGCTGGCGGGCATGGACCGGGCGTTTTTCAACAACTCCGGGGCCGAAGCCAACGAAACTGCACTGAAAATCGCCCGGCTGCATGGCTGGCACAAAGGTATCGAACAGCCGCTGGTGGTGGTCATGGAGAACGCGTTCCATGGCCGCACCCTCGGCACCTTGTCGGCCAGCGACGGCCCGGCGGTGCGCCTGGGGTTCAATCAGCTGCCGGGGGATTTCGTCAAAGTGCCGTTCGGCGACCTCGATGCGCTGGACAAGGTGCAACAGGCTTACGGTTCGCGGATCGTGGCGGTACTGATGGAACCGATCCAGGGCGAAGGCGGCGTGCAATTGGCGCCACCGGGCTATCTCAAGGCCGTGCGCGAGCTGTGCAACCGGCGCTCGTGGCTGTTGATGCTCGATGAAATCCAGACCGGCATCGGCCGCACCGGCCAGTGGTTCGCCTTCCAGCACGAAGGCATCGTTCCGGACGTCATGACCCTGGCCAAAGGCCTGGGCAACGGCGTGCCCATCGGCGCTTGCCTGGCCCGTGGCAAGGCGGCCGAACTGTTCACGCCGGGCAGCCACGGCAGCACCTTCGGCGGTAATCCGTTGGCCTGCCGGGTCGGTTGCACCGTGCTGGATATCGTTGAGGAACAAGGGCTGCTGGAAAACGCACGGCTCCAGGGCGCGCGCCTGCTCGACAGATTGCGCACCGAGTTGGCGGGCAACCCGAACGTCATGGCGATCCGTGGTCAGGGGCTGATGATCGGCATCGAACTCAAGCAACCGATCCGCGACCTGAGCCTGATCGCTGCGCGGGATCATGGCTTGCTGATCAACGTCACGCGGGGGAAAACCATTCGCCTGCTACCGCCGCTGACGCTTGATGGGCGGGAGGTGGAGATGATTGTCAGGGGGGTGAGTGGTGTGGTGAAAGAGGGCTGAAGTTCTGCTCAGTAATGGTATCTGCACATCACGACGCGTATTTCGCCGTCTTCAACGGCGTAGACCAGACGATGTTCAGCCGTAATCCGGCGTGACCAGAATCCGCTCAAGTTATGCTTGAGCGGTTCGGGTTTCCCCAGGCCGTCGAAGGGCTCACGCTGGATAGCCTTGATCAACAGGTTGATACGTTTGAGCCCAGCCTTATCGTTCTGCTGGAACCAGAGATAATCGTCCCAGGCTTCAGGGGTGAACTCGATATTCATTCTTCAATCAGTTGCCTGGTTTTGGTTTTGCCTGCTCGCAGGTTACCGATTGATTTGATCAGGCGTTCAGCGTTGGCGGGGGAGCGCAGCAGATAGGCTGTCTCTTCGAGAGCGTTGTATTCGGCCAATGACATCATCACTACCGGCTCGCCTTTCTGACGGGTTACCAGTAGCGGGGCGCGATCTTCATTCACCCGGTCCATGGTTTGCGCCAGGTGTGCCCGAGCGTTGGTGTAGTTGATGGTTTCCATGTGATTGTCCTCGCTTGATGCAGAGAACGTACAGAAATGAGTACATGTTAGCAAGGCGATACCTACGAGTGGTTGTTACGCAGACAGTGCATCCACGTCTGTATCGAGTATCGCCGAATGTTCCTCGGGACGTTTCCGTGACTGATGTAATCCCATTCTGAGCTACATGCCATCCATTGGGTTTGTGTCCGACCACAGCTGCGCAAACCTACAGGTGATGAATCAGCGCCGCGATTTCCTTTCGATCTGCCAATCGGATTTTCGCACCGCAAAATCCCTCGAAAAGGCGCTGGTGCGCAGCAAATCCACTTGAGTCATCACGCTTGCGGTAGCTGCCAGCCCACTCCAGCATTGCCACCAACCGTTCGTCATCCTGTGTTTCCCGTTGGTGAATGTTGGCCACGCATTCCTCGTCGCCGATGCTCAGCCAGATCAACGCCGTGGCGCGATGGAGGATTTCGCTGGCGATCCAGCCGTAAATTCCTTCGATTACCCAGCGCTGCTCGTCGGCTGCGATCCGTGCCATGGCCAATGCTTCGGCGCGGGGGCGGGGGATGCTGTGTTCGTCGGACAGCCAGTGAATTTTATCCAGATCGATCCATGGCACTTGCAGGTGGCCGGTCAGTCGTTCGGCCAGCCAGCTTTTGCCGGAGCCGGAGTTGCCGATGATCAGGGTGCGGGTGAGGTTCATGCCGAGTTGCCTCTACCTATGTGCCTGACGAGGATCACTGTGGGAGCGAGCTTGCTCGCGATGACGGACTCAAAGCCAACATCGATGTCGACTGATACGCCGCCATCGCGAGCAAGCTCGCTCCCACAGGGGTTATACCTTTAGTACTCACCCTCCGGCGCAACCATTCGTGTCTTTGGTGAGCCATTGGCGTTGTGTTGAAAAATGTCCTGCGGCTGACCCTTTTCATTAAAGAACACCTGCCCGATCCCCGCCGAGTTCCACAGCCGCTCTCCGGCTTCGGCGTGTTCCGGGACATGCGGCACGATGCGCATGCGTCGACGTTTGGTCAGCCAGTTCAGTGGCGAGCGTGGTGAGTACAGCCAGCGGTTGAGGCGGTCGAACCATTCGAGCAGGGTGGGGGGGAATTCATTCTTGATGCCGCTGCTGGTGATCTGCCAGATGCGTGGTCCGGCCTTGCGGTGGCGGATCAGCACTTCATAGACGAAGGAGTAGTGCACATCGCCCGACAGCACCACGTAGTTACCCGGCGTGCGCGAGTGGCGGAAAATGTTCAGGATCACCTGGGCTGCGCCGCGATGGGCCATCCAGTTTTCCGCGTCCACCAGCAGTGGATAACCGCACCAACTGAAGACCCGCTGCACGGTTTCAATCAGTTTGACGCCGAAGATCGGCGCCGGTGAAACGATGATCGCGCTCGGGTGGTCCAGCAGTTCCTGTTGCAGTTCGCTCAGGGCTTCCCAGTCGAGCAGGCCGGAAGGCTGCTTGAGGTTCATTTCACTGCGCCAGCGCCGGGTGCGGGTGTCGATCACCACGATGGCCGGTGTGGTCGGCAGCACGTAATGCCAGTGCTGGAATTTCAGCAGATCATTGATCAAGTCGTCCTGGACCGCGCTATCCAGGTAGCGGTCATCGCCACTGGCGCTCAACACGGCGGCCTTCTCCAGCACGGCAGCGAAGGCATCCGGGTTGTTGCCCCAGCCCTGGCACAGCATGTATGCCAGCAGTGCGTTGCCGATGATGCGCCGGGAGAACGGATGGCCGTAGGCCGTTTCCTCCCATTGGGCGGACAGGTTCCAGTCATCGGTGATGTCGTGGTCGTCGAAAATCATCAGCGTCGGCAGATGCGCCAGTGCCCGCGCGACGTTGCCAAGGCCGGCCGTGAAGGCATCGATGCGCGTCTGTTCAAGGGCGTAGCGCTTGAGCCGTTCCGGTGTCAGCGTCGGTGCCTGGGGGGCGATCAGGGTCCAGGGCACTGGCGACCAGACCAGCAAGTACATGGCCATGACTTCGGCGAAGGTCACCAGGTGATTGTCGGCACTGCTGCTGGTGAAGATCGGTTTGCGTGCGCCACCGAAGAAACGCTCGCGCAGGGTTTCATTGCTTTGCAGCGCCGGCAGCAGATCCGCACGGTGGTAGTAACTGGCCGGATGCTCGTAGAGCCTGGCGCTGTCGCTGACCACGGCGCCTTCGAGGTGTTCGCCGAACAGGCCCAGACGCTCGATCAAGGCGTGAGTCGCCCGCAGCATCGGCCCCGCGACATCGTCGGCGTAGACCTGATCGCCGGTCATCATCAGCAGTGCCGGGCGGTCCTCGGCTGCATGTTCCTGCGCCAGCAACCGGTCGACGCAGAGCAAGCCGTCTGCCGCCGGATGATGGGGTTTGCGGCAAGAGCCGTGCAGCAATTGATCGACCCGTGCGCGCAGGACGAAATTCGGGCAACGGGCATCGCCGTACAGCAGGTGCGGTGCCCAGTCGGCGATGCCTTGTTCTGCGCCATCGATCAGCAGATCGTAGTCGATCGAGACGTCGCAGGGCAGGGCGCAATCGAGTGGCACGTCGATCAAGTGCACAAAGGCATGAGTCCCTGCTGCAATCACCGTGCATTGCCCGCTATCCAGGCGGATGTCGCCGACGCCCTGCAGGCGCAAGGTCAGCGCCAGCGCCCGGGAACCCACCAGCCACAGCACCAGCCGCGTGGGCTCAAGGCGCCGCAGCAGCGGGCCCGCCAGGACCGGCGGCAGGGCTGGGTGATCATCGGGCAGTGGCAGTGTTTCGGACATCCGGGGTCAAGGCTCTTGGGGCATCGAGGCGGGCGATGATAGCGCAGGTGACGAATGGACAGGCTAGAGTGAGTCTGCCGCGCCATGTGTCGGCGTTTCGAGTGAAAGGCCCGGATTCAGCAACCCGCAAACTTCGGCCGCCCCGCCTGTCATGAAATGAAAAGCCATTGTCGCCTGATGAGAAGCGTCACAACAGGCCTCGTCCTACAGTCCAATCAGCGCAATTCGATGCAACACGCCCATATTGCAGATTGGAGAATAAGAAAAATGGCCAAAGCCGTACGCTTTTATGAAACCGGTGGTCCCGAAGTTCTACGTTACGAGGACGTCGAAGTCGGCGAACCCGGTCCAGGCCAGGTTCGTCTCCGTCATGTGGCGGTTGGCTTGAACTACGCAGACACCTATTTCCGTAACGGTACCTATCCGATTCCTATGCCTAATGGCATGGGCGTCGAGGCTTCCGGCGTGGTCCAGGCCGTTGGTGAAGGGGTCACCAACGTCGAGGTCGGTGACCGCGTCACCTACACCGGTTTTCTCAATACCCTCGGCGCCTACAGCACCGAGCGCCTGATCCCGGCCGCGCCGCTGATCAAGCTGCCGGAAACCATCAGCTTCGAAACCGCCGCCGCCATGACCATGCGCGGTTTGACGTCTTCGTACCTGATGCGCCGCATCTACGACTTCAAGGCAGGCGACAGCATCCTGCTGCACGCCGCTGCCGGCGGTGTCGGCCTGATCGTTTCGCAGTGGGCCAAGTTGCTGGGCCTGAACGTGATCGGCACGGTTTCGACCGAGCAAAAGGCGGAAATCGCCCGGGCTCATGGTTGCGACCATACGATCAATTACAGCCATGAAGACGTCGCCGCTCGCGTTCGCGAACTGACCGACGGCGTGGGCGTCAACGTGGTGTTCGACAGTGTTGGCAAGAACACCTTCATGGGTTCGCTGGATTCGTTGAAACCCCGTGGCCTGATGGTCTGCGTGGGTACCGCATCCGGTCCGATCCCGGCGTTCGACCCGGTGATGCTGGCGATGAAAGGTTCGCTGTACCTGACCCGTCCTGCCCTGGCCAACTACATCAGCGACCCGGCCGAAAAAGCCGCCCTGGCCGGTGAGTTGTTCGACCACGTCGGCAGCGGCCGGATCAAGATCGAGATCAACCAGCACTACGCCTTGCAGGACGCGGTGCAGGCCCATCGCGACCTTGAATCGCGCAAGACGACCGGCTCTTCGATTTTCGTCGTTTAAGGAGCGGCCAGCCATGAAAGTCGAACAATTGACCTGCAGCATTGGCGCCGAACTGATCGGCGTCAACCTGGCCGACGCGGTGCATGACGACGGTCTGTTTGCCGAGATTCGCGCCCAGTTGCTCAAGCACCGCGTGGTGTTCCTGCGCGATCAGGACATCACCCGCGCCGAGCACGTGGCCTTCGCCCGACGCTTCGGCGAGCTGGAAGATCATCCGGTGGCCGGCAGTGATCCGGATCATCCTGGACTGGTGCGGATCTACAAGAATCCGGACCAGCCGATGGACCGCTATGAAAACGCCTGGCACACCGATGCCACCTGGCGCGAAGCACCGCCGATGGGCTGCGTGCTGCGTTGCGTGGAATGCCCGCCAGTGGGCGGCGACACCATGTGGACCAACATGGTCCAGGCCTATGCGAACTTGCCGGAAGAGGTAAAGGTCAAGATCGCCGACCTGCGTGCCCGCCACAGCATCGAAGCGAGCTTCGGTGCGGCGATGCCGATTGAAAAACGCCTGGCGCTCAAGGCGATGTACCCGGACGCCGAGCACCCGGTGGTGCGCACCCATCCGGAAACCGGCGAGAAGGTGCTGTTCGTCAACGCCTTCACCACCCACTTCAGCAACTACCACACCCCTGAGCGGGTGCGCTTCGGCCAGGACGCCAACCCCGGCGCCGGCGAGTTGCTGCGCTACCTGATCAGTCAGGCGTACATCCCCGAGTATCAGGTGCGCTGGCGCTGGAAGCCGAACAGCATCGCCATCTGGGACAACCGCAGTACCCAGCATTACGCCGTCATGGATTACCCGCCCTGCCATCGCAAGATGGAACGTGCCGGGATCATCGGCGACAAGACGTTCTGATCGAACGCCACCTGCATTCGCACTCGTAAACACGCCAACCCGGCTCGACCCCGGGTGGGCGGGACAATCATAAGAACTGGCATAAGAACTGGAGTAGACCATGCAATTCTTCGACGACTCGCTGCACCCGGAAAACATGGAAAAGGTAGTCATCACCGTGGCCCCGTACGGCCCGGAATGGATGCCGGAAGACTTCCCGGAAGACATCCCGCTGACCATGGACGAGCAAGTCCAGAAAGCGGTCGAATGCTATGAAGCCGGTGCCACGGTGCTGCACTTGCACGTGCGTGAACTGGACGGCAAGGGCTCCAAGCGCCTGTCGAAATTCAACGAGCTGATCGCCGGTGTGCGTGAAGCCGTGCCGGACATGATCATCCAGGTCGGCGGTTCGATTTCCTTCGCCCCGGAAAGCGATGGCGAAGCGGCCAAGTGGCTGTCCGACGACACCCGCCACATGCTGGCCGAGCTGACCCCCAAGCCGGATCAGGTCACCGTGGCGATCAACACCACCCAGATGAACATCATGGAGCTGCTGTATCCGGAATACCTGGAAGGCACTTCCCTGGCCAATCCGCTGACCCAGGCCGCCTACAGCGAAATGACCGTACCGGCCGGCCCTGCCTGGGTTGCCGAGCACCTCAAGCGCCTGATGGACAACGGCATCCAGCCGCACTTCCAGTTGACCGGCATGCACGCCATGGAAACCCTCGAGCGCCTGGTGCGCAGGGGCATCTACAAGGGCCCGCTGAACCTGACCTGGATCGGCATCGGCGGCGGCTTCGACGGCCCGAACCCGTTCAACTTCTTCAACTTCATCCACCGCGCGCCGGACGGTTGCACCCTGACCTCCGAATCGCTGCTCAAGAACGTCATGCCGTTCAATACCATGTCGATGGCCATGGGCATGCACCCGCGCGTGGGCAATGAAGACACTATCATTGATCACAAGGGCGATCGTTTCGGCTCGGTGGCGCAGATCCAGCAAACCGTGCGCATCGCCCACGAACTGGGCCGCGAAATCGCCACCGGCAAAGAAGCCCGCGAGATCTACCGCATCGGTGTGCAGTACGAAACCATTGAAGAAACCCTGTTGGCCAACGGCATGGCCCCCAACCGCAAGGCTGGGCAAAAAGGTGTACCGCAACGCGGTTGACCGAGGGTCGGGACGAGAGGCCGTGACCTCTCGTCCGCCTGACCGTTACACGCTTGATAACAAAAATAAAACAAAGCTCTTGAGGAGGCTGCATGGCCTTTCACCCAATAGCCGCTGACGATGACGACTCCAGCGGAGTCGGCATTGCGCGCCAATATGCCTGGATCGTCTTTGCCTTGACGTTCGGCCTGTTGATTTCCGATTACATGTCGCGTCAGGTACTGAACGCGGTATTCCCCCTGCTCAAGACTGAGTGGGCGTTGAGCGACGGACAGCTGGGTCTGCTCAGTGGCATCGTTGCCCTGATGGTCGGCCTGCTGACGTTTCCCCTGTCGTTGATGGCCGACCGCTTCGGCCGGGTCAAGAGCCTGGCGCTGATGGCGTTCCTGTGGAGCGTGGCAACCCTGGGTTGCGCGTTGGCGCAGGACTACCAGCAGATGTTCATCGCACGGTTCATGGTCGGTGTCGGCGAAGCCGCCTACGGCAGCGTGGGCATCGCGGTGGTGATTTCGGTGTTCCCCAAACACATGCGGGCCACCCTGGCCAGCGCCTTCATGGCGGGCGGGATGTTCGGTTCGGTGTTGGGCATGGCGTTGGGTGGTGCGATTGCCGCCAAGCTGGGCTGGCGCTGGTCGTTCGCCGGCATGTCGTTGTTTGGCCTGGTGCTGGCGTTGATTTATCCGCTCATCGTCAAGGAGGCGCGCATTGCGCCACAACGTGCCGCGCAGATTGCGAACAAGACGGCTGCGGCGGTCAAGCGTCCGCTGCGCACGCTGTGGTCGAGCCGTTCGGTTGTGTCGACCTACATCGCCAGCGGCTTGCAGTTGTTCGTCGGCGGTACGGTGATGGTGTGGATTCCCAGCTACCTCAACCGCTACTACGACATGCCCACCGACAAGGCCGGCGGCATGGCGGCGATCATCGTGTTGTGCAGCGGTGCGGGCATGATCCTGTGCGGCATGCTCAGCGATCGCCTGTGTCGCAATTCGCCGGAGCGCAAGGTCAGCCTGGCCATCGGCTTCTGCCTGGGCAGTTGCCTGCTGTTGTCGGCGGCGTTTGCCTTGCCGGCAGGGCCAGTGCAACTGCTGCTGATCTGCCTGGGCATGGCGATTGCCACCGGCACCACCGGCCCCGCCGGTGCGATGGTTGCCAACCTGACCCATTACTCGGTGCACGGTACGGCGTTCGCCACGCTGACCCTGGCCAACAACATGCTGGGGCTGGCACCGGGACCGTTCATCACCGGCCGGGTGTCCGACCTCATCGGTCTGCATGCCGCGTTTCAACTGGTGCCACTGGTCAGCCTCGCGGCGGCGGCGGTGTTCTTTTATGCCAAGTGTCATTACCACAAAGATATTGCCCGGCTTCAGGGTCAGAGCGTGCCTGACCCTGTCGGTGAAGCGGGTTTAGAGGTGAAGTTGTGAGTCGTCGTTTACGTATTGATGTGTTTTTCGATTTTATCTGCCCCTGGTGCCTGATCGGCAAACGCCAACTGGAACATGCGCAGGTGCAGTTTCGCAGTCGTCACCCGGATGTGCAGATCACCACGGTGTGGCATGGCGTGCAGTTGTTGCCTCAGATACCGGTAGAGGGTGAACCCTTCGCCGATTTCTATCGCAAGCGCCTGGGCAATGCCGACGCCATGACCATGCGCCAGAAGCAGGTCCAGCAGGCGGCCAGTGCGGTTGGCCTGGCCATCGACCTCAGCCGCATCGAGACAATGCCCAACACCGCTGACGCCCATCGCTTGTTCAAGCGTGTCAGCGAACTGGGCAATGCCAGTCAGCGTGAAATGTTGCTCGAACGCCTGTTCGCCGCTTACTTCCTGAGACGCGAAAACCTCGGTTGCCGCGAGACCTTGCTGGCCATTGCCCGCTCCTGCGGTGTTGATGCGCACGGCCTGCTCGATTGCCTGAAGGGCGATGCCACGCCGTTCGAAGGATCTCCCGGCGCGACCAGTGGCGTGCCGAGCTTCAAGTTCGACAACCGCATGACGGTGATCGGTGCACAACCTGCTCAGGCGCTGCTCGGGGCCATGAACGAGGCCCTCAAGGAAAGTGATCGCGAGCGGCAGCCAGCATGACCCGACGCATTCCCGTGCCGGCCGGCAAACACCCGCAGGCCGGTGGCCGGGCGCTGTTCGAATTCGAGGACAAAAGCCTGGCGTTGTTCAACGTCGACGGGCAGCTGTTTGCCATCGACGACAGCTGCCCGCATCAGGGCGCTTCGCTGTGTGGCGGGCGCCTTGAGGGTCGGGTGATTCAATGCTGCGCCCATGGTCTGCGCTTCGATTTACACAGCGGCTACTTGCTCAACTCCAGGCAAGTCAAAGTCACCAACTACCCGGTCGAGATCATCGACGGCCAGGCGTTTATCGTCATCGTTTCCGAGGAGGCCGCGCCATGAGCGCCATTGCTCTCACCCGCATCCACAGTCGCACGCGCGAACTGGCACCGGGGTTTATCGTCAGCCTGATCGTGGCGGCCGCCGCGTCGTTCCTGTCCGAGCACTACGGTGCGCCGGTCATGCTATTCGCCTTGCTGCTGGGCATGGCCCTGAATTTTCTCGCCGATGACGGTCCGTGCAAGGCCGGTATCGAGTTCACCGCCCGCACGGTGCTGCGCATTGGCGTGGCGCTGCTGGGCATGCGCATCACCCTGGAGCAAATGGCCGCGCTGGGCTGGAAGCCGATAGCGCTGGTGGTGATCCTGGTGGTAGTGACTATCGGCGTGTCTGTGATTGCCGCCAAGGCCCTGGGTTTCCAGCGCCTGTTCGGCATGCTCACCGGTGGCGCGACCGCCATCTGCGGCGCCTCGGCGGCCCTGGCATTGGCAGCGGCGCTGCCGAACCATCCGCAGAAAGAGCGGGCCACACTGTTCACTGTGATCGGCGTCTCGGCGCTGTCGACCCTGGCGATGATCGTTTACCCGATGATCGCCAACTGGCTGCAGTTGTCGCCGCAGGTGGCGGGTGTGTTCCTCGGCGCCACGATCCACGACGTGGCCCAGGTGGTCGGCGCCGGCTACAGCATGTCGACCGAGACCGGCGACACGGCCACGGTGGTCAAGCTGATGCGCGTTGCCATGCTGCTGCCGGTGATCGTCACCGCCGCGATGATCACCCGCATGCAGGGCGCCGACCCGACCGGCAAGCGCCCGCCGCTGTTGCCATGGTTCGCCGTTGGCTTTCTGATCCTGGCCTGCATCAACAGCACTGGATGGATCGCGCCTGCGGTGCAAGGCACGGTCAACGAACTGTCGCGCTGGTGCCTGGTGATTTCCATCAGTGCCCTGGGCATGAAGACCCGCTTGCGCGAGCTGGCGGCGGTCGGGATCAAGCCGATCCTGCTGATGGTGGGGGAGACGGTGTTCCTCGTCGTGCTGGTGTTGTTGCTGCTGCGCTGGGGGCTCTGAACGCCTCATCACCCACAGGTTTTATGGCAGGGCCACACGGCGTTGACTCCTCATGCCGTGGGGCTCTCGACCGGTGTCACAAACACCGGTCTTTCGCGGCGACTGTACCAGCAGTCGCCGTTTTTTTTGCTTTCACCGGTTTGGACTAGGACGCGGTCCCTTGTA
The DNA here is from genome assembly GCF_059424105.1 of Pseudomonas sp. GW456-E7. Taxonomy (NCBI): domain Bacteria; kingdom Pseudomonadati; phylum Pseudomonadota; class Gammaproteobacteria; order Pseudomonadales; family Pseudomonadaceae; genus Pseudomonas; species Pseudomonas sp. GW456-E7. The sequence continues at coordinate 4,720 of NZ_JBWKZB010000036.1, read as the reverse complement.
GGCGCTGGCTTGCCAGCGATGGTCGTTAACGATATCGCGTGTGAACTGGATGAACGCGGTCCCCTGTAGGAGCTGGCCTGCCAGCGATGGTCGTCAACGATAACGCGTGAGATCTGGATGAACGCGGCGCGCTTTAGTCCATCGCCAGCAGGCTGGCTCCTACAGTTTTAGCGTGGGCACGGTCCCTTGTGGGAGCTGGCTTGCCTGCGATGGTCGTTAACGATAACGCGTGTGAGCTGGATGAGCGCGGGGCACTGGAGTCCATCGCCAGCAAGCTGGCTCCTACAGTTTTAGCGTGGGCAGCGGCCCTTGTGGGAGCTGGCTTGCCAGCGATGGTCGTTAACGATAACGCGGGTGAACTGGATAAACGCGGTCCCCTGTAGGAGCTGGCCTGCCAGCGATGGTCGTCAACGATAACGCGGGTGAACTGGATCAACGCGGCGCACTGGAGTCCATCGCCAGCAGGCTGGCTCCTACAGTTTCCCGGGAGTGAGCAAAGAACCTTTTTATTGTCCTTGCCGGGCTCGCCAGGCGCCCGGCGCGCACCCCAGCCACCGCAGGCATGCACGATTGAAGCTTTGTACATCGCTGTAGCCCAGGCGGTCGGAAATCTCCACCAGCTCCAGGTCTGTCCCCTGCAAAAAGTCTTGGGCCCGGTAGCGGCGGTACTCGTCGAGCAACTCGGAAAAACTCCAGCCCAACGCCTTCAAGCGTCGGGCTGCGGTGCGCTCGAGCAGATGCTGGGTGCCACACCATTGCTGCCAGTTGGCTTGTGCGAGGTCGACGATCAAGTGGTCGCAGACTTGCTCCAGCAAGGTCGGTTCGCTGTTGCGTCGGGTCTGTTCCAGCAATTCCACCAGTGTCTGCTCCAGTTCATGATTGCCCGGCGTCAACGGGATGACGAACAGCTGTGGATCGAGGCGGATCGAGTGTTGCGCCTGTTGCCACTGCACGGGGGCGCGGAAGGCTTGCTCGTGATCCTGCGGGTTGGCGGTGCAGGGTCCGGTCAGCCCGATGCCCAGCACCGGATCGCGCCCGAGGCCGCTGGCGAGGAACTTGCGCCGCAACATGCTGCACAGGCTGATGAGGATGTAATCGGCGGTGGCTGCGCCGGCTTTCACGCTGCCGCGATCGAGCAGACGCAGTTCGACGTTGTCGCCGCCGCGCACGATCTGCGCCTGGAAGTGCCCGTTGAAAAACGGAAAGAAGCGCACGAAATACTGGCAGGCGCTGTCCAGTGAGTCGGCCACGTCGAACAGGTACGTCAGGCCATTGGTGGCGGTGGAAACGAAACGCCGACCGGCCGCCAGGCCGATCAGCGGGTCGCCGGTCTGTTCCAGGGCAAACGCCCAGAAGCGCCGCGACAGGAACAGCGGAACGCGCATGAATGGCGTGCGCAACTCGAACAGGCTGCGACGAAAAAGGCCTTCGATGTGTTCGCGGTCCACACCACGGGCCAGCAACTCTTCGATGGCCGGCAGCAGGGTCGGCGCGTAGAACGCATTGGGTATGGATTGATCGTGCAGTGGCTGATCGCTTTTTGTCATGTAGGGCTCACAGCTTGTTCCGGAACACTGGTTAGGCTGCCCGACGTTAAGCGATTTGCCGGAGCAAGACCATGCTTGATTTACGCCAGCTCGATTTGAACCTGTTGCTCGCCTTCGATGCGATTTACCAGCAGCGCAGCGTCACCCGTGCCGCCGAGGTGATGTGCCTGTCGCAACCGGCCATGAGCAATGCGTTGCGTCGCCTGCGCGAGTTGTGCGGCGATCCGCTGTTCATCAAAAGTCGCCTGGGCGTGACGCCGACACTGGTCGCCCATCGTCTGGCCGACTACGTGCGTGCGGCGCTCGAGTCATTGCGCGATGGCTTGCGCATGATCCCCGCCGCGCGGCAGAACAATCCGCTGCTGCGCATCAGTTGCCTGGATTGCCTGCAACCGGTGTTGCTCGATGCCTTGCTCGAATCGCCCCATGCCGATTGGCAGGTGCGTTATTTCCAGCCCCGGCGCCGTGACGCCTTGCAGGACCTGGCCAGCGGCAAGCTGGATATCCTGATCGACCTCGACCAGCCTCTGGCCGGCCTGGCCGGCCTGCACAAACAGGCATTGCCCGCCGACCATTACGTGTTTGCCTATGGCGCCGCGCTCAAGACGCCGCCGCGCACCCTGCAGGAATACCTGGAGCAACCGCAGATTCAGGTCTCGAGCCGCCGCGACGGACTCAGCCCGGTGGACCTGCAGCTGGGCTTGAAAGGCCTGCGCCGCCATATCGCGATGAGCACCCAGAGCACCCTGGCCGCGAAGCTGATCGCCGACCGCCAGCCACTTGGCATCAGCCTGCCAAGCCGGGTCGCCGGTGTGCTGGGCCTGCAACACGTGCCGCTGCCCCTGGACGAACCCGTGGAGTTGAAACTGGCGCTGTACATCGAGTCCCGCTATCGCTTCGAGCGCAGCCGCGAGGAGGCGATGCATTGCCTGCTGCGCGCCCTCGGTGAGCCCCGGGCATTGCAGGCGCTGGCGCGGCGGGCGTGACATCAAGGCAACGCCGAACCCTGTGGGAGCGAGCTTGCTCGCGATTGGGCCGTGTCAGCCGACATCATTGTTGAATGACACACCGCTATCGCGAGCAAGCTCGCTCCCACAAGGATTGCGGCGTTGCAGGCAAGCCTTAGTTCGATGCCAGCAACCGCCGGTCAACCGTCAGCACCGCCTCGACCATCGCCAGTGCCGCCGGTGTCAGGGAGTGCCCCGCGCGGCTGACGATGCCGTAGTGCAATTGCAGGCCGGGGTCGTCCTTGGGCACATCGGCAAACTCCAGCAGGCGGATCAGGCCCTGGTCGGCGAGTTCGGCCAGGGCCTCGATGGTCGCGATGCCCACCGCGTCGGAGCGCATCACCACGCGGCGGATGGCATCGAACTGCGCGCATTCCACGCTCGGGTTGAAGTCCGCCTCGCCCTGCGCGTCGGCGAGGATCTTGCGGATCATCGGCGGTATTCGCGTGCCGACCACCGCGTAGTCGAGCAGGGCGCGCAGGGACAGGTCCTGCTGGTGCGCCAGGGGGTGACCGACACGGCAAAAGAACCGCCCGCGCCGGGGGCGCAACAGCTGCACCTGGTATTGCGGGTCGCCGGTGAAGTACCGCGCGTCGGCAACGAGGAATTCGATCTGCTGTTCACGAAGCCAGACCGCCAGTTGTTCCCAGTCGCCCTGGTGGAAACTGATGCGGATCGCCGGGTGCGCCTGGATGAATTCCGCCAGCGCCTCGGGCACCAGCAACTGTGCCGGATACGGACCACAGCCGAAGTGCAACTCGCCACCGGTCAGACCGTTGTATTGCGTCAGTTCGTTGTGCAAGGCCTGGCTGCCGGCGAGCAGGCGCCGGGCATGTTGCAGCACCAGTTCACCCTGGCCAGTCAGGCGGAATTCGCGGCTGCTGCGCTCCACCAGCGCGCAATCGAGGTCGCGCTCCAGGGTCTGGATGCTGCGGCTGAAGGCCGGTTGGCTGAGGTTGATCGCCTCGGCCGCACGCCCGAAATTGCGGTAATCGGCCAGGGCGACAAGGTGGCGGAGTTGTCGTAGATCCATCATGCGTCTCCTGCATTTGGCGGATACTTTTAATGCATTGGATCGATAACACAGAGGCTGGCATAAGTACACGCCTGTCTTCTTGCCGTAACCTGCCATGACCAGCCAACCGTTCATTTCCAGCGCCTTCACCCGCACCATTCTCAGCCATGCCCGGCAGTCCGGCCTGTGTCAGGACCAACTGCTGCAACGGGCCGGCATCTGTCTTTCGTTGCTCGAAGGGCAGGACCTGCAGGTGCCTGCGCACCTGGTCGAGCGCCTGTGGAACGAATGCGAACGTGCGGGCGCGGGGGCGTCGTTTGGCTGTGAACTGGTCAATGGCATGGCGACCACCACGTTGCGGGGTTTGAACATCCTGCTGGACTCCGCGGCCACCTTGCGCGCGAGCCTGGCGTGCTTCACTGATTTCCTGCCACGGGTGACCAACTATGTGGTGGCGGAACTGGAGGAGGGTGACGGGCAGGCCCGCCTGCACCTGCGCAATGCTGGCCGGCAGGCGCATTTTTTCGGCCTCGATGCGGCGACCCTGACGTTGGTGCGCAACATCGCCCGACGTTTGGGGCGGGCGCCGGCCGAAGTGTTTGTCAGCGTTCGCCTGACGCCGCAGCAGGCGGCCGGGCAGTGGTTGCGTAGCGTGGGCATCGAGGTGCTGGAGGGGGCACATCCGTGTTTGAGCCTGCCAGCGGTTAGCCTGGATGAGCCGTTGTTGGGGGCGAATGCGTTTTTGCATCAGAGCATGTTGCGGCATTGGCAGACTGCGGCGGCGCAACAGAGTCGCAGCGACAGTCTGGAGTTGGCGCGGCATTGGTTGACGGCCGGCGATCAGCCGATTGAGCGGATTGCCGAGCGGTTGGGGTATCGGCAGGCCAGTAATTTTATTCGGGCGTTTCGTAAGCGGTTTGGGGTTACGCCCAAGCAGTTTCGTCTGGGGGTGTAGTTGTTGGGTGGTGTACATATCCGTTGCTGCGGTAACGGCGGCTTATGGTTTCGCCCTTACGGCGAGTCACTTTTTTTACAAGCGCCTAAAAAAAGTAACCAAAAAAACGCTCGCCCCGAACGTACGGCCCCTCGCTGAGGCTCGGGGTTCCTTCGCTGCGGTATTCATCCGGGGGCATTGCCCTCCGGTCGGCTTC
>NZ_JBWKZB010000035.1:0-70854 GCF_059424105.1 Pseudomonas sp. GW456-E7 | reverse complement strand
GCCAAATCCACCACCGCCAAAGCCGCCCCCGGATCCTCCGGAGCCACCCCGGCCGGCGGGAAGGATACCGAGCATCTGACACACAAAAACAGTCAGGATGAACAGCATCACCAAAAACACCAGCAACCCGGGATGCCGCGAGACGAAATCGTCCCCCGGATCGCCTCTGGATTCATACGCCGTGGAGGGTTCGTCCAAGGGGTTGCCGCCCAGCACCACCAGCATCGCCGCCACGCCGTCACTGATGCCTTTACTGAAGTTGCCGGTCTTGAATGCCGGGGTGATGACCTGGTTGATGATCACTGAACTCTGGGCATCGGTCAGGCGATCCTCCAGGCCATAGCCGACTTCGATACGCAACCGGCGCTCGTTCCGGGCGATGATCAACAGGGCGCCGTTGTTCTTGTCTTTCTGCCCGATCCCCCAGTGGCGGCCGAGCTGGTAACCGAAGTCGGCGATGTCGGTGCCCTGCAAGTCCGGCAACGTCACGACCACAAGCTGCTCGCCGGTGGCCTGTTCATGGGCCTGAAGCTGTTGGTTGAGCTGCTCGCGCACCACAGGCTCGATCATCTGCGCGTTGTCGACCACGCGCCCGGTCAGCGCCGGAAAACTCAGTTCGGCCCGGGCCGTGATCGCCACCACCCACAACAACAGCATCAGGCCCGCTTTCAACACGCGCATTGGCTACCTCTTCCATCCCGAACCTGGTCTGTAGGAGCTGCCGCAGGCTGCGATCTTTGACCTTTGGCGCTCGCGAAAAAAATCAACGGCAAAAGATCGCAGCCTTCGGCAGCTCCTACAGGGTTGCGTCAGAATTTGACTTCCGGGGCCTTTTCCGAGCCCGGCGTGGCTTCGAAGGTCTCACGCACCGGCAGGTCGCTGTACATCACCGTGTGCCACAGGCGACCGGGGAAGGTGCGGATCTCGGTGTTGTATTTCTGCACTGCGAGGATGAAATCGCGCCGGGCCACGCTGATGCGGTTCTCGGTGCCTTCGAGTTGCGATTGCAGGGCGAGGAAGTTCTGGTTGGCCTTGAGGTCCGGATAACGCTCGGAGACCACCATCAAACGGCTCAAGGCGCCGCTGAGCTGATCCTGGGCTTGTTGGTACTGCTTGAGTTTTTCCGGGTTGTCGAGGGTCGAGGCATCCACCTGGATCGACGTGGCCTTGGCCCGGGCCTCAATGACCGCGGTCAGTGTCTCTTCTTCATGTTTTGCGTAGCCCTTGACCGTTTCCACCAGGTTGGGAATCAGGTCGGCGCGCCGCTGATACTGGTTCTGCACCTGGCCCCAGGCGGCCTTGGCCTGTTCGTCGAGGGTCGGGATGTTGTTGATGCCGCAGGCGGTCAGCAACGTGGCCAGCATCAGCAGCGTGACGACCTGCAAACGCGAGCGGTAGGTTGGACTTGCATTCATCAGGATGTCGCTCCCTTGTACATTCATGAAAAAACCGACCGTGAAACCTTCTGGGCCGGCTCTTGGGGCATAATCGCCCGCGCCTCTGGATTGCAACGGGCCGATGGGCTAAAAAGAGGCCCTGCGCAAAAACGCATCCGCCACCTGGCTGTCGTTTTTTGGCTCTGGTTTTTTGAGCCGGCACCCGAACAACAATAGACGCTCCCTAAATTTTGGCTGGCCGGCGTGCATATCGCCGTTTGGGCCCTTGAGAAAACTATTCATGAAGAAGCTGTGTTTGCTGGGCCTGTTCGTCAGCCTGGCCAGTCATAACGTATTGGCCGCCACGACGCCCGCACCCCTGGAGAACAAGGAAGCCTTCGTCAGCAACCTGATGAAGCAAATGACCCTCGATGAAAAAATCGGCCAGTTGCGCCTGATCAGCATCGGCCCGGAAATGCCTCGCGAAATGATCCGCAAGGAAATCGCGGCAGGCAACATCGGCGGTACGTTCAACTCGATCACCCGTCCGGAAAACCGGCCGATGCAGGACGCCGCCATGCGCAGCCGCCTGAAGATCCCGATGTTCTTCGCCTACGACGTGATCCACGGCCACCGCACCATTTTCCCGATCCCGCTGGCCCTGGCCTCGAGCTGGGACATGGATGCCATCGGCCTGTCCGGGCGCATCGCCGCCAAGGAAGCCGCGGCTGACAGCCTCGACATCACCTTCGCGCCGATGGTCGACATCTCCCGCGACCCACGCTGGGGCCGTACCTCCGAAGGCTTCGGCGAAGACACCTACCTGGTGTCGCGCATTGCCGGCGTGATGGTCAAGGCGTTCCAGGGTACTGGCGCGAACGCGGCCGACAGCATCATGGCCAGCGTCAAGCACTTCGCCCTGTACGGTGCGGTCGAGGGTGGCCGCGACTACAACATAGTAGACATGAGCCCGGTCAAGATGTACCAGGACTACCTGCCACCGTACCGCGCCGCCATCGATGCCGGCGCTGGCGGGGTCATGGTCGCGCTGAACTCGGTCAACGGCGTGCCGGCCACCGCCAACACCTGGCTGATGAACGACCTGCTGCGCAAGGAGTGGGGCTTCAAGGGCCTGGCCGTCAGCGACCACGGGGCGATTTTCGAGCTGATCAAGCACGGCGTTGCCGCCGACGGTCGCGAAGCGGCGAAGCTGGCGATCAAGGCCGGCATCCACATGAGCATGAACGACACCCTGTACGGCAAAGAGCTGCCTGGGCTGCTGAAGTCCGGCGAAATCCAGCAGAGCGACATCGACAACGCCGTGCGTGCGGTGCTCGACGCCAAGTACGACATGGGCCTGTTCAAGGACCCGTACCTGCGCATCGGCAAGGCCGAGGACGATCCGGTCGACACCTACGCCGACAGCCGCCTGCACCGCGCCGAGGCCCGTGATGTGGCGCGCCGCAGCCAAGTGCTGTTGAAGAACCGGAACGAGACCCTGCCGCTGAAGAAGACCGCGAAAATCGCGCTGGTCGGTCCGCTGGCCAAGGCGCCCATCGACATGATGGGCAGCTGGGCCGCCGCGGGCAGGCCAGCCCAGTCCGTCACCCTGTTCGACGGCATGACCAACGCCCTGGGCGATAAATCGACGCTGATCTATGCCCGTGGCGCCAACATCACCAGCGACCCGAAAATCCTCGGTTACCTGAACTTCCTCAACTTCGACGCCCCGGAAGTGGTGGATGATCCGCGCCCGGCGAATGTGCTGATCGACGAAGCGGTGAAAGCGGCCAAAGAGGCTGATGTCGTCGTTGCCGCCGTTGGCGAATCCCGTGGCATGTCCCACGAATCGTCGAGCCGCACCGACCTGAACATCCCGGAAAACCAGCGCGCGCTGATCCGTGCCCTGAAAGCTACCGGTAAACCGCTGGTGCTGGTGTTGATGAACGGCCGCCCGCTGACGATCCTCGAGGAGAAAGAACAGGCTGACGCGATCCTCGAAACCTGGTTCACCGGCACCGAAGGCGGCAACGCCATCGCCGACGTGCTGTTCGGCGACTACAACCCGTCGGGCAAACTGCCGATCAGTATCCCGCGTTCGGTCGGTCAGATTCCGACCTACTACAACCACCTGACCATTGGCCGGCCGTTCACCCCGGGCAAGCCGGGCAACTACACCTCGCAGTACTTCGATGACACCACAGGTCCCCTGTACCCGTTCGGCTATGGCCTGAGCTACACCGAGTTCAGCCTGAGCGACATGGCGCTGTCGTCGACCACGCTGAACAAGACCGGCAAGCTCGACGCCAGTGTCACGGTGAAAAACACCGGCAAGCGCGACGGCGAAACCGTGGTGCAGTTGTACATCCAGGACGTGGCAGGCTCGATGATCCGCCCGATCAAGGAACTGAAGAACTTCCAGAAGGTGATGATCAAGGCCGGCGAGCAGAAGGTCGTGCACTTCACCATCACCGAGGATGACCTGAAGTTCTACAACACCCAACTCAAGTACGCGGCGGAGCCGGGCAAGTTCAACGTGCAGATCGGCCTGGATTCAGAGGACGTGACGCAGCAGAGTTTTGAGTTGTTGTAATTAATCAAACACCGCATAACCCTGTGGGAGCGAGCTTGCTCGCGATGAGGCCATAACATTCAACATCATTGTTGACTGTCAGGCCGCCATCGCGAGCAAGCTCGCTCCCACAGTGGTTTCAGGGTGTTTGAAAGTTTGGGATCAACCGCGCCGATCCAGCAGATTCACCACCACCCGATCCACCCATCCCCACACCCGCTGCTTGACCCGTTTCCACAGTGGTCGGCGCTTCCATTCTTCCAGGCTGACTTGCTCGCTCAACCCGAAGTCCCGTTCGAAACTCGCCGCTACCGCTCGGGTCAATCCGGGGTCCAGTGCTTCCAGGTTGGCTTCCAGGTTGAAGCGCAGGTTCCAGTGATCGAAGTTGCACGAACCGATGCTCACCCAGTCATCGATCAGGACCATTTTCAGGTGCAGGAAACACGGCTGGTATTCGTAAATCTTCACGCCGGCCTTGAGCAGTCGCGGGTAGTAGCGATGCCCGGCATAGCGCACGGAGGGGTGATCGGTACGCGGACCGGTGAGCAGCAAGCGCACATCCACGCCGCGGGCAGCCGCCCGGCGCAGGGAACGGCGGACCTTCCAGGTCGGCAGAAAATACGGCGTGGCCAGCCAGATCCGTCGTTGACCGCTGTTCAGGGCGCGCACCAGCGATTGCAGAATGTCCCGGTGTTGACGGGCGTCGGCATAGGCCACCCGGCCCATGCCCTCGCCACTGGACGGTACACGGGGTAGCCGCGGCAAGCCGAAATGCGAAGCCGGCCGCCAGGCGCGACGATGGCGGTTGGCGATCCACTGACGATCGAACAGCAGCTGCCAATCGAGCACCAGTGGGCCGTTGATTTCCACCATCACTTCGTGCCATTCGCTGACGTCTTCGCCCGGCGTCCAGAACTCGTCAGTGACGCCCGTGCCGCCGACCACGGCCAGGCTCTGATCCACCAGTAGCAGCTTGCGGTGATCGCGGTAGAAGTTGCCGACCCAGCGCCGCCAGCTCAGGCGATTGTAGAAACGCAGCTCCACCCCGGCGGCCATCAGCCGCTGGCGCAAGGCCAGGGTGAAGGCGAGGCTGCCGTAATCATCGAACAGGCAGCGCACCCGCACACCGCGCTCGGCGGCCTGCACCAAGGCCTGGACCATGGCTTCGGCACAGGCACCCGCCTCCACCAGATACAGCTCCAGCTCTACCTGTTCTTCCGCCCGGGCAATCGCCACCAGCATGCGCGGAAAAAACTGCGGGCCATCGATCAGCAGTTCGAAGTGGTTGCCTTCACGCCAGGGAAAAATCGCTCCGGCCATGTCAACGCGCCGTGAAAATCAGCACCGCACCCACCGGCACCGAAAGACTGATGGCCGAGAGGCCGGCCATTTTGCGCAACGTTTCCAGGCCAGGTGCCAGATCGAAATCCTCGGCGTTGATCACCAGCGGTTCGAGGGTCACCACCTGGAAGCGCCGGTCATCGAGACGGGTCGCCAGCAACTGTGCGTTGTATTCGTGTTGCTTGCCATGCAGGTCGACGGTCAGTGGCAGGCGCAATTCCAGCTGTGCGCCGGGGGCGAGGTCGTTGATCGGGCGCAGATCGATTTTCGTGGTGATCAAGGCGTCAGGGAACCGCTCGACCTGGAACAGCTCCTTGCGCATGCGCTCATCGCGCAACGGGACGCCGCTGTTGATCGACTCCAGTTCGACTTCCACCTGCGCCAGCCCCTGGGGATCGACCTTGCCGTGCAACACCAGAAAGCGCTGCACTTCGGAAACATTGGCGTTTTTGGTGCTGACAAATGACAGGCGTGAAGATTCGCCATCGAGGTACCAGTCGGCGCGGGCCGACAATGCAGCACCGGTCAGCAGCAGAAAAACGAGGGATCGGAGGGCGGAGCGCTTGAACATAGAGACTCGTAAGGCAGAGAAACCTGTGCTGAACCTTAACCGGCCTGCCACAGGTTGCAAGAAATGTGTTGCCTTGAGTCTCTAAACCGCCACAAGTTCCAAATCAGGCCATCGCCTGCTGCACATCGCCAATGGTCGTGGCCAGGCTGTTGAGGTGCAGGTTGAGTACTCGCTCCACCGGCGCCTGATCCATCGGCCAGTGCAGCGCCATGCTGCCGACCAGGCGGCCATCGGTGCGGATCGGCAGGGCCACCGCGCGAATCAGGAACGGCAGGCGCACCGGATACTCCCAGTAACCCTCGGTGCGCTGGCCGAAGCCTTGATGCAATGCCTGCTCAGTTGTGCTGAACAGGGACTCGTCCGTCATTCGCTCACGGCTGGCCAGACGCTCCACTTCATGGCTGTCCAGCTCGCCAAGGCAGGCCCGCCCCATGGCCGAATGGAACAGGCTGGCGTGCTGGCCGACGATCTGGCAGTTGTTCGGGTATCGCTTGCGCAGCACCGTGGGGATCGCGCTTTCCATGACTTCGATCCGCTCGCCGTCAAAGCACGACAGGTCCGCCACCAACCCGGTGCGCTCACTCAACGCCAGCAACAGCGGCGCGGCGTTTTCCACCAGACGCCGCTTGAAGCGCTGCTGACTGTCACCAAACAGGCGCTTGGCGCACAAGCGATAACGCCGGTCGCTCAGGCCGCGATAGATCCAGCCCTGCTCCTGCAAGGTCAGCAACATGCGCGACACCGTGGCCTTGGGCAGGCTCGTCAGGTAGTGCAACTCCTCCAGCCCCAAAGCCTGATGCTCACCCAGCAACTCGACAATCGCCAGGGCGCGCTCGACGGAACGCACGCTACCGGTTTCTGCCTTGCTCTCCATAGGTTCGATCTCCCTAAGCGCAGATGGATGATCACTTTGCGCAGCAAAATGCGGGCCTGTCCGCTGGGCTCATGCATTTTGCAGACAACCGGGCGGGCAGCGCTTGACCCATTGAGTCAACTGCTCATGGGCATACGCCAGTTGTAAAACCGCAAGGTCAGCCTGGGCCCGCCCCATGATTTGCAGGCCCATCGGCAGTCCGGCGGGGTTGAATCCCACCGGTACACTCATGCTCGGCAACCCGGCCAGGGTCGGCCCGATCACCACTTCCATCCAGCGGTGGTAGGTGTCCATGGCGTGCCCGCCAACAACGCGCGGCCAAGGGGTTTGTGCATCAAAAGGAAACACTTGGGCGGTGGGCAACAACAGGAAGTCGTAACGATCGAACAATTCGTTCAGCGCTCGATACCACTCGCTGCGACTGACCGAGGCCTGATAGACATCCGCCGCCGTCAGACGCAACCCGCCCTCGACTTCCCATCGGGCTTCGGGTTTGAGGTGTTCGCGTTTTTGCGCATCGGCATACAACCCGCCGAGGCTGCCTTGCACCAGCCAGTGGCGATGCACCAGCCAGGTTTGCCACAGGCGCTCCATTGAGAAATCCGGCTGGCAGGCCTCGACCTTGCAACCCAAAGTGGCGAAGTCCTGCAACGCCGATTCACACAGGCTCATGACGCCGGGCTCCATCGGCAGGTAGCCGTTGTAGTCCCCCAGCCAGCCCAGCCGCACGTCCCTGAAATCCTGCTGCAACGACTGGTGAAATATCCCCGGACCTTCAGTCAGCGACAACGGCACGCGCGGATCGTACCCGGCCTGGGTGCCGAGCAAACGGGCAACATCGGTGACCGTGCGGCCCATCGGTCCTTCGGTGGCCAGTTGCTGGACGAACATCTCAGGTCCGGGCCCGAACGGCACACGCCCCTGGGACGGACGCAATCCATAGACGTTGTTGAACGCCGCCGGATTGCGCAGCGAACCCATCATGTCGCTGCCGTCGGCCACCGGCAGCATGCGCAACGCCAGCGCCACCGCCGCCCCGCCGCTGCTGCCACCGGCAATCAAGGTCGGATCGTAGGCGTTGGTGGTGGTGCCGAACACGCTGTTGTAGGTTTGCGAGCCGAGGCCGAATTCCGGGACGTTGCTCTTGCCGATGATGATCGCCCCGCAGGCGCGCACCCGCGCCACGCTGATGGCGTCGTGTTGCGGAACCTGCTCGGCGAACAGCGGTGAGCCCATCGTGGTGCGCAAACCGGCGGTGGCCGCCAGGTCTTTGACCGCCTGCGGCATGCCGTGCATCCAGCCTCGGGACTGGCCCCGGTCGAGTTGGCGATCACACTCGTCGGCCTCTGCCAGCAATGCCTCGGCCGGGCGCAGGGACACCAGCGCATTGACCTGTGGATTGAAGCGTTCGATCTGCGCCAGATACGCCTGCATCACCTCGCGACAGGACACCTGCCGCCCATGAATGGCCCGGGACAGCGCATCGGCGTCCATTTCAACAATCGGATTGCTGCTCAAGGTTTCACCCCAAGATTGAGTTCAACGGATCTTTTTGCCCGCGGCGTTTCTTGCATGCAGTAGGTGCCGAGCAACGTCAGCAAGCAGGCGAACAACACGTAGAACGATGGCGCCACCGGAGTCGCCAGGACCTTGCTCAGCCAAGTGACGATCAGCGGCGCGAACCCACCGAAGACCATGACGGCGACGTTGTAAGCCACCGACACACCGGTGGAACGCACTTCGATGGGGAACTGCTCGGCCAGCGCGGTCGGAGCCGGGCCGAAGAAACCGCCGATCGCACTGCACAGCAACAGTTGCATCACCAGCAAACGCTCCACCGATGGCGCCGCCGCCACCCACACGTACAAGGGATAAACCATCAGGAAAAACGCCAGGGTGAAGGCCATCAACACCGGGCGCCGGCCGAGTCGGTCCGACAGTGCGCCAGACAACGGAATGATCACGGTCATCAGCGCCACCGCGAGCATTTGCACCAGCAACACCTGATCCAGCGGCAGGCCGAGATTCTTGTGGGCAAAGGTTGGCATGTTCACCAGCACCACGTAGAACGACACGGTCGCGCCACAGGCCAGGCCCATGGACACCAGAATGCTGCGCCTGTGTTCGCGGAGCACTTGCATCAGGCTTGGGCTCGCGCCTTTGGCCTGTTTGCGTGCTTCGAGAAACTCCTCCGGTTCCTCCATGTGCTTGCGAATCCACAGCCCGACCGGGCCGATCAGCAAACCCAGCACAAACGGAATCCGCCAGCCCCAGCTCTCCAGTGCCTCAGGGGACAGCAGGTGGGTGAACAATGCGACCATCGCCGCCCCGGAGAACACCGCCAGGCATTGCCCGACCAATTGCCACGAGCCGTACAAGCCCTTGCGGTGCGCCGGTGCGCTTTCCACCAGGAACGCCGTGGCGCTGGCGTATTCGCCGCCTGTGGCGAAGCCTTGCAGCATCCGCGCAACCACGATCAACAGTGGCGCACCCATGCCGATAGCGGCGTAGTTCGGTGCAAACGCAATCAGTGCGATGGAGACAGTCATCAGGCGAATGATCATCTGCATCGCCGCCTTGCGCCCTTTGCGGTCCGAATACATGCCCAGCAGGATGCCGCCCACCGGACGCATGAAGAAGCCGACGCCGAAAGTCGCCAGGGCCATCAGCAAGGAGGCGTATTCGTCGTCAGAGGGGAAAAACTGCCGGGCGATGATGCTGGCCAGAAAGCCGTAAACGATGAAGTCATACCATTCCAGCGCGTTGCCGATAACCGCGGCGACCACCTGCCGGGTGCGCGAAACGCCGGTGCTCGAAGTCTGCATGGGGGAACTCTCCAAAAACCTGTTGGGTAACGGCGGGCACGGCAGCGCGCACCCGGTCCGGCGGCAGTAGAAAGTGAGGAAATCAGGCCGGTTTGAGCCAGCTCTCGGTCAGTGCGCCCCAGTACGCGGCACCAGTCAGCAGGATGTCGTCGTTGAAGTCATACGCGGGGTTGTGGACCATCGGCCGCGACACGCCATTGCCGATGAACAGGTAGGCGCCGGGGCAACGTTGCAGCATCCAGGCGAAGTCTTCGCTGCCCATGAGTTTGGGGGTATTGCCATCGACCGCATCGGCACCGACCAGATCAACGCCGACTTGCCTGGCGAATTCGGTTTCGGCTGCATGGTTGACCAGCACCGGGTAGGCCGGACGATGTTCGATGCGCGAACTGCAACCGAAACTCCGGGCCTGGGATTCGATGATTGCGCGCACGCGTTCGAGGGTCTGCTCGCGCACTTGGGCATTCAGTGCCCGCAAGCTCAGGCGCAGGATTGCCTGTTGTGGAATGACGTTGGCCGCCTCCCCCGCCTGCAACGCGCCCACCGTGACCACCGCCGCCTGTTGCGCATCGATGTTGCGCGCGACCACGGTCTGCAGGGCCATGACCACGCTGGCCGCCGCCACCAGCGGATCGACCGCCAGATGCGGCATCGAACCGTGGCCGCCGACACCTTCGATGGTCACGTCAAGCAAATCCTGCGAGGCCATCATCGGCCCCTCACGAAAACCCAAATGGCCGGCAGGTAGCCCCGGCATGTTGTGCATGCCGAACAGCGCATCGCAGGGGAAACGTTCGAGCAGGCCATCGGCAAGCATCGCTTCGGCACCGCCCTGGCCTTCTTCGGCAGGCTGGAAAATCAACGTCAGGGTGCCGTCGAACTGGCGTGTCGCCGCCAGGTAGCGCGCCGCGCCCAGCAGCATCGTGGTGTGGCCGTCATGCCCACAGGCGTGCATGCAACCCTGATGCTGGCTGCTGTAGGTTACGCCGGTGTTCTCGATGATCGGCAGCGCATCCATGTCCGCCCGCAAACCGAGTCTGCGCGGGCTACTGCCATTACGCAGCACGCCGACTACACCGGTCTTGCCGATGCCGGTGTGCACCTCGTAGCCCCAATCCGCCAGGGATTTGGCCACCAGCGCCGAGGTGCGGTTTTCCTCGAAGCCGAGTTCCGGGTGGGCGTGGATGTCCTGGCGGGTGGCGTGCAGGTCGCTGGCCACGTCGTTGAGCCAGGCAAGGATGTGCTGATATCGGGTCATGACGATTGTCCTCGGGCCGGGTGTAGTCCCGTTCTTGTTGTTCGCAGTGATTTCGCGACACGTCAAAGGCAGGTCGCGCTCACCGCCAGATAACCGCGAGTCGCGCGCCAGGACAATCGAATGTGGTTCCACAGAGTGGAACCTGAAGGGATATCAGGGCTGCAAGCGACAGCCCTGACGCTCGCCGATCCACACGGCGCTGTTACTGCGGCCCATGCCGCTGACCGTTACGCGCTTGGCGCTCGGGTCATCGACAAAGCCACTGGTGGGCAGCCATTGCTTTACATAGCCGTGGCAGTACTGGGTATCGTTACCCATCACGTAGCGGCACGAGCAGTATTCCTTGGCGGTGTAGGCGCTGATGATGTCGGGGAACGCCCACAGCGCCTCACGCTCGTGCCAGATCCAGCCGAGCAAGGCGATCAGCGCAATCAGCAATAGCGAACTGACCGGTCGACGGCGAATGAAACCGCTCATGGCTGCACCCTCCCGGCAAAGGCCTTGAGCGAGAGCCTGAGCAATTCGTTGTGCCGGTAACTGCCGTCGCGGTCATCGCCGTAGCGGACGATCACCAGCTGTTCACTGGGGATCACATACATCGCCTGCCCCCAATGCCCCAGTGCAGCAAAGGTATCGGCGGGGGCATCGGGCCAGGGTTGTGCCGCGCCCTCAACCGCTCGATTGAGCCACCACTGGCCGCCGGGAACGGCATCGTCTTCGTGGGCATGATAGTGAGCGAACGGCTCGCGGTTGAACGCCACCCAGTCCTTGGGCAGCAGCTGCCTGTCTCCCCAGCGCCCCTCGCGGGCCATCAACAGTCCGACCCGGGCCAGATCCCGTGCCGTCAGGTAGGCATAGGACGACGCGACGAACGTGCCGGCGGCATCGGTTTCCCACACGGCGTGGCGAATGCCCAGCGGTTCGAACACAGCAGTCCATGGATAGTCGGGATAGCGGTCGGGGCCGACGATGGTTTTCAGCGCGGCGGACAACAGGTTGCTGTCGCCGCTGGAGTAGCGAAACGCCTGCCCCGGCGCGGCGTACGCAGCATGGGCCGCAGTGAACGCGGCCATGTCGTGGTGCCCGCGGGTGTAGAGCATGGCCACCACCGAAGATTTCAGCGGGGCGTACTCGTAATCTTCTTGCCAGTCCAGGCCTGAGGCCCAGTGCAGCAGGTCGGCCATGGTCATGTCGGGATGCTTTTGCAGGGGCGGATAAAACTTCGCCACCGGGTCACCGAGTTTGAACAAGCCTTCGCCATAGGCCACGCCGAGGACGGCGGCCATCAGGCTCTTGCTGATCGACCAGGTCAGGTGCGGCGTCTCGGCCGTCGTCGGGCCGGCATAGCGTTCGTAGAGCAACTGGCCGTCGCGGATCACCAGCAAGGCATCGGTGCGAATGCCCTGGCGAGTGCTGTCATCGCGGGACGGGAAGGTGTAGGCCTCCAACGCTTGAAGCGCCGGGCCGGCCGGCGTCGGGGCGGTCGGCCATTGCTCGGCGGGCCAGTACTCGGCCTGGGCCGTGACGCTGAGCAACAGCAGAAAAATCAGGGACAAGCCTTTGGGCATGGCGGGGGCTCACAGGGAATAACCGGGTCAGCCTAGCCCAACTAAATGACACTCACGCGACCCTTGTAGGAGCTGCGAAGGCTGCGATCTTTTGATCTTGCTTATAAAAAAAGATCGCAGCCTTCGGCAGCTCCTACATGGATCGTCAAAGGCCTGCCAGTGCCTTGGCCAACCTCTTCCCCCTCGCCCCCGCGGCCAGATCCATCACCGCTTGATCGCGCTGCCACATCGCCGCCCACTCCGGCGGCCCACCGGCCAATGCCTCATTCACCTCCGTCTTGAGCGCGTCAAACTGCGCGAACAACCCGCCAAGCACCACATGCCCGGCCAGACTGGTCGGTGGCTGGCGGCTGGTTTCCGCGCACCCTGCCAACAGCCCCAGCAGACGCAACTGCAAGGATTGCGGCCAGGCACAGTCCTGACCGACCCCATGCAGCCACGCCGTCATGGCGCTCAGTACATAGATGTCTTCCAGCGTGCGGAACGGTTTGACGTACGCATCCCAGCCGTCCCCGGCGAGCAATTCGCACAAGGCATTATCCAGAAACAACCGGCCGTGGCTGATGTCCGGCATCAACGGGATCGGCGCCAGTTTTTCCACCCGCACGCCCGGCTCATCGCGATAGATCACCGCCAGGCTCAAGCGCGGGTCAGTGCCGGGCTCCTCGCTGCGTGCCGCCACCAGCAGCCAGTCGGCGGCATTGCCGGCGGTGACGAAATCCTTGCGTCCGCTCAGACGCAAACCGCTCAGGCGGGTTTGCATGTCGGCCGGGCGCAAGCTGCGCTGTTCGGTGGCGCACAGCGCGCCGAGGCTCAGTGGCGCGCTCGGCCAGAGCATGCGCAATGCCGCTTGATATCCCACCAGAAACGCCAGCCCCGGCGTCGCCATCAGCCGCCCGCCCAGCACGGCCAATTCAAACGGCGTGACCGTGCCCAACTGCTGCAACAAAGTCGCAAAACCTTCGGCCAGGTCCGGGTTGGCGGGCAAGCGATCACGGCGGTTCAACAGGGTTTGCCAGGGCATAAGAGGCTCCTCGTGGGCTGTCATATAAGCATCACCAAAGCTTAATGGCGATGACACCGGGGCTACATAGCCTGACTTTGCACAACACGGCTAGACAAAGAAAGTCGATTCGCTGTAGCCCAAAGACGGGTGAGCAGCCCGCACGGAGATTCGCCATGACTCAGATCGCCCGCATCAGCGACACCGCCAACGAACGCCGCCTGCAAGCCGAACGCCTGGTGGGCGCCGAGGCGCTGCAGGAAGCCCAGGCCTTGCGTTTCAACGTGTTCAGCGGCGAATTCAACGCCAAGCTCAAGGGCGCTGAACTGGGTCTGGACATGGATGACTACGACGTCCACTGCGCCCACATCGGCGTGCGTGACTTGAACACCGGGCGCCTGGTGGCGACCACCCGTTTGCTCGACCACACGGCTGCCAGCAGCCTGGGCAAATTCTACAGCGAAGAAGAATTCAGCCTCCACGGCCTGGTGCACCTGCAAGGCCCGATCCTGGAAATCGGTCGCACCTGCGTCGACCCGGCCTACCGCAACGGCGGCACCATCGCCGTGCTCTGGGGCGAACTGGCCGAAGTCCTGAACCAGGGCGGCTACAGCTACCTGATGGGCTGCGCGAGCATTCCGATGCAGGATGGCGGCGTGCAGGCCCATGCGATCATGCAGCGTCTGCGCGAACGCTACCTGTGCACCGAACACCTGCGCGCAGAGCCGAAAAACCCGCTGCCAATCCTGGACATCCCGTCCAACGTAATCGCCGAAATGCCACCGCTGCTCAAGGCCTACATGCGCCTGGGCGCGAAGATCTGCGGCGAGCCGTGCTGGGACGAAGACTTCCAGGTCGCCGACGTGTTCATCCTGCTCAAGCGCGACGAACTCTGCCCGCGCTACGCCAAACACTTCAAGGCGGCTGTGTAATGAGCCGGTTGCGGGTGTACGCGCGAATCGCGCGAGTGCTGATGGTGGTGACGCTGGGCCTGGGCATGGCCAGTGTGTTCGGCGTGTTCGAACGCCTGGGCCTGGCCCATTCGATGACGCGTCGTCAGCGCTGGTCGCGATTTTTCATGGCCCGCCTGGGCAACGCCCTGCCCTTTGACGTGACCGTCCACGGCGTGCTGCCGAAGACACCGATGCTCTGGGTCAGCAACCATGTGTCCTGGACCGACATTCCGCTGCTGGGCATGCTCACGCCGCTGTCGTTCCTGTCCAAGGCCGAAGTGCGCACCTGGCCGGTGGCCGGTTGGTTGGCGGCCAAGGCCGGCAGCCTGTTCATCCGTCGTGGCTCGGGTGACAGCCAGTTGATCCGCAAGCAGATGACCCGCCATCTGGAACAGGCCTACCCACTGCTGATGTTCCCGGAAGGCACCACCACCGATGGCCGTTCGCTGCGCACCTTCCATGGTCGCCTGCTGTCCGCCGCCGTCGACTCCGAAGTGGCGCTGCAGCCAGTGGCGATCCGTTATGTGCGTGACGGCGAGCCTTGCGCGCTGGCGCCGTTCATTGGCGACGATGATCTGCTGTCGCACCTGATGCGCCTGTTCGCCAATGACCGCGGTGGTGTAGAGATTCATCTGCTCAAGCCAATTGCTTGCGAAGGTCGGGAACGTGCAGCGCTGGCGTTCGAGGCACAGCAGGCGGTGCAGAAGGCGTTGTTCGGGACTGTCGTTGAACCTCAGCGAGCACCGATGCGCCCTGCCATTGCGGCGTAAACACATCCCCCTTGTGGGAGCGAGCTTGCTCGCGATAGCGGATAATCATTCAACGATGATGTTGACTGACCCACCGCAATCGCGAGCAAGCTCGCTCCCACACTGGTTTTATGTTGTTGGATAGTTCCGCGCAAAATCCTGCAACTGCGGATAGAACAACCGAAAGTCCTCGCTCAACGGTTCATACAACTGCCGCAACTCCTGCATCGCCGCCGCCAGTTCCTCCGGCCGGGTCAGGCGCCGCGAGATCCCGCGCAACACCTGCTCCAGCACTTCGAATTCCTGATACGAGCCCAACCAGTCATTGGCCACCATGTGCGGCGCAATCTTCGCCAGCCGCTCCGGCAGTTGCCGCTCGCTGGACAGCACGCGGTACACGTCCGAAGTGAACAGCTCCAGCGGCCGGTCGGCATACAGCCTCCAGTCCCTCGCCAGGCAATGGTCAAAAAACACGTCGAGCACGATCCCCGCATAGCGACGACGGGTCAGGGAGAAACGCGACAACGCGACATCCACAAGAGGATGGCGATCGGTGAACACGTCGATGCTGCGGTGCAACTGGATAGCCCCTTCGATGTCCGGAGCGAACTGCCCTTGCAGGCGTCCCTTGACGAAATCGCCATACAGGCTGCCGAGCAATTGGCCGGGGCGCTGGCCACCGAGGTGAAGATGTGCGAGATAGTTCATGGGCGCAGCTTAGCACTGCCCCCTTGTCTTGTTACACTCAACGTATCGTTATAACTCGATATACCGAAATGTGAGCTGATCAGAGCCAAATCATATTTGTATATCGCGAAATACCGATTTAAAGTTCGCTTCATCGCGATATAGCGTTTTAAACATCACGAGCCCACATCATGACCATCAACCTCGACGAAATAATAAAAGCCCTGGCACACCCAGTACGGCGAGAAATCCTGCACTGGCTCAAGGACCCGACCGTCGAATTTCCCGACCAGTCCCACAGCAACGAGCACGGCGTTTGCGCCGGGCAGATCGATCAACGTTGCGGCCTGTCGCAGTCCACGGTGTCGGCACACCTGGCGACCCTGCAACGCGCCGGCCTGATCAGCAGCCGCAAAGTCGGCCAGTGGCATTTTTTCAAACGCAATGAGGAAACCATTCAGGAGTTCCTCAAAACCTTCAGTAAAGAGCTCTGACCCTTAAAGTCAGTCAGCCGAAAAGGAATCAGACATGCCCCTCTCGCTACTCATCCTGGCCTTGAGTGCCTTCGCCATCGGCACTACCGAGTTCGTCATCATGGGCCTGCTGCCCAACGTGGCGGCCGACCTCGGTGTATCGATTCCCGGTGCCGGCTGGCTGGTGACCGGTTACGCCCTGGGCGTGGCCATCGGCGCGCCGTTCATGGCGCTGGCCACCGCCAGGCTGCCGCGCAAGGCCGCCCTGGTGGCGTTGATGGGCATCTTCATTATCGGCAACCTGCTCTGCGCAGTGGCCGGCGACTACAACGTGCTGATGTTTGCCCGTGTGGTTACCGCCCTGTGCCACGGTGCCTTCTTCGGCATCGGTTCGGTGGTGGCTGCCGGCCTGGTGCCTGCGAACAAACGTGCCTCGGCCGTGGCCCTGATGTTCACCGGCCTGACCCTGGCCAACGTCCTCGGCGTACCGCTGGGCACCGCCCTAGGTCAGGAAGCCGGCTGGCGTTCGACCTTCTGGGCCGTGACCGTGATCGGTGTGATTGCGCTGATCGGTCTGATCCGCTTCCTGCCGGCCAAGCGCGATGAAGAAAAACTCGACATGCGCGCCGAACTGGCCGCACTCAAGGGCGCTGGCATCTGGCTGTCCCTGAGCATGACGGCACTGTTCGCCGCCTCGGTGTTCACCCTGTTCACCTACGTCGCGCCGCTGCTGGGCGAAGTCACTGGCGTCTCGCCCCGTGGCGTGACCTGGACCCTGATGCTCATCGGCCTGGGCCTGACGGTCGGCAACATCATCGGCGGCAAGCTGGCCGATAAAGGCATGGCCGCGACCCTGATCGGTGTGTTCGCGACCATGGCCGTGGTGTCCACCGTGCTGACCTGGACCAGCGTCGCCTTGATCCCGACCGAAATCACCCTGTTCCTCTGGGCCACTGCGTGCTTCGCCGCCGTACCGGCGCTGCAAGTGAACGTGGTGACGTTCGGCAAAGCCGCACCGAACCTGGTGTCGACCCTGAACATCGGCGCTTTCAACATCGGCAACGCCCTGGGTGCCTGGGTCGGCGGCAGTGTGATCGCCCACGGCTTCGGCCTGACCAGCGTGCCGCTCGCGGCAGCCGTACTGGCGGTACTCGCCCTGCTGGTGACCCTGATTACTTTCCGCCAGAGCGGCAACCCCGATCTGGCTCCTGCTACCCACTAATCACCTGAAACCTCACGAGGGTTGTATTTCATGACGACTATTTTCGATCCAATCAAACTGGGCGACCTCGAGTTGGCCAACCGCATCATCATGGCGCCCCTGACCCGCTGCCGCGCCGACGAAGGCCGCGTACCCAACGCGCTGATGGCCGAGTACTACGTGCAGCGTGCGTCCGCCGGGCTGATCCTCAGCGAGGCCACTTCGGTGACACCGATGGGCGTCGGCTACCCGGACACCCCGGGCATCTGGTCCAACGATCAGGTACGTGGCTGGTCCAACGTGACCAAGGCCATCCATGGCGCGGGCGGCAAGATCTTCCTGCAGTTGTGGCACGTGGGTCGCATTTCCCACGGCTTGTACCTGAACGATGAAGCCCCGGTCGCCCCGAGTGCCATCCAGCCCAAGGGCCACGTCAGCCTGGTTCGTCCGCTGGCCGACTTCCCTGTTCCGCGCGCCCTGGAAACCGCTGAAATCGCCGACATCGTCGACGCTTACCGCGTCGGTGCCGAGAACGCCAAGGCCGCCGGCTTCGACGGTGTGGAAATCCACGCCGCCAACGGCTACCTGCTCGACCAGTTCCTGCAAAGCAGCACCAACCAGCGCACCGACAACTATGGCGGTTCCCTGGAAAACCGTGCCCGCCTGCTGCTGGAAGTGACTGACGCCGCCATCGAAGTCTGGGGTGCCGGCCGTGTAGGTGTGCACCTGTCGCCACGCGCCGACCTGCATGACATGGGCGACGACAACCTGGCCGAAACCTTCACCTACGTCGCTCGCGAACTGGGCAAGCGTGGCATCGCCTTCATCTGCTCGCGCGAGAAAGAAGGTGCCGATAGCCTCGGCCCACAGCTCAAGGAAGCCTTCGGCGGCCCCTACATTGCCAACGAGCGTTTCACCAAGGACAGCGCCAACGCGTTGCTCACCAGCGGCAAGGCCGATGCGGTCGCCTTCGGCGTCCCCTTCATCGCCAACCCTGACCTGCCGGCACGTTTGAAGGCCGATGCGCCGCTGAACGAAGCGCGCCCGGAACTGTTCTACGCCAAGGGCCCGGTCGGCTACATCGACTACCCGACGCTGTAAGCTTCAGCCATTGAAACGCAAAAGCCCCGACTCGAAAGAGTTGGGGCTTTTTATTTCCGAACGTTTAACAGTTCAGCCATTTACTGAGTCAAGAAGCCGATACGTAATAAAGCCACACACACTTGAACCCTAATCAAATTAAAAAGTGTTAAACCGCTGTCGTAGCCCTCAAACAACCAAGGAAGTTATCTCATGGAAGAAAACATGAACACTGAAATCGATATTGAAAATTATGAAGATTTTGAAGCGTACGACATCATTACGGAGGCTGACTTCGTTTCGCTGAATTCGACTCCATTCTGGTTATTGGCGCAGCTCAACCCGATACTTGCTGCTACGCTGCAAGTAACACTGGCGGGCCTTTCTGCCGAAGAAATCATGAAGATGGCAGAACAATCGCAGATAGAAGCCACTTATCTCAATTATCTGAGGGAGGCGAACGAAGAGGAGCAACATGAATGGAACAGCATTGCACGCACCGCTTCACCGACCAGTATTTTGATTACTATTTTCAACAGTACGAATGAAGTCTTTTCGCTACATAACGCCAGTTGGGATTACAGCGGACACCCTGTTTCCGACTTCGATATCGAACCTCTCCAACACCTGTGTTTTACATTGCGCCATCAAACGCCAGTAGTGAAAAGGGACAAACCGAGCAAATACCCCACTAGCATCAATCAAAACTTCTCTTTCAAAAGCGCTTCACACGCTTTTGAGTTTTCGACTTCTATCAGATTAAAGAAGCAATACGAGTTTTTCTCCTTCTCGCCGCCGACCATACCTTACAGAGAACATACGATCCGTTCTGTCGGAGCCGAGTCGCTGGAATGCAGCTCGCAGATTTCTCGGAAACTGGCGGAGCGCCCTTACAGCTACGCTGTCGCCATCACTCTGGGGTGAGTTGACAGCATCATTCAACGAGCGCCTTGCAACGAGGCGCTTTTCAGACGCAAAACAATTTTCCTACAAAATAGGCAGCTATCGAGCTGTCCACGTGGAAAGTGACCGTATATAAATGCGCCCTGACTCAATCACACGCCAATCAGCGTGGTGAACCAGGAACTGATCGTAAAGGTGCATTTTCTTTCATTTGCGCAGGCTGGGGCTCAAGCGCAGCATGTCCAGCCCGGTATCGACCCATCGTTCGGCTTCGGTGTGCAATTCAAAACTGTCGGGGGCCAGCAACCACTGGTACAGGATGCCGTCAATGTATGCATGCAAGCTGATCGCGGCGCGAGCGGTGTCGAGGTTTTCCGGCAACTGCCCTCGATTCACGGCATTGCTCAGGGCCAGACCGATTCGCACGTTGCATTCGAGGCTGGCTGACACACGCTGTTGGCGCAGGTCGCACATTTCATCGGTGAATTCGCACTTATGAAAAAGAATCTCATTGATGCGTCGGGTTTTCGGGTCCAGCGCAATTTGATGAAACAAATGAATCAACAACTTGCGCATGCAGCCCAGGGGATCGAGTTCGTCTTCACTCTCGCTGGCCTTGGCCATTTCTTCCAGTGGCTCATGCAAGGTGTCGAGCATGGCCTGCACCAGATCCGCCTTGTTGCTGAAATGCCAGTAAATGGCCCCACGAGTGACGCCGGCCAGGGTGGCGATATCCGCCAGGGTCGTACGCGCCACGCCTCGCTCGTAAAAGGCCTTTTCGGCCGCCACGAGAATTTGCGCGCGGGTTTCCTGAGCTTCCTCTTTGGTACGACGGACCATGGCAGTACAACCTCAATCAGGGTGCTTCAGCGATGTCTGAATATCAGCTGAATAAAAGTGGGGCGAACGTTCTGGGGGTTCGTCCCCGGCCTACAATTCCAGCCTTTCAACGGCTTGTGTAATGGCTTTTGTAACGGCGCTGATACGCAGCCTGGGTATTTACAAACAGCCATGTACGTAAGTATATTACTTAGCAAGCTACTTATCCACTCGGCAACCATATTTCAACCTTCCACCTTTCTAGTGCGCACGTTGCGCGCCTGACCCGAGGATTTTCATGCAATTCAAGCCAGCTGTTACCGCTCTGGTCGCCGCCGTCGCCCTGGCATCGCTGCTCAGCGGATGCAAAAAGGAAGAGGCAGCACCGGCCGCCCCACCGCCTCAGGTCGGCGTCGTGACTCTGCAACCGCAAGCGTTCACCCTGACCTCCGATCTGCCCGGCCGTACCAGTGCGTTCCGCATTGCCGAAGTCCGTCCTCAGGTCAACGGCATCATTCTCAAGCGCCTGTTCAAGGAAGGCAGCGACGTCAAGGCCGGCCAGCAGCTCTATCAGATCGATCCATCGGTCTATGAAGCGACATTGAAAAGCGCCGAAGCCAACCTGCGCTCGACCAAGTCGATTTCCGACCGCTACAAGCAACTGGTCGACGAGCAGGCTGTAAGCCGGCAGGAATACGACACCGCCGTGGCCAACCGCCTGCAATCGGAAGCCGCACTGCAAACCGCACAGATCAACGTGCGCTACACCAAGGTCTATGCCCCGCTGACCGGCCGCATCGGCCGCTCCTCGGTGACCGAAGGCGCGCTGGTCAGCAATGCCCAGGTCGATGCGATGGCGGTGATTCAGCAAATCGACCCGATCTACGTCGACGTGACGCAGTCCTCGGTCGAGCTGCTGCAACTGCGCCGCGAGCTGGAAAGCGGTCGCCTGCAAAAAGCCGGCGACAACGCGGCCTCGGTCAAGCTGACCCTGGAAGACGGCAGCGATTACAAGCTGGACGGCAAACTGGAATTCTCCGAAATCTCGGTTGACCAGACCACCGGTTCCGTCACCCTGCGCGCCATTTTCCCGAACCCTGACCACACCCTTCTGCCTGGCATGTTCGTGCACGCCAAGTTGCTGGCCGGTGTGAACAGCGCGGCGATCCTGGCCCCGCAGCAAGGCGTGACCCGCGACCTCAAGGGCACCCCGACCGCGCTGGTTGTCGGCCCGGACAACAAGGTCGAACTGCGTCAACTCAAGGCCAACCGCACCGTCGGCAACCAGTGGCTGATCGAAGACGGCCTGAAGGCCGGCGATCGCCTGATCACCGAAGGTCTGCAATTCGTCAAACCCGGCATCGAAGTCAAGGCCAGTGAAGCGACCAACGTAGCCGTAAAGAACCCGGCCCCCGCTCAGACAGCTGATAAAGCCTCTGGCGGAAAAGGGGAGTAAACCATGTCGAGATTTTTTATCGACCGTCCGATTTTCGCCTGGGTAATTGCCCTGGTGATCATGTTGGTCGGGGCACTATCGATCCTGCGGTTGCCGATCAACCAGTACCCGAGCATTGCGCCTCCGGCGATCGCCATTTCCGTGACCTACCCGGGTGCTTCGGCACAAACGGTACAGGACACCGTGGTTCAGGTGATCGAGCAACAGCTCAACGGTATCGACAACCTGCGTTATGTCTCGTCGGAAAGTAACTCCGACGGCACCATGACCATTACCGCGACCTTCGAGCAAGGCACCAACTCCGACACCGCGCAGGTTCAGGTGCAGAACAAGCTGAACCTGGCCACCCCGCTGCTGCCGCAGGAAGTGCAACAGCAAGGTATCCGCGTCACCAAGGCGGTGAAGAACTTCCTGCTGGTGATCGGCGTGGTGTCGCGTGACGGCAGCATGACCAAGGACGACTTGTCCAACTACATCGTGTCGAACATGCAAGACCCGATCTCGCGGACCGCCGGTGTCGGTGACTTCCAGGTGTTCGGTTCGCAGTACGCCATGCGTATCTGGCTCGACCCGGCCAAGTTGAACAACTACAACCTGACCCCGATCGACGTCAAGACCGCCATCGCGGCGCAAAACGTCCAGGTGTCGTCCGGTCAGCTCGGCGGCCTGCCTGCCCTGCCCGGCACCCAGTTGAACGCGACGATCATCGGCAAGACCCGCCTGCAGACCGCGGAGCAATTCGACAAGATCCTGCTCAAGGTCAACAAGGACGGCTCCCAGGTTCGCCTCAAAGATGTTGCCGAAGTCGGCCTGGGGGGTGAGAACTACAGCATCAACGCCCAGTTCAACGGCGCCCCGGCTTCCGGCCTGGCGGTGAAACTGGCCACCGGTGCCAACGCGCTCGATACCGCCAAGGCCCTGCGCACGACCATCGACAGCCTCAAGCCGTTCTTCCCGCAAGGGATGGAAGTGGTGTTCCCGTACGACACCACGCCGGTGGTGACCGAGTCGATCAAAGGTGTGGTTCACACCCTGGTCGAAGCGATCGCGCTGGTGTTCCTGGTGATGTTCCTGTTCCTGCAAAACTTCCGCGCCACCGTGATCACCACGATGACCGTGCCGGTGGTATTGCTCGGTACATTCGGGATCCTCGCGGCTGCCGGGTTCAGCATCAACACCCTGACCATGTTCGGTATGGTGCTGGCCATCGGCTTGCTGGTGGACGACGCCATCGTCGTGGTGGAAAACGTCGAACGGGTGATGAGCGAAGAAGGCCTGTCACCGAAGGAAGCCACCAAGAAGTCCATGGGCCAGATCCAGGGCGCACTGGTCGGTATCGCCCTGGTGTTGTCGGCGGTTCTGCTGCCAATGGCGTTCTTCAGCGGTTCCACCGGTGTGATCTACAAGCAGTTCTCGATCACCATCGTCTCGGCCATGGCCCTGTCGGTACTGGTCGCGCTGATCTTCACCCCGGCGCTTTGCGCCACCATGCTCAAGCCGATTCCGAAAGGCGAGCACGGCGTACCCAAGCGTGGTTTCTTTGGCTGGTTCAACCGCAATTTCGACCGCGGCGTTCGCGGCTACGAACGTGGTGTGGGCAATATCCTGCAGCGCAAGATCCCGTATCTGCTGGCGTACCTGCTGATCGTGGTGGGCATGATCTGGCTGTTCACCCGCATTCCGACGGCGTTCCTGCCGGAAGAAGACCAGGGTGTACTGTTTGCCCAGGTGCAAACCCCGGCCGGCTCCACGGCCCAGCGTACCCAGGTGGTCGTGGATGAAATGCGTGAATTCCTGCTGCGCCCAGGCAAGGATGGCGGCGAAGGCGATGCGGTGAACTCGGTGTTTACCGTGACCGGCTTCAACTTCGCCGGTCGTGGCCAGAGCTCGGGTATGGCGTTCATCATGCTGCGTCCGTGGGACGAACGTAACGCCGACAACAACGTGTTCAAGGTGGCGGCCCGTGCCCAGCAGCACTTCTTCACCTTCCGCGATGCCATGGTGTTCGCCTTTGCACCACCGGCGGTACTGGAGTTGGGTAACGCCACCGGTTTCGACGTGTTCCTGCAGGACCGCGCCGGTATCGGCCACGAAAAACTGATGGAAGCGCGCAACCAGTTCCTTGGCATGGCCGCACAAAGCAAGATCCTGTCTCAGGTGCGTCCGAACGGCCTGAACGACGAACCGCAATACCAACTGGAAATCGATGACGAGAAGGCCAGTGCCCTGGGCATTACCATCGCCGACATCAACAACACCCTGTCGATTGCCCTGGGCAGTAGCTACGTCAACGACTTCATCGACCGTGGTCGGGTGAAGAAGGTTTACGTGCAAGGCCAGCCAGGCTCTCGAATGGGCCCCGAAGACTTGCAGAAGTGGTACGTGCGCAACGCCCAGGGAACCATGGTGCCGTTCTCGGCATTCGCCAAGGGCGAGTGGATCTACGGTTCGCCGAAACTGGCCCGCTACAACGGCGTGGAAGCGATGGAAATCCTCGGCGCCCCGGCACCGGGTTACTCCACCGGTGAAGCCATGCTCGAAGTCGAAGCCATTGCCAAGAAGCTGCCGGCCGGTGTCGGTATTTCCTGGACCGGCCTGTCGTACGAGGAACGTCTGTCCGGCTCGCAAGCGCCGGCGCTGTACGCCTTGTCGCTGCTGATGGTGTTCCTGTGCCTGGCGGCGTTGTATGAAAGCTGGTCGATTCCGATCGCGGTGATGTTGGTGGTACCGCTGGGGATCATCGGTGCACTGATGGCCACCAGCCTGCGCGGTTTGTCCAACGACGTGTACTTCCAGGTAGGCCTGTTGACGACTATCGGTCTGGCGGCGAAAAACGCCATTCTGATTGTCGAATTTGCCAAGGAACTGCACGAACAGGGGCGTAGCTTGCGCGACGCGGCAATCGAAGCCTGCCGCATGCGTCTGCGACCGATCATCATGACCTCCCTCGCCTTCGTTCTGGGTGTGGTACCACTGGCGATATCCACGGGCGCAGGTTCGGGCAGCCAGCATGCAATCGGTACCGGCGTGATCGGCGGTATGATCACGGCCACTGTGCTGGCGATCTTCTGGGTCCCGCTGTTCTTCGTCACCGTGTCGTCCATTGGCCAGCGTAAGATTGCCAACCCGGATGATGCTACTGAAACTCCTAAAGAGGCTGGCTAATGAGCAAGTCGCTACTCTCCCTGGCAGTCGCCGCCTTCGTGCTCGGTGGCTGCTCGCTGATACCTGATTATCAGCAGCCCGAAGCACCGGTGGCGGGGCAATACCCGCAGGGCCCGGCTTATTCGCCGGCCCAGGCACCGGCGCAAGCCGCTGCCGAGCAGGGCTGGAAGCAGTTTTTCCACGACCCGGCGCTGCAACAGCTGATTCAGGTTGCCCTGGAAAACAACCGTGACCTGCGTGTCGCGGCCCTGAACATCGACGCCTTTGCGGCTCAGTACCGCATCTCCCGCGCCGACCTGTTCCCGGCCGTTTCGGCCAATGGCACCGGCAGCCGCCAGCGCCTTCCGGCTAACGCGTCGCAGACCGGCGAAGCCGGCATCACCAGTTCCTACTCGGCAACGGTTGGCGTCAACGCCTACGAACTCGACCTGTTCGGTCGGGTTCGCAGCCTGAACGAGGAAGCGTTGCAGAAGTACTTCGCCACCGAAGAAGGCCGGCGCAGCACGCAGCTCAGCCTGGTGGCCAGCGTCGCCAACGCCTACCTGACCTGGCAGGCCGACAAGGAACTGCTGAAAGTCACCCAGGACACCCTCGCCGCGTTCGAGGAGAGCTACAAGCTCACCGCGCGCAGCAACGAAGTGGGGGTCGCCTCGGCCCTGGACCTGGCGCAGTCGCGGACCTCGGTGGAAAACGCCCGTGCGCAACTGGCCCGTTACACCCGTCAGGTCGCCCAGGATGAAAACAGCCTGGTACTGCTGTTGGGTACCGGCGTCCCGGCCAACCTGCCAGCGGCGAAACCGCTGAACGACGACCTGTTGGCCGAAGTACCGGCCGGCCTGCCGTCGGACTTGCTGCAACGTCGTCCGGACATCCTCCAGGCCGAGCACAACCTCAAGGCGGCCAACGCCAACATCGGCGCGGCACGGGCAGCGTTCTTCCCGAGCATCAGCTTGACCGCCAACGCCGGGACCCTGAGCCCGGACCTGTCCGGCCTGTTCAAGGGCGGCTCGGGTACCTGGCTGTTCCAGCCGCAGATCAACCTGCCGATCTTCAACGCCGGCAGCCTGCGCGCCAGCCTGGATTACTCGAAGATCCAGAAAGACATTGGTGTGGCGAACTACGAGAAGTCCATTCAAACGGCCTTCCAGGAAGTCGCCGACGGCCTGGCCGCACGCGGGACCTACACCGATCAGGTACAGGCACAGCGTAATCTGGTCAGCGCCAACCAGGACTACTACCGCCTGGCCGAGCGTCGTTATCGCATCGGTGTCGACAGCAACCTGACGTTCCTCGATGCCCAGCGTCAGCTGTTCAACTCCGAACAGAATCTGATCACCGATCGCCTGGCGCAGCTGATCAGTCAGGTCAACCTGTACAAGGCACTGGGTGGTGGCTGGAACGAACAGACGGCGAACAACGAGCCGTTGAAGGAACAAGCGCCGAAGATGAAGTATTTCTGATAGCGCTGTGAAAACACGAAGCCCACCGATTGGTGGGCTTTTTGTTGGCAGCGGGAAAAGGTGTGTCGTCAGGTATGGCCTCTTCGCGAGCAAGCCCGCTCCCACAGGGTCACTGTGATCCACAAATTTTGTGTACGACACGGACACTGTGGGAGCTGGCTTGCCAGCGATGAGGCGCGCAAGAACAGCACAAAAATCACAGTCAATCTAATGTTCGATAATCGCCCAAAACCCGCTTTTTACGATTGAACCATCCAGTACATTCCACGCACCATCCGAACCACAAAACCAATAACAACAGGTTCGACACCATGCCCCCGCGCCCTGCCCTCCCCGGCTGATCCGCTTCGCTTTTCATGATTTCGACTGTTCGTCTGCAACCCCCAGGTTGCGGCATCACCCCGTTTCATCCAAGAATTAGAGAGACCCGAGCTCATGACGCCTTCTCCCGCGCCGTACTTCGTTCCCAGCCTGATCGCCATTGCCCTGGCCTGCGCGGCCCTGCCCGCCAGCGCCGAGGAGTCGGGCTTTGTCGAGGGCGCCAAGGTCAACCTGAACCTGCGCAACTTCTACATCAATCGCAACTTCACCAACCCGACCAAGGCCCAGGGCAAGGCTGAAGAGTGGACGCAGAGTTTCATCCTCGACGCCAAGTCCGGATTCACCCAGGGCACCGTCGGGTTCGGCATGGATGTGCTGGGTTTGTACTCGGTAAAACTCGACGGCGGCAAAGGCACCGGTGGGACGCAACTGCTACCGCTGGACCATGACGGCCGCCCTGCAGACAACTTCGGCCGCACCAACGTGGCGTTCAAGGCGAAGTTGTCGCAGACCGAAGTCAAGGTTGGGGAATGGATGCCGGTACTGCCGATCCTGCGCTCCGACGACGGTCGTTCGCTGCCGCAAACCTTCCGTGGCGGCCAGATCACCTCGAAGGAAATCGATGGCTTGACGCTCTACGGCGGCCAGTTCCGCCAGAACAGCCCGCGCGACGACAGCAGCATGAGCGACATGTCGATGACCGGCAAAGCCGCGTTCACCTCCGATCGTTTCAACTTCGAGGGCGGTGAGTACGTGTTCAATGACAAGCGCACCCAGATTGGTCTGTGGAACGCCGAGCTCAAGGACATCTACAGCCAGCAATTCGTCAACCTGATCCACAGCCAGCCGCTTGGCGACTGGACCCTGGGCGCCAACCTGGGTTTCTTCTACGGCAAGGATGACGGCAGCGCCCGGGCCGGTGAGCTGGACAACAAAACCCTGTACGGGTTGTTCTCGGCCAAATACGGCGGCCACACCTTCTACGTCGGCCTGCAGAAACTCACCGGCGACAGCGCCTGGATGCGGGTCAACGGCACCAGCGGCGGCACCCTGGCCAACGACAGCTACAACTCCAGCTACGACAATGCCCGGGAGAAATCCTGGCAGGTGCGCCACGACTACAACTTCGCCGCCCTTGGCGTACCGGGCCTGACCCTGATGAACCGCTATATCAGCGGCGACAATGTGCACACCGGCAGCATCACCGACGGCAAGGAATGGGGACGTGAATCGGAACTGGCCTACACCGTGCAAAGCGGCGTGCTGAAAGACCTGAACCTGAAATGGCGCAACTCGACCATGCGCCGGGATTACAGCAATAACGAGTTCGATGAGAACCGGTTGATCATCAGCTATCCGATCAGCCTGCTGTAAACACAAAACAAATGTGGGAGCGAGCTTGCTCGCGATGGCGGTGTATCAGGCGACATCAATAGTGAATGTGCCGACGCCATCGCGAGCAAGCTCGCTCCCACAGGTTGTTCACCGTTTTACCGCTTACTCCCGCGACTCGACCCCCAACTCATCCCACACCGATTCGGCCAGGTGGAAGGTCGCATTGGCCGCCGGAATGCCGCAGTAGATGGCGCTCTGCATGATCACTTCCTTGATCTCGCCACGGCTCACGCCATTGTTGGCGGCGGCGCGCAGGTGCAGTTTGAGTTCGCCCTCGCGGTTCATGCCGATCAGCATGGCGATGGTGATCAGGCTGCGGGTATGGCGCGGCAGGCCCGGGCGGGTCCAGATGTCGCCCCAGGCGTGGCGGGTGATCATCTCCTGAAACTCCGAGTTGAACTCGGTCAGGGTCGTCAGGCTGCGGTCGACATGCGCGTCCCCAAGGACCGCGCGACGGACCTTCATACCCTCGTCATAACGTTGTTTTTCGTCCACGAATATCCCCTCAATCAGCCGACAGAAACGCCAGCACGCACTCGCTGAACGCATCGCCTGCCTGGACGTTGGACAAATGCGCGGCGTAGAACTCGGCGTACTCGGCCCCGCGCACATGTTCCTGAATGAAATGCCCACCGGATGGCGGCGTCACCGCGTCTTCGGTCCCGGCAATCACCAGCAACGGCGCCTTGATCGAGGACAACCGCTCGCGGAAATCGGCATCACGCACCGCCGCGCAATTGGCCGCATAGCCTTCGGGCGAAGTGGCCGCGAGCATGTCGGTAATCTGCTTGGCCGCCGCCGGGTTGGCGGCGGAGAAGTCCGGGGTGAACCAGCGGGCAATCGAGGCATCGCGCAAGGCAACCATGGCTGCCTGGCCATCACGCAGGACCATTTCGATACGCGGGTTCCACACTGACGGATCGCCGATTTTCGCCGCGGTGTTGCACACGATCAGCTTGTTCAGGCGCTCGCCGGCATTGATCCCCAGCCACTGGCCAATCAGCCCGCCCATGGACAAACCACAAAAATGTGCGTGCTCGATGTGCAAGGCATCCAGCAAGGCGAGCACGTCGTGGCCCAGTTGCTCGATGCTGTAAGGCCCCGGTGTCACCAATGACTGGCCATGGCCGCGGGTGTCAAAACGCAACACGCGAAAATGCTCGGAGAACGCCGGGATTTGCGCGTCCCACATGTGCAGGTCGGTGCCCAAAGAGTTGGACAGCACCAGCACCGGCGCATCGACCGGTCCATCCAGTTGATAATGCAGTTCGCCCTCGGCGAGTTGTACAAAAGCCACAGCGATTCTCCTTCAGGCAGTCAATGCAGAATGTTCGGCCACCGCCCGCTCGACCCAGGTTTTGGCCTGGCCGAGGTAATGAGCAGGGTCCAGCAGATGATCGAGTTCAGCCGCCGACAGCTCGGCGGTCACTTGCGGTTCGTCGCCGAGGACAGCTCGCAGGTGACGCTGTTCGGCCACCGCACGTTTGCAGCAGCGTTCGAGCAGATGGTGTGCGGTATCGCGGCCGACCCGTTGGGCGAGGACGATGCTCACCGCTTCGGCGAGCACCAGGCCCTGGGTCAGATCGAGGTTGTGCGCCATGCGCCCGGCATCCACTTCCAGTCCTTGGGCGATCAGCAAAGCTTGCTGCAGGCTGCCCGACACCAGGCAGCAAATCTCCGGCAGGGTTTCCCACTCGGCATGCCACAGGCCAAGACTGCGCTCGTGTTCCTGAGGCATGGCGCTGAACAGCGTCGAGAGCAAACCGGGTACACGCGTCGCCGCGCCGATCAACACTGCCGCGCCCACCGGATTGCGCTTGTGCGGCATGGTCGAGGAACCGCCCTTGCCCGGCGCCGAAGGTTCGAACACTTCGGCGGCTTCGGTTTGCATCAGCAGGCTGACGTCGCGACCGAGTTTGCCGAGACTGCCGGCAATCAACCCGAGCACCGCGCCGAACTCCACCACACGATCGCGCTGGGTGTGCCACGGTTGCTCGGGCAAGGTCAGTTGCAGTTCTTCGGCCAGCGCCTGGGCAATCGGCATGGCCTGCTCGCCAAGTGCCGCAAGGGTGCCGGACGCACCGCCGAATTGCAGCACCAGCAAACGCGGCTTCAATTCGGCCAGGCGTTGGCGACTGCGGGTCACGGCGCCCAGCCAACCGGCGATTTTCATGCCCAGGGTCACCGGCGTTGCATGCTGCAACCAGGTGCGCCCGGCCAATGGCGTGGCCACATATCGTTCGGCCTGCGTCGCAAGGGTTTGCCCCAGTTGCGCCAGATCGCTTTCGATCAGCTCCAGCGCTCGACGCAATTGCAGCACCAGGCCGCTGTCCATCACATCCTGGCTGGTCGCGCCCAGATGCACGTAACGCTCGGCCTCGGCATTCTGCGCAGCGATCTGCTTGCCCAGCGCCTTGACCAACGGAATCGCCGAGTTACCCGCCGTGGCAATCGCCTCACCCAACGCCGCAAAGTCGTAGAGCCCGGCGCTGCAGGCCGCCTCAATCGGCGCGACTGCACTCGATGGTATCAAGCCGACTCGCGCTTGCGCCCGGGCCAGTGCCGCTTCGAAATCGAGCATGGCCTGGACCCGGCCCTGATCGCAGAACACGTCACGCATATCGCGGGCGGTGAAATAGGCATCGAACAATTGATTGCCCGGTCGCTGGTTCATAAACAGTTCCTGAAAGCGCGGGCCTTTGCGGCCCACGCGTGAAGATCAAAGATCGTGATGCAGATACTTCGCCTGTTTCGGCAGTCGCAGGCTGAACAGGAAGGCTATCGCCATCATCACCGTCACGTACCAGTAGAAGGAGTTTTCCATGCCCACGGCCTTGAGGCTCAAGGCCACATACTCCGCCGAACCGCCGAAGATCGCATTCGCCACCGCATACGCCAGGCCGACACCCAATGCACGCACCTCCGGCGGAAACATCTCGGCTTTCACCAGGCCACTGATCGAGGTGTAGAAACTGACGATTGCCAGCGCCAGGGTGATCAGCACGAAGGCCAGGAACGGACTGCTGACACTTTTCAGGCTCAACAGGATCGGCACAGTGAACAGGGTGCCGAGGGCACCGAACCAGAGCATCGAGTTACGCCGGCCGATCTTGTCGGCGAGCATGCCGAAAACCGGTTGCATGCACATGTAGAGGAACAGCGCGCCGGTCATGATATAGCTGGCGGTCTTGGCCGGCATGCCGGCGGTGTTCACCAGGTACTTCTGCATGTACGTGGTGAAGGTGTAGAAAATCAGCGAGCCACCGGCGGTGTAGCCGAGTACGGTGATGAACGCGGCCTTATGGTCGCGAAACAACGCGCTGATGCTGCCGGCGTCCTTGTTTTCGCGCATTTCCTTGCTGGTGGTTTCTTTCAGCGAACGACGCAGATACAGCGAAACCAGCGCCGCCATGGCACCGACCACAAAGGGAATCCGCCAGCCGTAGGCACGCAATTCGTCTTCATTGAGGAACTGTTGCAGGATCACCACCAGCGACACTGCCAACAGTTGCCCGCCAATCAGGGTCACGT
Organism: Pseudomonas sp. GW456-E7; assembly: GCF_059424105.1. Lineage (NCBI taxonomy): Bacteria > Pseudomonadati > Pseudomonadota > Gammaproteobacteria > Pseudomonadales > Pseudomonadaceae > Pseudomonas > Pseudomonas sp. GW456-E7. The sequence continues at coordinate 39,273 of NZ_JBWKZB010000035.1, read as the reverse complement.
ACTGGAATGAAGCGAAGAAGCCGCGCTGGCCCTTGAGCGCCACTTCGCTCATGTAGGTCGCCGTGGTGCCGTACTCACCGCCCACCGACAAGCCTTGCAGCAAACGGGCGAACAGCAACAGGATCGGTGCCCAGACCCCGATGCTGTTGTAGGTCGGCAAGCAGGCGATAAGCAAGGAGCCGAAGCACATCATCAGAATCGAGATCAGCATCGAATTCTTGCGCCCGTGCTTGTCCGCCAACCGACCGAAAATCCAGCCGCCAATCGGCCGCATCAGGAACCCGGCGGCGAACACGCCTGCGGTATTGACCAACTGCACGGTGGGGTTATCGGACGGGAAAAACGCCGGGGCGAAATAGATCGCACAGAAGGCGTAGACGTAGAAGTCGAACCATTCGACCAGATTGCCGGACGAGGCGCCGACGATGGCGAAGATCCGCTTGCTGCGCTCCTCACCGGTGTATAGCGGTTGTGTAGCTGTGGTCGTTGTCATTGTTTTTCACTCAATGGGGACTGTGAGAGTCTAGACATACTTTGTAACAGTCCCGTTCCACACAAAAGATCGCAGCCTGCGGCAGCTCCTACAAAGGCATGGCATGCAGGCTGCGATCTTTTGATCTGGGTCTTAATAATCGAAGAACACCGTCTCCGCATCAGTGCCTTGCAGAATCACATTCCACTGATAAACACCCGACGCATCCTTCCGGGCCAGCAAGGTACCGCGACGCTCGGCCGGCACGCATTCCAGCAACGGATCGTTCACGTTGGCCGCATCACCCTCAAAGTAGATCCGTGTCAGCAGGTGCTTCACCAGACCACGGGCAAACACCAGTACCACCAGGTGCGGTGCCTGAGTCGTGCCTTTGAGTCCCTCGACCGTTCCCGGCTTGATGGTCGTGAAACGAAAACGCCCTTCGGCATCCACCGGCACCCGGCCAAAGCCTTCGAAATTCGGGTCCAGGGGTTTTTCCTGGTCGTCCTCCGGATGGTCATACTTACCGGCGGCGTTGGCCTGCCAGACTTCCAGCATCGCGTCGTTGACGATGTCGCCATTGCCGTCGAGCACTTGCCCGGTGATCGCCACGCGCTCGCCCAGGGTTTGTTCAACGGTCAGGTCTTCGCGGTTCAGCCAGGTCAGGCCGATGTGGTAGTACGGCCCGACGGTGTGGGACGTGGTCGCAGTCAGCGTCATCTTATTTCTCCATCGGCGTGGCGTCGCGGCCGCGCAAAACGATGTCCCAGCGATAACCGAGGGCATAGGACGGGATGGTTTTTTCCAGGTCGAACGAGGCGATCAAGCGCTCTTTGGCGCGGGTATCGGGCACGCAGTTGTAGATCGGGTCGTACGCCAGCAGCGGGTCGCCCGGGAAATACATTTGCGTCACCAGGCGCGTCAGGATGCTCGGCCCGAACAGCGAGAAATGGATGTGCGCCGGGCGCCAGGCGTTGTGGTGGTTGCCCCACGGATAGGCGCCGGGCTTGATGGTCTGGAACTGGTACCAGCCATCGGCGTCGGTCACGGTACGGCCGGTGCCGGTGAAGTTCGGGTCCAGCGGCGCGTCGTGCAGGTCACGGGCATGGGCGTAGCGACCGGCGGCGTTGGCCTGCCAGATCTCCACCAGAATCCCCGGAACCGGCAGACCGTTTTCGTCCAGCACACGGCCGTGGATGATGATGCGCTCACCCTGTGGCTGACCTTCGTGCTGAGCGGTGAGGTCATTGTCCTTCTCGTTGATGCGCTCGGCGCCGACGGTTGGCCCGGTGATTTCCGACAACGAATGGGGCAGAAACACCAACGGCTTGGACGGCGAGCGCAGGTTGGTGGATTGATAGGTCGGATGCAGGTACTCCGGCTGAGTACCCTCCTGCGGGCGACGGTAACCAGGCTTGTCAGTCATTACTCTTTCCTCAGTTCTTGTTAGCCGACAGGGTGTGTCAGACCCGTTCGATTGCCAAAGCCAGACCCTGGCCGACACCGACGCACATGGTCGCCAGACCTTTCTTGCCACCGGTTTTTTCCAGCTGATGCAACGCCGTCAGCACCAGACGCGCACCGCTCATGCCCAACGGATGGCCCAGGGCAATCGCGCCACCGTTCGGGTTGACCTGGGCGGCATCGTCGGCGATCCCCAGTTCACGTAGTACCGCCAGGCCCTGGCTGGCGAAGGCTTCGTTGAGTTCGATCACATCGAAGTCGCTGACCGCCACGCCGAGGCGCTCGGTCAGTTTGCGCACCGCCGGCACCGGGCCGATGCCCATTACCCGCGGTGCAACACCGGCGCTGGCCATGCCCAGCACTTTGGCGCGGGCGATCAGGCCATGTTTCTTCACGGCTTCGGCCGAGGCCAGGATCAATGCGGCGGCACCGTCGTTCACACCCGAGGCATTGCCGGCGGTGACGGTTTTGTCCGGGCCGTTGACCGGTTTCAGTTTAGTCAGGGCTTCCAGTGTGGTGTCGGCGCGAGGGTGCTCGTCCTGGCTGACCACGGTTTCACCCTTCTTGTGGGCAACTCGCACTTCGACGATTTCTTCAGCGAAGAACCCGGCGGCTTGTGCGACGGCAGTGCGCTGCTGGCTGCGCAGGGCAAAGGCGTCCTGATCTTCGCGGGACACTTTGTAGTCGTCGGCCACGTTGTCGGCGGTCTGCGGCATCGCGTCCACGCCGTACTGGGCTTTCATCAGCGGGTTGATGAAACGCCAGCCGATGGTGGTGTCTTCGAGTTTCATGTTGCGCGAGAACGCCGCGTCGGCCTTGCCCATCACGAACGGCGCACGGGACATCGACTCGACGCCGCCGGCAATCGCCAGCTCCATCTCGCCGCTGGCGATGGCGCGGAACGCGGTGCCGATGGCATCCATGCCCGAAGCACAAAGGCGGTTGAGGGTCACGCCGGGAATGGTTTCCGGCAGCCCCGCCAACAGCAGCGCCATGCGCGCGACGTTACGGTTGTCTTCGCCGGCCTGGTTGGCGCAGCCGAGGAACACCTCGTCCACGGCGCTCCAGTCCACCGACGGGTTGCGCTCTATCAAGGCCTTGATCGGCACGGCGGCCAGGTCGTCGGCACGCACCGTCGACAGACCGCCGCCGAAACGGCCGATGGGGGTACGAATCGCGTCGCAGATATAAACGTCACGCATCACGCTTCTCCGGGGGCTTGGCCGTGGGCCGCTGCGGTACGGGCTTCGAGATCGCGCAGCGCGGTCAGTTCGACTTCAGTCGGCTCGGCGGTTTGCTCAACGTTATCGGCAAAACGGATTGCCCAACCGGTGGCGGCGACCACTTGCTCGCGGGTCACGCCCGGGTGCAGTGCAGTGACCACGAACTCATGGGTGCCGGCTTCCGGCTCCATGATGCACAGGTCAGTAATGATGCCGACCGGACCGGCGCCTGGCAGGCCGAGACGCTTGCGCGAATCGCCGCCCTCGCCGTGGCCGACCGAGGTAATGAAGTCGAGTTTGTCGACAAAGGAGCGCGCCGACTGCTTGAGGATAATCAACACGCTCTTGGCGGAACCGGCAATCTCCGGTGCGCCACCGGCGCCCGGCAGACGCACTTTCGGCGCGTGGTAATCGCCGACCACGGTGGTGTTGATGTTGCCGAAGCGGTCGACCTGCGCCGCGCCGAGGAAACCGACGTCGATGCGCCCGCCCTGCAGCCAGTAGCGGAAAATCTCGCCGGTCGGAACCACGGTGTCGGCGGTTTCGGCCAACTCACCGTCACCGATCGACAGCGGCAATACGCTCGGCTTGGCACCGATCGGACCCGATTCGTAGATCAATACCACGTCAGGCGAAGACGTCAGGCGCGCCAGGTTGGCCGCTTTCGACGGCAGGCCGATGCCAACGAAGCACACAGAACCGTTCTTCAGGCGGCGAGCGGCGGCGACGGTCATCATTTCATTGGTGGTGTAAGTCATTACTTCGCCTCCGAAGCGGCGGCCAGTTTGGCCTGGAACTCGCTGAAGTCAGCGCTGCCGTGGATGTATTCGTTGATCCACGCGGTGAAGGTTTCACGGTCGCGGGCAATCGGGTCCCAGGCCTGGTAGAAGCGGTTGTCGCGTTCGGTGTAACCGTGGGCGTAGGACGGATGCGCACCGCCAGGCACGTGACAGACCGCGCTCAAGGCCCAGGTTGGCAGCACGCAGGCGTTCATCGGTGCATTCAGGTCATCGACAATCTCTTCAACGGTGACGATGCAGCGCTTGGCGGCCAGTGCGGCTTCTTTCTGCACGCCGAGGATGCCCCAGAGCAGGACGTTGCCTTTGCGGTCGGCTTTCTGCGCATGGATCACGGTGATGTCCGGGCGCACCGAAGGCACGGCGGCCAGCACTTCGCCGGTGAACGGGCAGGTAACGGACTTGATCAGCGGGTTGACCTTCGGCAGGTCGGAACCGGCGTAGGCACGCAGTACCGCGAACGGCAGGCCGGAAGCGCCGGCGACGTAGGCATTGGCCAGGTCGGCGTGGCTGTGCTCTTCGATTTCCAGCGGGTGCGGCCACTGTTTCTCGACGGCGTCACGCAGGCGATGCAGGGAGCCGACACCGGGGTTGCCGCCCCAGGAGAAAATCAGCTTGCGGGCACAACCGGCACCGATCAACTGGTCGTAGATCAGGTCAGGGGTCATCCGCACCAGGGTCAGGTCTTTCTTGCCCTGGCGAATGATTTCGTGACCCGCGGCAGTCGGGATCAGGTGGGTGAAGCCTTCGAGCGCGACCGTATCGCCGTCGTTCACGAATTGCTTCACCGCGTCGTGCAGCGAAAGAATTTCAGCCATTGGGGCAGGCTCCCGTTTGTTGTTAACCGACAGTGGAAGAAGGCGCCGATGCGCAGCGCCGGAATGACTGAAGGTTAAGCCTGTGCAAAACACCAAACAATCCGATAATCGACTAACCGTTCGATAATCGAACGCATTGTTGTCTGGCTATCTTTTAGGTTGCCCCTAAAAGATCGCAGCCTTCGGCAGCTCCTACAGAGGAATTCGTGCACCTGTAGGAGCTGCCGCAGGCTGCGATCTTTTCTGGCTACACCCCTAATCAGGTCGCATCCGCATGACTGACCATGCCCTTGATCACCACGGCCGTGGTCGCCAGCGCCGCCGGAATCACCAGTGCCGTCAGCACTTGCTCGAAGTTCCAGCCCAGCCCCAGCAGCGTCGCGCCCATCCACGCCCCGAGAATCGCGCCGAAGCGGCCGATCCCGAGCATCCACGACACGCCGGTGGCCCGCCCCTGAGTCGGGTAAAAACGTGCCGCCAGAGACGGCATCGCCGATTGCGCACCGTTGACACACATCCCCGCCACCAGCACCAGCGTCGCCAGTATTGTGATGTTGCCCAGGCTCTGCCCCACCGCGTAGGCAAACACCCCGGCCAGCAGGTAGAAAGTGCCGATGACCTTGTGCGGATTGAACCGGTCCATCGCCCAGCCCACGCCCACCGCACTCAGCACGCCACCGAACTGGAACAACGCGCCGATGAAGGCGGCCTGTTCCATGCTCGCGCCACTGTCACGCATCAGCGTCGGCAGCCAGCTGGTCAGCAGATAGACGATCACCAGGCCCATGAAGTAGGTCAGCCATAGCAGCAAGGTGCCGACGCTGTAGGTGCCGGAGAAGATCACCGCAAACACATTGCGCGCCTTCACGGTTTTCTGTTCCGGCACGCTGAAGCTGGACGCCTGGGCCACCACCGTCGGGTCAATCGGCGCCAGTGCCTTGCGCACTTTGTCCGTCCCGCGGTTACGCACCACCAGGTAACGCGCCGACTCCGGCAGCCAGAACAGCAAAACGACGGCGAGGATCAGCGGCAGGACTCCGCCGATCAGCAGCAGGCTGTGCCAGCCAAAGGCCGGAATGAGCTTGGCCGAGATAAATCCGCCGCCGGCCATGCCGAGGTTGAAACCGCAGAACATGCTGGTCACCAACAGGGACTTCTTGCGCTCCGGGGTGTACTCCGACAGCAGGGTCGTGGCGTTCGGCATGCCGGCGCCCAAGCCCAACCCGGTTAAAAAGCGCAACACCAGCAATTGCTCGACGTTGGTGCTGTAGGCCGAAGCCAGGCTGAAGGCACCGAACAACAACACCGCCCCGACCAGTACGACTTTTCGCCCAAAGCGGTCAGCCAATGGCCCGGAGCCCAGTGCACCAAAGACCATGCCGATCAGAGCCGCGCTCATCACCGGCCCGAGGCTGGCGCGATCGATTCCCCAATCCTGCGAAAGGGCCGGCGCAATGAAGCCCATGGCCGCGGTATCGAGGCCGTCGAGAAAGACAATCAGGAAACACAGGATGACTACCCGCCACTGGTAGCGCGAAATGGGTTGGGCATTGATGAAGGACTGCACGTCAAGGCAGTTTCCTACAGCAGACTGGGGCTGGTTCATTATTTTTATTCCATGGATCACAGTCGAAAAGGGGCCAGCCGGGGCTGACGCAGACGCGACAGTAATGATCCACAGGAAACAGCGTCAATTCGCCAAACGCGACTCTGTGCGTTTATCGAACAGCTTAGGTGAACAATTGGGTACTGAGGTCGCGGCTGGCACTCAGCAGGCCAGGCAGAAAGCGTTGTTCCAGCTCGTTACGACTGACTCGCCCGGCGTGGGTGCTGACATTGAGGGCCGCGACCACCTGGCCGGAGGCGTCGTACACCGGGACGGCAATCGAGCGCAGCCCTTGCTCAAGTTCCTGATCGACGATGCACCAACCTTGCTGTCGCACCTCTTGCAGGCATTCGAGCAATGCCTCGGGGGTGTGAATCGTGCGACTCGTCTTGGCCTGCAGTTCGGCGTGGTCCAGGTATTCGCCCAGCGACGTGTCGTCCAGAGCGGCCAGCAGAATCCGCCCCATCGACGTGCAATAGGCCGGCAGGCGCCCGCCCACCGACAGGTCCACCGAAATCAGGCGCTGGGTGGTCGCGGAGCGGGCGATGTACAGAATGTCATCACCTTCCAGCGTGGCCATGTTGCAGGCTTCGTGCAGCTGTTCGCTCATGCGGTCCAGATAAGGTTGGGCGGAAACCGCCAGCGGCGTTGATGACACATAGGCATGGCCGAGGGTCAGCACTTTGGGCAGCAACGAATAGGTGCGGCCGTCGGTGGTGGCGTAGCCGAGTTTGATCAGGGTGTGCAGGCAACGGCGCACGGCGGCGCGGGGAATTTCCGTGCGGTGGCTGATCTGGGCAATGGTCAGGTGCCGTTTGCGCTCCTGGAACGCTTGCACCACAGCCAGGCCACGGGCCAGGGACGTCATGAAATCCGGGTCGCCGGTCAGTGCCTGGATCCGTTTGGCCGGTGAGGCAACGATGGGGGGAGCCACTGAAGCGAAGGAATTGCGCATTTGATCGTTCATACAAGGTCCTTTTACCCACTCGGATCAGCGACTATTACAAAGGGCTACCGCCTTACGCTCAAGCCCGGCCTCTCAACTTCGGGCGATTATCGAACGCTCGACCGATAATCGCAATCCACTGTGTCAATCACCGAGTGCGCTGATATCCGTTTTTCGCTGAATCACGAACTCGTTTACAGCCGATCGCCCCAGGGCCTTAATGAGGCATTCTAAATACCGTAACTTGTTCGACTTAATGGCGTCAGAAAGGCATCGCAGCAATCAGGGATCAGTCGACGTTCTAGTAGAACGTAAAGTTCTGCACAACAAAACTGCCCCTCCCAAGACCTGCTTTTAACTCTTGGATATAGTGTTCTTCAAATAGGCCGCTATAATACAATTCAGTAGCACTCCGGTTTTTTTACTTGCCGGACCTGCTGCCCGGCAATGCGATGTTCCATCTCCGTTGCCCATTGCAAGCGCCAGATCTGCATTGCACCGCCTTGCCAGTGCGCTTGCTGAAACAGGAAACTGAAGCTACGTCAGCTGTTTATCTCTGGTGCCGTGGCCGCCTGTGACATGGAAGTATTGATCCCGGTTGTTGCCAAAACGATGCCTTGACGGGCATTGCCATTCGACGGACGTGATCAATCGATTTGATGCAGCGCGTTTTCACCAGAATTTATCCCAACTCAATCAGGTAGCACTGTGACGAAAGACGAACTGCGCGCGGAACTAGAGCGCCAGGAACAACGCTACAAGGAAGTTTACGGCGGAGAAGTCACCACTTACGCCGCTCAACCCGAACCGGAACGCAAACCCTGGCGTAAACGCGCCACCGTTCAGGATCAGGTTTTCCAGCAAGAACTTGAAAAAATGGAAAAGGAACTCAAAGCCGAAGAGCCATGACTGCTTCGGCCTGAACCTTACAAGGACCTGCCTCTGCACCTGTTAAAAGCGGGATGTATAGAGGTCGCCTTGCGCGCCCGCTACGAGCGGGCAGCGGCCACTGCCCTCCCCGGATGAAGGCAGATTTTGGTATCTGACATATTTCTCAGATATTTCGTACAGGTATTCGCCCCCATCCTTCAGCGGTGCGAATCTCTTGCTACGTCGATCTTTTCAAGAAAAATCAACAAGTTAAAAAACACAGCAAAACCCTTGGGTTTTGGGTGCCGCGGCAAAAAAATTCGTTGAAGAATGTTACCGATGAGCAGCTAGTGCATTGATTGGCAGTCTTTTCTGGCATAATCGCGCCCCCTTATGACCGGGTCAGAAAACCTTCATGATCGATTTATTCAGCGGACTGGATGCTTGGGTGCTTGTGAGCCTCTTGCTCGCCCTGGCCTTTGTCCTCGCCTTCGAGTTCATCAACGGCTTTCATGACACCGCTAACGCGGTGGCCACCGTTATCTACACCAAAGCCATGCCGCCTCACCTGGCGGTGTTTTTCTCCGGGGTGTTCAACTTCCTCGGCGTGCTGCTGGGCGGGGTCGGCGTGGCGTATGCCATCGTCCACCTGCTGCCGGTAGAACTGCTGATCAATGTGAACACCGGTCACGGACTGGCCATGGTGTTCTCGTTGCTCGCCGCCGCCATTACCTGGAACCTGGGCACCTGGTACTTCGGTATTCCCGCTTCCAGCTCCCACACGCTGATCGGTTCGATCCTCGGTGTCGGCCTGGCCAACGCCCTGATCAACGATATTCCGTTGGCCGACGGCGTGAACTGGCAAAAGGCGATCGATATCGCCATGTCACTGGTGTTCTCGCCAATGGCAGGTTTCCTGATCGCCGCGCTGATCCTGATCGGTCTTAAATGGTGGCGTCCGCTGTCGAAGATGCACAAGACACCGGAACAGCGCCGCAAGATCGACGACAAGAAGCATCCGCCGTTCTGGAATCGCCTGGTACTGGTGATCTCGGCCATGGCCGTGAGTTTCGTGCACGGTTCCAACGATGGCCAGAAGGGTATCGGCCTGATCATGCTTGTCCTGATCGGTATCGTTCCGGCGCAGTTCGTCCTCGACCTGAACAGCACGACCTATCAGATCGAGCGTACCCGCGACGCCACGCTGCACCTGAGCCAGTTCTACCAGCGCAACTCGGAAACCCTGGGCGAGTTCCTGGCCCTGGGCAAGAGCGTGGAAGGCGATCTGCCGGAAAAATTCCGTTGCAACCCGCAACAGACCGAACCGACCATCACCGCCCTGCTCGGTACCCTCAAGGGTGTAGCTGACTACCACTCGCTGCCATCGGAAAGCCGCATCGAAGTACGTCGTTACCTGCTCTGCCTGGACGACACGGCGAAGAAGGTCAGCAAGTTGCCAACCCTCGGCGCCCGTGAAAAGGCTGACCTGGACAAGCTGCGCAAAGACCTGACCACTACCACTGAATATGCCCCGTTCTGGGTGATTCTGGCAGTGGCGCTGGCCCTGGGCCTGGGTACCATGGTTGGCTGGAAACGCGTGGTACTGACCATTGGCGAGAAGATCGGCAAGCAAGGCATGACTTACTCTCAAGGTATGTCGGCGCAGATCACCACCGCCAGCCTGATCGGCATGGCGAACATCTTCAGCCTGCCGGTTTCCACCACCCACGTGCTGTCCTCTGGCGTGGCGGGCACCATGGTCGCCAATAAAAGCGGCCTGCAAGGCGGCACCGTCAGAACCATCCTGATGGCCTGGGTATTGACCCTGCCAGCCACCGTGGCCCTGTCGGCCGGGTTGTTCTGGCTCGCTTCGAAGGCGCTTGGCAGCTGACAGGCAGCCAAACGAAAAAGGCGCGCTCCGCAAGGAACGCGCCTTTTTTATTGCCATAATTGTCGCCACACCACAAATCATTGTGGGAGCGAGCTTGCTCGCGATAGCGGCCTTGCAGTCAATATAGATGCTGAATGTTATGGCCTCATCGCGAGCAAGCTCGCTCCCACAGGGTTTGCGTGTATCGATAGAGTTTTACAGGCAAAAAAAAGGGCAACCGAAGTTGCCCAAAATGCCTTGCGTGCTCATTACATCCAGAAAGAACTACGGTTATTTCCGCTTGTGCGAATCCTTCCAGATAAAAAGTCCGAACCCTGCAAAAAACACAAACATGAGGCTGACAGTCAGCACTCCGGCGATCACCACGTTGTCGAAAAACATGACGCGTCTCCTGCACTTGCCCTGTTGCGATAGAGCCAGGTTAACCAAACGGGCAGGAGAGAATATTGACCGGGATCAATGTCGCCCGAGACTGGGCAAGAGGAAGGGGAAAGTTTGACCCGCATCAATGAATGCGGGAGGAGGGTCAGCGTTTTTTCGGTTTGCTTTTCGGCTTTTTCTTCACCTTGCCCAACGGCATGGCTTGTTCGAACGCCTGGCGAACTTCATTGAGCCGTTTGTCATTGAGGTCATGAACACGCTTGGCGCGTTCCGCGTTGAGGTCAATCAGTTTGTCGTCTTGGCTCATGGCAGTCTGTGCATCGCTTGAAATGAGTTTCAGCCGCCGTAGCGTTCGGCAACCCTGCGCCAATAATGCGGCCTGACGGCCGCGCTGACCAGCCGCGCGCTCAAATCTCGATGTCGACCCACAGCCCCTGCCGCGGCTGATCTTCCATCAGCGGCGCCACCGGCACAGTGTTGTCGGCATTGAGTTCATCCCCGGGAATCGCCAGGTGCGCCTCGGGATCATTATCAGCCTCGTGGCGACGCCGTTCCTGCTCCTGCCTGCGCCGCTGCTCCTCGCGCAGCACCAGCCCGTCCTCTTCAGGATTACGCTTTTGCAGGTCGATGGTGCTTTCACTGGAGCTTTCCTGCACCGGCACCACCGGTGGAATATCCGGGCGCTGGCGGATCGGATCAGTCTGTGAAGTGATCGGCACGGCACTCAAGGGAAGCATCGGTGGCAGCATGGTTTTCGGTCTCCTGTCAGCAGGCTGTCGGCTGCGGGGATGGCGACTTGAGCCATCGGTCGCAAACTGTGACCCAATTGGCACTCATTAGTGCACTGAGCGGCGCGTCATGCACAGGTGGGCTAACGTTTGACTGTGAGTTTTTCTGAGAGTCCTTTGGCCCTGAAGCCCTCATTCCGTTAAGATAGCCGGCTTTTTCAAGGTGGGAGTCAGGCAGCATGGCGCAGCAGTATCAACCGGGGCAACGCTGGATCAGTGACAGCGAAGCCGAGCTGGGTTTAGGCACCGTTCTGGCACAGGACGGCCGCTTGTTGACCGTGCTCTACCCGGCCACTGGCGACACCCGCCAGTACGCGCTACGGAATGCGCCTCTGACCCGCGTGCGATTTTCGCCGGGTGACTCCATCACTCACTTCGAAGGCTGGAAGCTGACCGTCCGCGAAGTCGATGACATCGATGGCCTGCTGGTTTACCACGGCCTCAACGGGCAGAACGAAGTGGTCACCCTGCCAGAAACCCAACTGTCGAACTTCATCCAGTTCCGCCTGGCCAGCGACCGTCTGTTCGCCGGCCAGATCGACCCGCTGGCCTGGTTCTCCCTGCGTTATCACACTCTGGAACACACCAGCCGTCAGTTGCAGTCCTCCCTTTGGGGCCTGGGCGGCGTGCGTGCGCAACCGATCGCGCACCAGTTGCACATTGCCCGCGAAGTCGCCGACCGTATCGCGCCGCGGGTTCTGCTGGCTGACGAAGTGGGCCTGGGCAAAACCATCGAAGCCGGCCTGGTGATCCATCGCCAGTTGCTCTCGGGCCGCGCCAGCCGTGTGTTGATCCTGGTTCCGGAGAACCTGCAGCACCAGTGGCTGGTCGAGATGCGTCGCCGTTTCAATCTGCAGGTCGCACTGTTCGACGAAGAGCGCTTCATCGAAAGCGATGCCAGCAACCCGTTCGAAGACACCCAACTCGCGCTGGTCGCGCTTGAGTGGCTGGTGGACGACGAGAAAGCCCAGGACGCGTTGTTCGCGGCAGGCTGGGACTTGCTGGTGGTCGACGAGGCGCACCACCTGGTGTGGCACGAAGATCAGGTCAGCCCTGAATACTCGCTGGTCGAGCAACTCGCCGAAACCATTCCTGGCGTACTGCTGTTGACCGCCACCCCGGAACAACTGGGCCAGGACAGCCACTTCGCCCGTCTGCGCCTGCTCGACCCGAACCGTTTCCACGACCTGCAAGCCTTCCGCGCCGAGAGCGAAAACTATCGCCCGGTGGCCGAAGCCGTTCAGGAGTTGCTGGATCAGGGACGCCTGTCGCCGCAAGCCCACGAGACCATCCACGGTTTCCTCGGCAACGAAGGCGAAGCCCTGCTGGCCGCCGTCAACGATGGCGACACCGAAGCCAGCGCGCGCCTGGTGCGCGAATTGCTCGACCGTCACGGCACCGGCCGCGTGCTGTTCCGCAACACCCGCGCCGCCGTGCAAGGCTTCCCGGAACGCAAGCTGCACCCGTACCCGCTGCCGTGCCCGGACGAATACCTCGAACTGCCGCTGGGCGATCACGCCGAGCTGTACCCGGAAGTCAGCTTCCAGGCCCAGCCGGACGCCAGCGAAGAAGAGCGCTGGTGGAAATTCGACCCGCGCGTCGAGTGGCTGATCGACCAGTTGAAGATGCTCAAGCGCACCAAAGTGCTGGTGATCTGCGCCCACGCCGAAACCGCCATGGACCTGGAAGACGCCCTGCGCGTGCGTTCCGGCATCCCGGCCACGGTGTTTCACGAAGGCATGAACATCCTCGAGCGTGACCGCGCCGCCGCCTACTTCGCCGATGAAGAGTTTGGTGCGCAAGTGCTGATCTGCTCGGAAATCGGCAGTGAAGGCCGCAACTTCCAGTTCTCCCATCACCTGGTGCTGTTCGACCTGCCGTCCCACCCGGACCTGCTGGAACAACGTATCGGTCGACTGGACCGGATCGGCCAGAAGCACATCATCGAACTGCACGTGCCGTACCTGGAAACCAGTCCGCAAGAGCGCCTGTTCCAGTGGTACCACGAAGCGCTGAACGCATTCCTCAACACCTGCCCGACCGGCAACGCCTTGCAGCACCAGTTCGGCCCGCGCCTGCTGCCGCTGCTCGAAGAAGCCGACGATGGCGAGTGGCAAGCGCTGATCGACGAAGCCCGCACCGAGCGTGAACGCCTGGAAGCCGAGCTGCACACCGGCCGTGACCGCTTGCTGGAGCTGAACTCCGGTGGCGCGGGCGAAGGCGATGCACTGGTGGAAGATATCCTTGAGCAGGACGACCAGTTCGCGCTGCCGATCTACATGGAAACCCTGTTTGACGCCTTTGGCATCGACAGCGAAGACCATTCGGAAAACGCCCTGATCCTCAAGCCGAGCGAAAAAATGCTCGACGCCAGCTTCCCGCTGGGCGACGACGAAGGCGTGACCATCACTTACGACCGCAATCAGGCGCTGTCTCGCGAAGACATGCAGTTCATTACCTGGGAGCACCCGATGGTGCAGGGCGGCATGGATCTGGTGCTGTCCGGTTCCATGGGCAACACCGCCGTGGCGCTGATCAAGAACAAGGCGCTGAAGCCGGGCACCGTGTTGCTTGAACTGTTGTACGTCAGCGAAGTGGTTGCCCCGCGCTCGCTGCAGCTGGGCCGCTACCTGCCGCCGGCTGCCCTGCGCTGCCTGCTCGATACCAACGGCAACGACCTGTCCGCCCGCGTGTCGTTCGAAACCCTGAACGACCAGCTCGAAAGCGTGCCACGTGCCAGCGCCAACAAGTTCATCCAGGCCCAGCGCGACCAGTTGACGCCACGGATCAACGCCGGTGAGGCGAAGATCCTGCCGCGCCACACTGAACGTGTCGCCGAGGCGCAACGTCGCCTGGCCGCCGATACCGACGAAGAACTGGCGCGCCTGACCGCCTTGCAAGCGGTCAACCCGACCGTGCGCGACAACGAACTGGTGGCCCTGCGTAAACAACGCGAGCAAGGCCTGGCCATGCTCGACAAGGCTGCGATCTTTTGATCTTTACACCTTATGCCGTCACCGCCTCTATCTGCGGATCAACCGCCACCAACCCCTCCTTCATCCGCTTGGCATCGCGCACAAAACACCGCGAAGCCAGGAACAGAAACACCACGGTAAGCAACAGCGCCACCGGAATCAGGTACATCGCGTCATGCAGGCCAACCGCCTTGAACGCTTCGGTCATCTGTTCGGCGCCGGCGGCGAGCATCGCCGTGTGGGCGAAGTGATCGGACAAGGCTCCGACCACCACCGGCCCCAGGCCACCGCCCAACAGGTACAGCCCGGCAAAGAACAGCGCCATGGCCGTAGCCCGCAACCGCGGTTCGACCACGTCCTGAATCGCCGTGTAGACGCAGGTGTAGAAGTTGTAGGCAAACAGCCAGCCGACACTGAATACGGCGACGAACACACCGATCTCGATTCGCCCGGAATGCAGCGCCCACGCGGTGCAGATCGTCGAAATCACCAGGCTGAAGGCGGCAAACAATAGCCGCCCGTTGGCGACCCGCTGGTGAATCTTGTCCGCGATCCAGCCACCGAGGGTCAGGCCGACCAAACCGGTCACACCGACAATAACCCCGGTCGCCACTGCGGCTTCCTGCAACGGCATGAGGAAGTAGCGTTGCAGCATCGGTACCAGAAACGAATTGCAGGCATAGGTGGCGAAGTTGAAACACAGGCCCGCCATCACCAACCACAGGAAGGTGGGTACGGCCAGTACCCGACGGATCGGTCGATCGATCTTTTCCTGCGAAACCTGCACGCTCTCGGCGGCGCCGCGCTTCGGTTCCTTGATGAAAAACATGAAGATCGCGAGGACCAGCCCGGGCACCGCCGCGATAAAGAACGGCGCGCGCCAGCTGTCGAAGGCCTTGACCATCGCGCCGATGGTGAAGAACGCCAGCAACAGCCCCAACGGCAGCCCCAACATGAAGATGCCCATGGCCCGTGCCCGGCGGTGAGCCGGAAACAAATCGCCGATCAGCGAGTTAGCGGCTGGCGCGTAGCTGGCTTCGCCGATGCCAACGCCCATGCGCACGATCAGGAAGCTCCAGAAACTGCCCACCATGCCGTTGACGGCCGTCAACCCGCTCCACACCGCAAGTCCCCAGCCCATCAGCTTGCTGCGCGAGCCGGTATCGGCCATGCGCCCCAGCGGCAAGCCGGCAATGGCGTAGACGATGGTGAATGCCGTTCCGATGATCCCCAACTGGAAATCACTGAGGTGCCATTCCATGCGAATGGGCTCGATGATGATGGCCGGGATGGTGCGGTCGAAAAAATTGAACAGGTTGGCCAGGAACAACAGGAACAGGATGCGCCAGGCATTGGCCGCTTGGGTCGAGTTCTGCATGGGTCCGTCTCTTTTATTGTTTTTGGGGCGTCACTGCCCCCGGACTTTGCAATCTAGACAGACCGGCCACAACTGTCTTTCATTATTCGCCAGGCTGATACCTGCCCATGGCGCACATGCCTGTGGGAGCGGGCTTGCTCGCGAAGGCGGTGTGTCATTCAACAATTTTACTGACTGACCTGACGCATTCGCGAGCAAACCCGCTCCCACAGAAGGTACGGCTTTCGCAGAGCGGATATTTCGCAGTTCGTCCGGCCGAAGAAAAATACCCTTCGCCCCCCCTTCCCAAGCCGTTGCCGAAGCCTAGAATAGCGGCCTGATTCCCCCCCTGTGTCTCCACTCCTCCTTACGATAATCGCCCATGTCCGAAGCCAGTCCGTGTCTGAATTGCGGTGCCTGCTGTTCTCATTTTCGCGTGTCATTTTTCTGGGGGGAGTGCGCCTCGTCCGGGGGGACGGTACCCGATGAACTTGTCGAGCAAATCAGCCCCAGCCGGGTCGCGATGATCGGCACCGGCTGCAAACCCGTGCGCTGCACCAGCCTGGTCGGAGACGTGGGCAGTACGGTGCAGTGCTCGATTTACGAAAAACGCTCCAGCACCTGTCGGGAGTTCGACGCTTCATGGGTCGATGGCCAGGCCAACCCCGATTGCGACGCAGCCCGTGCCGCGTTCGGCTTGCCGGCCCTGCAACCGGTGTTCGAGACGCCTCAGAAGCAAATCGCCTAAGTAATAGCACCAATCGCTATTAGGTTAATGTCAAAATATTTGGCACCAATGTGCCACTATCGCTTGCGCTCCATCCATGCCCTCTATACTCCATGACGTTCGCTGGCGCTCTTGCTCCGGCCTGAAGGATAACGATGGGGCATGCTATGGAGTGGCTTGGTCTGCATTTCATTACCGAGCTACCAGAGAATGGGCAGGTCATACTCAATTGCACACATGACCCTTTTCTGGTGCTGCTGGCTTATCTGGTCGCCTGTGTCGGCTGTTTCGCGACACTGGACATGGCCGAGCGGGTTGCCCACGCTGAAAAAACCGCGTCCAAAACGCGCTGGCGCTGGGTGGGCAGCGGTTGCCTGGCGGGCGGTATCTGGGCCATGCACTTTGTCGGGATGCTGGCATTCCAGGCGCCTGTCGACCTTCACTACCAACTGCCTGTCACGGTGTTCTCGCTAACCATCGCGCTGCTCGCCGCGTGGCTGGCCATGCATACCCTCAGCCTTCCCGAGCTGAGTTTTCGACAGTGCCTCACGTCATCGATCGGGATCGGCCTGGGTATCGCGACCATGCATTACGTGGGCATGGCGGCCATGCACTCCAATGCTTCGGTCTATTACCATCCTGGCCTGTTTGCCCTCTCCATCGTGATCGCGATCGGTGCCGCGCTGGCAGCCCTGTTGCTGGCATGGTATCTGCGCAACGGCACCGGCATGCTGCACCAGCTCTTCAAATACTGCGCCAGCCTGCTGCTCGGGGCAGGCATCCTGAGCATGCACCTCACGGCCATGGCCGCCTTCAATCTGGTGTTGCCCAGCGACAGCCTGCCAGTGCAAACCGGCGAACACAGCCACCTGCAACTGGCGCTGACCGTGACGGTCATGACCCTGCTGATCATCGGGAGCAGCATCAGCGCGGCACTGGCGGACAAGAAACTGCAACACAAGGACCACGACCTGCAGCGGGTCAACTCCCTGCTCAGCCAACTGGACCAGGCGCGCATGTCCCTGCAGCAGGTGGCGCACTACGACGCGCTGACCAACCTGATCAACCGTCGCGGGTTCAACCAGATCTTCGCCGAAAAACTCATCGAGAAAACCAACGAAGGCGGGATGCTGGCAGTCCTGTTCCTGGACATCGACCATTTCAAGCGGATCAACGACAGCCTTGGCCACGATGCCG
Source organism: Pseudomonas sp. GW456-E7 (assembly GCF_059424105.1). NCBI lineage: Bacteria > Pseudomonadati > Pseudomonadota > Gammaproteobacteria > Pseudomonadales > Pseudomonadaceae > Pseudomonas > Pseudomonas sp. GW456-E7. The sequence goes on along the minus strand of NZ_JBWKZB010000035.1, from coordinate 21,761 downwards.
GAGACGAACTGCTCAAAGTGCTTGCCGCGCACATCAAGAGCTCGGTTCGCAGTCACGAGGATGTGGTCGCACGCTTCGGCGGCGACGAGTTCTGCCTGCTCATCGACCTGCATGATCGTGACGAAGCGCGACAGTTGGCCCAACGCATCATGCTGAAAATGAAGGAGCCCATCGAACTGGCCGGCAGGCGCATGGTGATGACCACCAGCATCGGTATCAGCCTGTTTCCGGAAGACGGCAAGACCTGTGAGGAACTGTTGAAGAACGCCGACCTCGCGCTGTATCAGTCCAAGGGCAGCGGCCGCAACGGCTTGAATTTTTTCAGCGCCAACCTGAAAACCCGCGCCACGCTTGAGCTGCAACTGGAAGAAGAATTGCGCCACGCCCTGCGTGAAGACACCGGCCTGATGCTCTATTACCAGCCGATCTATGACCTCAAGACCGGTCAGGTCAGCAAGCTAGAAGCCTTGATCCGCTGGCAACACCCGGTCCACGGATTCCTCGTGCCGGATCGCTTTATCGCCATCGCCGAGGCCAACGGCCTGATCGCCGAACTGGACAACTGGGTGCTGCGCAAGGCCTGCGAGGATCTGGGCGAGTTGTCGCGCCAAGGCTGTGAAGACCTCAAGATCGCCGTGAATTGTTCGCCCCTGAACCTGGCGCGCGAAGAACTGGCCGATGAGATCGAGTACGCGTTGCGGGCCGCCGGTGTGGAGCCCCATCGGCTGGAGCTGGAAGTCACGGAAAACGCCTTGATGGGCAATATCGCCAATACACTGGTGTTGCTGCGGCAGATACGCGCCCTCGGCGTATCGCTGTCTATCGATGACTTCGGCACCGGCTATTCATCCCTGGCCTACCTCAAGCGCTTGCCGCTCAACACGCTGAAAATCGACCGCTCGTTCATCCAGGACATTCCCAAGGCGACCCAGGACATGGAAATTGTCCAGGCCATTATCGTCATGGCCCATACCCTGCAACTGCAAGTGGTCACCGAAGGGGTCGAAACCTTCGAGCAATACCAGTTCCTGGAAGACCATGGCTGTGACTTCGTTCAGGGCTATTTGCTCAGTCGGCCGGTGCCGCTGACCGAGTTACTCCCGGTGCTGAACGAAATCAACCAGCGCAAGCACGCCTACACGGTCACGACGCTGAGTCTGGCTCACGGTACATCTGCACTAATGTAGACGGGTCTTTTTCAAGGAAACCCTGGCTCCCGTGCAAACGCATCAACTGCGCGGCCAGCCCGCTGATCGGTGTCGCCGAACCCTGCTCACGGGAAAACTTAACTGCGGCATCCAGATCCTTGAGCAAGGTGCGCACGTGCCACTTGACCGGCTCGAAACGGTTTTCAGCCATCTGCGGGGCCAGGAACTGCAAGGGTTTCGAATCGGCAAAGCCGCCGGCCAGCGCTTCGGCGATCAGGCTTGCGTCAACCCCGGAACGCTCCGCCAGCGCGACCACTTCGGCAATCACCAATGCATTGCAGGCGACGATCATCTGATTGCACGCCTTGGTCACCTGCCCTGCCCCGACACGGCCCATGTGTGTCACACGTTGCCCCAGGCTCAACAGGACAGGCCGGACCCGTTCCAGATCCTGTGCGTCACCGCCGACCATGATCGTCAGGCTTCCAGCTTCTGCGCCGACCACGCCACCGGACACCGGCGTGTCGAGCCAGTGCATGCCGGTTCTACCGGCGAGGTCTGCGGCCATCTCCCGCGTGGCGTTAGGCTCCAGGCTGGAAAAGTCCACCAGCAGCTGGCCTTTTCCTGCCCCCTCGACGATGCCTGCCGGACCAAACACTACCTCGCGTACGACCGCCGTATCGGCCAGGCACAACATCACCACGTCAGCGTGCTGGCACAGTTCGGCCGGGCTGGCGACCTGGCGCGCGCCAGCCTCGACCAGTGGCTTGCACTTGTCCGGATTGCGATTCCATACCGCCAGCGGATAACCCGCGGCCAGCAGTCGCCGGCACATCGGCAACCCCATCAGGCCGATCCCGGCAAACCCCAACGAAGGTAGCGTTGACATCATTTAGCCTCCTTTTGATTAAAGATCGCCAAATACTGGCCGATTCATCATGACTTAGGGAAGGATTCCCCCGAGCAATGCTCAGGCCAAAGACCAAGGCATGGTCCAGGTACGCGCTGAAAAAAGACGCGATTCTATTCCGTGACGGTTCGACGACAGTGAGTCGGCCAACCAATCAGCCCAGGTAGATGGCGAACAATGACTTCTAAAAACAACCCGGCCACTGCGGTAACCGATCTGACGTTGAGCCCCGCGGCCAACAGCCCGTCATCACCGAAGCCATTGATTCAATCCCGCCCGCTGGCGACCCAGCAATACCTCTACTTCACCGAAACCAACACCGACCGCATCCTCGATAACCTCGATGGCCTGCGCGACATGGTCTTCCCGCGCCCACCGCATCTGGAAGGCGACAGCGAACAGCACAGCGACCAGGAATTCCCCTCGGTGTGCCTGATCGGCCTGGGCCGCTGCGGCTCGAACATTGCGCTGGACGTGGCAGAGCTGGTGTACAACGCCCGCAAGTTCTACCTCAACGAATTCAACAACGAAGATCGCCTGTCACCGGACAAGCGTTTTGCCGAAAAGGGCTACAGCCCGGCCCAGTGGATCCGCAACAACCTGCGCCTGGGCCAGAACAAGAACACCAAGCCGGTGTTTCTGGTCGAGCCGCTGGTGATGCTCGGCGATCTGGACAAAGACATCGCCGGACGCATCCGCTTCTCGCGCAAGGGCGAAAAAAGCGGCTTCCTGCGCGACTACAGCAAAATGAAAATCATGGACCTGTCGGAAGTCCACGCCGGTGGCGCCGGTAACGCGCCGATCCTCGGCCAGTACCTGGCCAAGATCATCCTGAACAAGGACACCCAGCGTTTCTCCAGCCCTGACTGGAAAATGATTCACTCGTACCTGATCGACAGCTGCGGCATCAAGGCCAACCAGTCGCGCCTGTATTTCTCGATCTTCAGTGCCGGCGGCGGTACTGGCTCCGGCATGGCCTCGGAATTCGGCCTGGCCCAGCAGCACTCGTACATGAACAAGACGTTCGACACCAAACCGATGGACGAGCACGACAGCAAAAGCGGCCACTCCTTCGTCTTCGAACCGATCTTCACCAGCGGCATCTGTGTACTGCCGAACATTTCCGACCACCGCAGTGAAATGTCCGAGGCGCTGCACATCAACGCCGGCCGCCTGCTGTGCAAATACCTGTCGGAAGAGTGGGACTTCTCCTACAACTTCGCCAACGAAGACAGCAGCGAAGCCAGCGTCATGGGTCGCATCCGCCCATGGAACGCGATGATGCTGATTTCCAACGACATCATGCGTTACGCCGAAGAGAACGATGACGGCAATATCCAGAACATTGATGTCAATGCCATGGAAAAGCACGCCAACCAGTACATCTCGCAGCAGATATTCAACATTCTGACGGCTCAGGCGGTCACCACCGACTACGACCAGAACTATTTCCGTCGGGCCGGCATCGACATCGGCGAGACCATTCGCCTGGACGCCAACGACCTGTTCATGAGCCTGGCCGGCCCGGTGGCGATTGCCTATGCCGAGTCCGTGGTGCCGGAAACCCCGCCGCCAAGCAACGACAAGTTCAAGGTGTTCGAGAAAGAGCCGCAGCGCCTGAACATCGACGACCTGTTTTTCCGTTCGATCGACCTGCCGCACTTCAACAAGGTCACCCAGGCCATCGAAGGCATCAGCCTGTTGCCGATCGAGTCCAAGCGCTATCGCGCGTCGCTGGAGCAGTACAAGAACTCGGGTTACGACGCGGCGGCCCTGCACGACCTGCACTTCTTCAAGAATTGCTCGTCGGTGGTGTCGATCGTTTCCTTGCCGAAGGACTACAAGCTGTCCTACATGGACCTGAACCGGTTGAAGACCCACCTCAACAGCCTGTTCCCCAACACCACGCTCAAGCGCTACGCCCTGGTGATCGGTGCCTCGGCCAACCTGTCCCTGACCACCCTGATCGCCAAGAGCCCGTGCCTGTCGGACGATTTCCTGACGCTGATCGTGGCCTTTATCAAGCGCTGCTTTGCGAAGAATCCGTACCGCTTCGACGAAACCCTGGATAACTCGATCCTGGACTTCATCATCAACGAACAGTTCGATGAAGACCGGATCGACGAGTTGCTCAACGAATTCGAGAATCCGGCGAAGATCCTCGATACCAACTGGTACGCGATCAAGCCGATGTATGAGAAGAAGTATCGCGAGCTGATCAACGACAAGGAAAAATTCGTCTCGATCAACGACATCCGCCTGTCGCGGGACTGCGTGAAGAAGTCGATCAAATACCTGCGCGAGATCTATCGTCACCGCATCGGCAAGACCAAGGTTATTTCGCTGAATAACCATACGGGCAAGACGGCTTACTAAGGCGCAAAACCGCGCCGCCCGCATCGCGAGCAGGCTCGCTCCCACAGTTGACCGCGATCTCTGTGGGAGCGAGCTTGCTCGCGATGGCGGCGACGAATTCACTGCAAATCAACATCCAGAAACAATTGAGCAGCCGTTCAGTTGCCCTCCCAACTGTTCCCGTTACGTTTACGTCACCGTGAGGCTGTGGCCTTTCTCTACGGCAACATGCCATCACGCTACTCGGCTACACACTTTCCTGCCTGAAGGGAGCGCACCAAACCGGTGCAACCGTTTAAACCTGCGCCCTTTCCTGGATCAGAATCCACGGCGAAACAACCACCGCCCACAACTGCGGATCACGTTCAAAAAGATCCAGCGCCCGCGTTTCAGACAGCTTGGCGAGCTTGTCAGCAGCCAGCCAGGCAGCCACTTTCTCCCCTTCATCCTGGGCCACGGCCTCGGCGGCGGCGATCAGATCCAGGCCAGGATCGACCCACAATAGGGCACCCTTGGCAAAGAACGGCTCCAACTCTTTCCAGGTAATAGATGCGGTTTCACCAAGCAGCTTGGCATAGAGGGTGCTAGGTTCTTGATTCATGGGACTGTCCGAAAAAGAAATCGACGCAGATGATAACGTCGGTGGACTGGCAGAAAAACCCGGATGCAATTGAGTGACCGAAATGAAAAGCGCAGGAAAGCCAGGGAATGCAGTGAATCCGGCTATAAGCCCCTCAACGCCCCGCCGCAATTCTGTCTTTTTCTTTCAATAAAGCGACACTTGCAGGTTTTGCCCCTCGGCGCTGCCTTCCCAGGCTGACAATCGGCGCTCTACACTGTACCGGTACAGTTGCCGAGGGGCTTTTCCGGGGAATGTCGTAGATATCTGACCCGGTTCTGCTGCTTTCGGCGCCAGGACTATAAAAACTACAACAGTAAGAGTGGAGCACTATGACTAAGGCTACTAAGCAGATTTCCAAACTGTTTGCCGCTATGGTTCTGGCCGGGGTTGCCAGCCATTCGTTCGCAGCTGACACCATCAAGATCGGCATCGCCGGCCCTAAAACCGGTCCTGTAGCCCAATACGGCGACATGCAGTTCAGTGGCGCCAAAATGGCCATCGAGCAGATCAACGCCAAGGGCGGCGTAGACGGCAAGAAGCTTGAAGCCGTTGAATACGATGACGCCTGTGATCCAAAACAAGCCGTGGCCGTAGCGAACAAAGTCGTCAACGACGGCGTCAAGTTCGTGGTTGGTCACCTGTGCTCCAGCTCCACTCAACCGGCTTCGGACATCTACGAAGACGAAGGCGTGATCATGATCACCCCGGCTGCCACCAGCCCGGACATCACCGCCCGTGGTTACAAAATGGTCTTCCGTACCATCGGTCTGGACAGCGCCCAGGGCCCTGCCGCCGGTAACTACATCGCCGACTTCGTCAAACCGAAAATCGTTGCCGTCCTGCACGACAAACAGCAGTACGGTGAAGGCATCGCCAGTGCCGTGAAGAAAACCCTGGAAGGCAAAGGCGTCAAGGTTGCCGTGTTCGAAGGCGTCAACGCTGGCGACAAAGACTTCTCCTCGATGATCGCCAAGCTCAAGCAAGCCAATGTCGACTTCGTCTACTACGGCGGCTACCACCCTGAGCTGGGTCTGATCCTGCGTCAATCCCAGGAAAAAGGCCTGAAAGCCAAGTTCATGGGTCCGGAAGGCGTGGGTAACGACTCCATTTCGCAGATCGCCAAGGACGCTTCCGAAGGCCTGCTGGTGACCCTGCCGAAATCCTTCGACCAGGATCCGGCCAACGTTGCCCTGGCTGATGCGTTCAAAGCCAAGAAAGAAGACCCGAGCGGTCCGTTCGTGTTCCCGGCCTACTCGGCTGTGACCGTGATTGCCGATGGTATCAAGGCTGCCAAGTCCGAAGACTCCGCCAAAGTGGCTGAAGCCATCCACAAAGGCACCTTCAAGACCCCTACCGGCGACCTGAGCTTCGACGAGAAAGGCGACCTGAAGGACTTCAAATTTGTGGTTTACGAGTGGCACTTCGGCAAACCAAAAACTGAAGCCAAGCCTCAGTAAGGCGTTGCCTGACTGACTGCCAATAAAGCCCACGGCGTGCCGTGGGCTTTGTTTTACGAACGTACTTGGGCCGCGCTGGCGTGATCCGCCAGTCTCCCCACCTGAAAATCTCAAAACCGTCATCAGCGGTTCGCTGGCAAACCCCGAATTCGAAGTGGATGCAGATCCACGGGGCTCGGGCGGGAAAATGACTCCACCAGTGAAATGCGTATCAGGTTTTTAGGAGCGCTGTAATGCCTGACATCTATCACTTTTTCCAACAGCTGGTTAATGGCATGACCATTGGCAGCACGTATGCCCTGATCGCCATCGGCTATACGATGGTCTACGGCATCATTGGAATGATCAACTTCGCCCACGGCGAGGTGTACATGATCGGCTCCTACGTGGCGTTCATCGCCATCGCCGGGCTGGCCATGCTGGGACTCGACAGCGTTCCGCTGTTGATGACCGCCGCTTTCCTTGCAACCATCGTTGTCACCAGTGCCTATGGCTACAGCATCGAACGGATCGCCTACCGCCCCTTGCGCGGCAGCAACCGTCTGATCCCGCTGATCTCCGCCATCGGCATGTCGATCTTCCTGCAGAACACCGTTCTGCTGGCGCAAGACTCCAAGGACAAATCCATCCCCAACCTGATTCCGGGCAATATTGCCTTTGGGCCAGGTGGCGCACATGAAGTGCTGATTTCCTACATGCAAATCGTGGTGTTCGTGGTGACCCTGGTCGCCATGCTCGGCCTGACGCTGTTCATCTCCCGCTCCCGCCTGGGCCGCGCCTGCCGCGCCTGCGCCGAAGACATCAAGATGGCCAACCTGCTGGGTATCAACACCAACAACATCATCGCCCTGACCTTCGTCATCGGTGCCGCGCTGGCGGCCATCGCGGCCGTGCTGCTGAGCATGCAATACGGCGTGATCAACCCGAACGCCGGTTTCCTGGTCGGCCTCAAGGCCTTCACCGCAGCGGTACTGGGCGGTATCGGCAGCATTCCGGGCGCCATGCTCGGCGGGCTCGTCTTGGGTGTGGCGGAAGCCTTTGGTGCCGATATCTTCGGCGACCAGTACAAGGACGTCGTGGCGTTCGGCCTGCTGGTTCTGGTGCTGTTGTTCCGGCCAACCGGCCTGCTGGGCCGTCCGGAGGTTGAGAAGGTATGACTAGGAATCTTAAACAGGCGCTGTTCAGCGCCTTGCTGGTGTGGGCCGTGGCCTACCCGGTACTCGGTCTGAAGCTGACCATTGTCGGCATCAACCTCGAAGTTCATGGCACCAGCGACGCCACCCTGATCACCATCGCGGTGTGTTCGGTGCTGATGTTCCTGCGTGTGCTGTTCGACCAGCAGATCAGCTCGGCCTGGCGTTCGTCGCCAAGCATGCCGCTGATTCCGGCCAAGGCCAGCAACTTCCTGACCCTGCCGACCACGCAACGCTGGGTCATCATCGCGCTGATCGCCGGTGCCCTGGTCTGGCCGTTCTTCGGCTCCCGCGGTGCGGTGGATATCGCCACGCTGGTACTGATCTACGTGATGCTCGGCCTCGGCCTGAACATCGTGGTCGGCCTGGCCGGCCTGCTCGACCTCGGTTACGTCGGTTTCTATGCCGTCGGCGCCTACAGCTACGCGCTGTTGTCGCATTACTACGGCCTGAGCTTCTGGATCTGCCTGCCGATTGCCGGCCTGATGGCGGCCACTTTCGGCTTCCTGCTGGGCTTCCCGGTGTTGCGCTTGCGTGGTGACTACCTGGCGATCGTGACCCTGGGCTTCGGTGAAATCATCCGTCTGTTCCTGCGCAACCTGACCGACATCACCGGCGGCCCGAACGGCATCAGCAATATCGAGAAACCAACGTTCTTCGGCTTGACCTTCGAACGAAAAGCCGCGGAAGGCCTGCAAACCTTCCACGAGTACTTCGGCCTGGAATACAACTCGATCAACAAGGTGATTTTCCTTTACCTCGTTGCCCTGTTCCTGGCGCTGGCTGCGCTGTTCGTCATCAACCGTTTGCTGCGCATGCCGTTGGGCCGTGCCTGGGAAGCGTTGCGTGAAGACGAGATCGCCTGCCGTGCACTGGGCCTGAACCCGACCATCATCAAGTTGTCGGCCTTCACCCTGGGTGCGAGCTTCGCCGGTTTCGCCGGCAGCTTCTTCGCCGCTCGCCAGGGCCTGGTGACGCCGGAGTCCTTCACCTTCATCGAGTCGGCGATCATCCTCGCCATCGTGGTACTCGGTGGCATGGGCTCGCAGCTGGGCGTGATCCTCGCTGCCGTGGTGATGATCCTGCTGCCGGAAATGATGCGTGAGTTCAGTGAGTACCGCATGTTGATGTTCGGTGCCTTGATGGTACTGATGATGATCTGGCGCCCTCAGGGTCTGCTGCCCATGCAACGTCCTCACATGGAGCTGCGCAAATGAGCCGCGAGATCCTTAAAGTAGAAAACCTGAGCATGCGCTTCGGCGGCTTGCTGGCGGTCAATGGCGTGGCCTTGAGCGTAAAAGAGAAACAAGTGGTGGCATTGATCGGCCCTAACGGCGCTGGCAAGACCACCGTGTTCAACTGCCTGACCGGTTTCTACAAGCCGAGCGGCGGCAGCATCCTGCTGGACGGCGAGCCAATCGAAGGCCTGCCGGGTCACAAGATCGCCCTCAAAGGCGTGGTGCGGACCTTCCAGAACGTACGGTTGTTCAAGGACATGACCGCGGTCGAGAACCTCTTGATCGCCCAGCACCGTCACCTGAACACCAACTTCCTGTCCGGCCTGTTCAAGACTCCGTCGTTCCGCAAGAGCGAGCGCGAGGCCATGGAATACGCCGAGTACTGGCTGGACAAGGTCAATCTGCGTGAGTTCGCCAACCGTCCGGCCGGCACCCTGGCCTACGGCCAGCAACGTCGCCTGGAAATCGCCCGCTGCATGATGACCCGTCCACGGATCCTCATGCTCGACGAACCGGCCGCCGGCCTGAACCCGAAGGAAACCGAAGACCTCAAGGCGCTGATCAGTGTGCTGCGTGAAGAGCACAACGTGACCGTCCTGCTGATCGAACACGACATGAAACTGGTCATGAGCATTTCCGACCACATCGTCGTGATCAACCAGGGTACGCCCCTGGCCAACGGCACGCCGGAACAGATCCGCGACAATCCTGAAGTGATCAAAGCCTACCTGGGGGAAGCGTAAATGCTGCAGTTCGAAAACGTTTCCACCTTCTACGGCAAGATCCAGGCCCTGCACAGCGTCAACGTCGAAGTCCGCCAGGGCGAGATCGTGACGCTGATCGGCGCCAACGGTGCCGGCAAGTCCACGCTGCTGATGACGCTTTGCGGTTCGCCGCGCGCCCACAGCGGCAGCATCCGCTACATGGGTGAGGAACTGGTCGGCCAGGACTCTTCGCAGATCATGCGCAAGAGCATTGCCGTGGTGCCGGAAGGTCGTCGGGTGTTTTCCCGGCTGACCGTGGAAGAAAACCTGTCGATGGGCGGCTTTTTCACCGCCAAGGGCGACTATCAGGAACAGATGGACAAGGTCCTCGGACTTTTCCCACGCCTGAAGGAGCGCTTCAACCAGCGTGGCGGCACCATGTCCGGCGGCGAACAGCAAATGCTCGCCATCGGCCGTGCACTGATGAGCAAGCCCAAGCTGTTGCTGCTCGACGAGCCGTCGCTGGGTCTGGCACCGATCATCATCCAGCAGATCTTCGACATCATCGAACAGCTGCGCAAGGACGGTGTGACGGTGTTCCTGGTCGAACAGAACGCCAACCAGGCACTGAAAATCGCTGACCGCGCCTACGTTCTGGAGAACGGCCGGGTAGTGATGCAAGGCACTGGTGAAGCGCTGCTGACCGACCCGAAAGTGCGCGAAGCGTACCTCGGTGGCTGAGCCTTTGCGGTAAACAAGAAAACGGCCTTTGCGGGCCGTTTTTTTATGCCTGCGAATACGATCCTTGTAGGAGCTGCCGCAGGCTGCGATCTTTTGACTTTGATCTTTTAAGATCAAAAGATCGCAGCCTGCGGCAGCTCCTACAAGGGTCCGTGTGTGGGTTCAAAGTCGATCCAACGCCTCCCCACTACGCTTGAACCAGCCAATCAAATAATCCGCCAGCACCTGCGTACGCTTGGGCAATCCGCCCTGATACGGATGCACCAGGTACATCGGCATGCTGCGGGTCTGATAATCGCGCAGCAGCCATCGCAAACGTCCGTCGGCCAGTTCTGTTGGCAAACAGTAGGACGGCAGGCGCGCAATACCGGCGCCGACCAGTGCGGCTTTCTTCAACAAGTTGTAGTGGTTGCTGGCAAACGGCCCCGACACCCGCACCCGCAACAACTCATGCTGCTGGTGATACAGCCATTCTTCGCGGCCGCTGTAATGGCTGTTGAGCAAGCAGCGATGCTCGGCCAGCGCCTGGGGTGTTTGCGGCTCACCGTATTGTTCCAGATAGGCCGGGCTGGCACAGGTCAACTCTTGCCACGCCAGCAACGGGCGCGCCACCAGTCGCTGGTCAAGGGCCACCTCAGAGCGAATCGCCAGGTCGAAGCCGTCGCGGGACAGGTCGCGGTAGTTGTTGTTGAGCTCCAGCTCGATCTGCACCTGGGGATACTGGGTCGAGAACTCCAGCAACAGCCCGTCGAAGAAGGTTTCCCCGAGCGACACCGGCACCGTCATCCGCACCGGTCCGGCCATGTCGTCCTTCAAACGCGCCAGGGCCTGGCGCGCCCGCTCGACCTGCACCACCAGCGCCTGGGCCTGGGGCAACAACGCAGCGCCAGCGGCGGTCAGGCTCAAGCGGCGGGTGGTGCGCTGCAACAGCACCACGGAAAACTGCGCTTCCAGCTGGCTGATGCGCTTGGACAGCTGGCCTTTGCTGCAACCGAGCTGCTGCGCCGCCAAGGTGAAACTTCCCGCTTCGATCAATACGGCGAACGCGGCCAGGTCATCCATCTCACTCATGGATTGTTTCCATTTGAAAACCAAAGGTTGCCTATTAGTGCGCTTATCTACGAAAAAAACCACCCTACACTGATACCTCGTTCAACCCATACGAGGATCAGCCCCCATGAAAATTCTTTTGATCGGCGCAAACGGCACCATCGGTTCGGCAGTCGACAAGGAACTGTCGCAACGCCACGAAATCATCCGGATTGGCCGCAACAGCGGCGATTTTCAGGTGGATATCAGTGATAGCGCCTCGATTCGCACATTGTTCGAGCAGACCGGCAAATTCGATGCCCTGGTGTGTGCCGCCGGCAACGTGACCTTCGCACCGCTCAACGAGATGACCGAAGAAAGCTTTGCCTTGGGCCTGAAAGACAAGCTCATGGGCCAGGTCAATTTGCTGTTGATCGGCCGCGACTTCGCCAATGACGGCGCGTCGTTCACCTTCACTACCGGGGTACTCAGCCACGACCCGATTCGCAGTGGTGCCTCGGCGGCGCTGGTCAACGGTGCACTGGACAGCTTCGTCCGCGCCGCCGCCATCGAGCTGCCGCGCGGCCTGCGGGTGAACTCGATCAGCCCCAACGTCCTGGTCGAAGCCATGGGCAAGTACGCGCCGTACTTCCGTGGCTTCAAGCCGGTTCCTGCGGCAGATGTGGCCTTGGCCTACGCCAAAAGCGTGGAAGGCCTGCAGACAGGTCAGACCTTTCACGTAGGCTGAGCCGGTTCCAGCTCAATCAACCAAGGTGGGCAATAGGTCTTTGGCGATGGCTTTCGGGATGGACACCTGGAACTTCGCGCCCAAGGCCGATTGCACCGTCGCCGTAGAAATTTTCCAGCCATTGATCGACAGCGTCAATTTCTGGCCTATCGATTCATGGGTAATGCGCTTCATACGCTCAGCTGCTTCAGGACTGAGCGTGACATTCATTTCATATCCCGATTGAAGCCTGTCGCTGTCCTTCAACAGCAACTCCATCCGGGTGAAGTCGGTTGCCGAAGACAAATTGATCTCGGCAGCGTGACTGCCCGTGGCCCCCGTCATAACCATCAGAAACACCCCGATCTTCCAGCCCGTTGCCTGCTTCATATCCGCCCCCAGCAAAAAAACGGCAGCTTACCTTTGGCATCCTGATACTCGGCATCGGAATAATTCACAGGATGTTGCCGCAAATCGCCCTCTACTTTTCCAGAGATCCATTCCAGCCTTGTGATGAACGGTCAGCCTGAGTAACGTGGCGGCACTTGCCAGGAGACCCCAAGATGCGTGTTGCCCGTTCCTTAGTCCTCGTTGCCCTGCTTCCGCTGTTCGCCGCTTGCCAGTTGTTCGAGGGTGAGCGGCAGAACGCCTCCCATGTCGGCCAGACACGCATGCAAGGCCAGTTGACTGCAGCGGACGGCAAACTGCTGTTCCAGCCGTGCAACCAGTCTGCGCGCTACGTGGTCAACGACACCGGCGGTACCAGCGTCCTGCAGCAGGCCGCCAGCCTGGCGGACAAGCAGGGCAAGCTGTTTGCCGACGTGCGCGGGCGGGTTGTGGCCGGCAGCGGTGGTGACGGCCAGCTCGATCTGGAGCAGTTGTACCGCGTCGAGCGCTCGAGCAACGCGTGTGAGGATCCGAATTTCAAGCTGCTGATCCTGCGCGCCGCCGGCCACACCCCGGAGTGGAGCGTGAAAGTCAGCGGCAAAGGCATGGTCATCGACCGGGTCGGCCAGCCACCCTTGGCCGTACCTTACGTCGAAGAGCAACTGGGCGATGGCCGTTTCAACCTCAGCACCGAAGCCAACAACCAGCACATCGAACTGTGGGTTGCACCGCAACGCTGCGTCGACAGCAGCACCGCCAGCATCCAGCACATGAGCGCCGAGCTGCGCATCGACGGTCAGGTACAGCGCGGCTGCGGGTATTTCGGCGGATCGCGCGACGACTGATCGTTTAAGCCTCACGGGCCTGCGCCTTTGAGGCTTATAATCGCGGGTTTCAAACGCCCTGGCGCAGTTGTGCGCCCCGCGAACCGGATCCCGCCATGTTACGAATCACCGAACTCAAGTTGCCGATCGACCATCCCGATGAAGACCTGCGCCCTGCCATCGTGCAGCGCCTGGGTATCGCCAGCGATGACCTGCTCGACTTCACCTTGTTCAAGCGCAGCTACGATGCGCGTAAAAAGTCCTCCGAGCTGTGCTTCATCTACACCATCGACCTTGAAGTTCGCGACGAGGCGGCGGTGTTGCACACGTTCGCCGATGACCGTAACGTCAACGTGGCGCCGGATGTCAGCTATAAAATGGTTGGCCAGGCACCGGCCGACCTGAGCGCACGTCCGATCGTCGTCGGCTTCGGTCCGTGCGGGATTTTCGCCGGGCTGCTGCTGGCGCAAATGGGCTTCAAGCCGATCATCCTCGAACGCGGCACCGAAGTCCGCCAGCGCACCAAGGACACCTGGGGCCTGTGGCGCAAAAGCGTGCTCAACCCGGAATCCAACGTGCAATTCGGCGAAGGCGGCGCGGGGACATTCTCCGACGGCAAGCTCTACAGCCAGATCAAGGATCCGAAGTTCCTCGGTCGCAAGGTCCTGCACGAGTTCGTCAAGGCCGGCGCACCGGAAGAAATCCTCTACGTCAGCAAGCCGCACATCGGTACGTTCCGTCTGACCGGCGTGGTGGAAAACATGCGTGAGCAGATTCGCGCCCTGGGCGGCGAAGTGCGCTTCCAGCAGCGTGTCACCGACGTGCTGATCGAAGACGGCCAACTGGTCGGCGTCGAACTCAATGGCGGCGAACAGATCCATTCGAAGCATGTGATCCTGGCCCTCGGCCACAGTGCCCGCGATACCTTCCGCATGCTCCATGGCCGTGGCGTGTTCATGGAAGCCAAGCCTTTCTCGGTGGGTTTCCGCATCGAGCATCCGCAGTCGCTGATTGACCGCGCGCGGCTGGGCAAATACGCCGGGCACCCGAAACTCGGCGCCGCCGACTACAAACTGGTGCACCACGCCAAGAACGGCCGTTCGGTCTACAGCTTCTGCATGTGCCCGGGCGGCACCGTGGTGGCGGCGACGTCCGAGCCGAACCGCGTGGTCACCAATGGCATGAGCCAGTACTCGCGTAACGAGCGCAATGCCAACTCCGGGATCGTTGTCGGCATTACCCCGGAAGTCGATTATCCGGGCGGCCCGCTGGCCGGTATCGAGCTGCAGGAACGCCTGGAGTCCCACGCCTTTGTGCTGGGCGGCAGCAACTACGAAGCCCCGGCGCAACTGGTCGGCGATTTTATCGCGGGCACGCCGTCCACCGAACTGGGCAGTGTCGAGCCGTCCTACAAGCCAGGCGTTGCCCTGGGTGATCTGGCGCTGGCACTGCCGGCGTTCGCCATCGAAGCGATTCGCGAAGCCTTGCCGGCGTTCGAGAAGCAGATTCGTGGCTACTCGCTGCACGACGCGGTGTTGACCGGCATCGAGACTCGCACCTCCTCGCCGCTGCGTATTACCCGCAACGAGTCGATGCAGAGCCTGAACGTGAAAGGCTTGTTCCCGGCCGGTGAAGGTGCCGGTTATGCGGGCGGGATTCTGTCGGCAGGTGTGGACGGGATTCGGATTGCCGAGGCTGTGGCTCGGGATATCCTTGGCCTGGAGGCTTAAGGTTTAAAGCAAAAGATCGCAGCCTTCGGCAGCTCCTACAGGATTTACACCATCCCCTGTAGGAGCTGCCGATGGCTGCGATCTTTTCATTCGTGTCAGATATTGGCGCGCAACACGCTGACGGGCAGCGGCTCACCCCGCTCCACCGTCGCCGCGACCGCAGCCATCAAACCACTCAACTCATAGCCCTGGGCCTTGAGCCACTGCGGATCGTAATAGGTCGTGGCGTAACGTTCGCCGCTGTCACACAGAATCGCCACCATCGACCCCGTCTCCCCTGCCGCCTTCATGTGCTGAGCGGCCATCAAGGCACCGATCAGGTTGGTCCCGCTCGACCCGCCCACATGGCGTCCCAGGCGTTCCGCCAGGTAGTGCATGGCCGCCAGTGACAGGGCATCCGGCACCTTGACCATGGCGTCGATCACCTTGGGCAGAAACGACGCCTCCACACGCGGCCGGCCAATGCCTTCGATGCGCGAACCGTGGTCCAGTCGCAGGCTGGCATCACCGGTCTGGTAGTAATCAAAGAACACCGAACGCTCGGCATCGGCACACAGCACGCGGGTGCAATGCTGGCGATAACGCACGTATCGGCCCAGTGTGGCCGTCGTGCCTCCGGTGCCGGGGCTGGAAATCAGCCAGCTCGGCTCGGGATGCTGCTCGAATCGCATCTGCTGAAAAATCGACTCGGCAATATTGTTGTTCGCTCGCCAGTCGGTGGCGCGCTCGGCGTAGGTGAACTGATCGATGAAGTGCCCGTCGTGCTCACGAGCCAGACGCTCGGACTCGGCGTAGATCTGGGTCGGGTCGTCGACCAGATGACTTTGGCCACCGTAGAAGGCGATCTGCGCGATCTTTTCCTTTGAGGTTGTCGCCGGCATCACCGCAATGAACGGCAAGCCCAGCATACGCGCAAAATACGCTTCGGAAATCGCCGTGGAACCGCTGGAAGCCTCAATGACTGGCGCACCGGGTTTGAGCCAGCCGTTACACAGCGCATACAGGAACAGCGAACGGGCCAGGCGGTGCTTGAGGCTGCCCGTGGGGTGGCTGGACTCATCCTTGAAATACAACTCGATGCCCGGAAAACCCGGAAGCGGCAAGGGGATCAAGTGGGTGTCGGCGCTGCGCTGGAAATCGGCTTCGATGATCCGGATCGCCTCGCGGGACCACTGTCGGTTGTCGCTCATGATGGTTTTCTCGTTGAATCGGGCAGGAGTTGGCCTTTGTACGAGGCCCATCCCACAAGCTTAGGAAAAATCCTGCATCCGGCACAGGTACAGCTGCGATCCAATACGTCCGACAACTGCTAGGCTCAGCTCGCTGGCGACGGATCACTCTGTAACGACATATAACAAAAAAGAATATAACTTTTGTTTTAACAACTAACGGTACTTGTTAGGGTGTAACACCTTTTGAATTCACAGATGGAGAGCGACCTTGCCTCTGCGTAGCACTTTCACGCGTTTCTTTCAGTTGGAAGCTGCCAGCGGTCTGTTACTGATCGCCGCTGCCGTTCTGGCTCTGATCATCAACAACTCACCGCTGTCCTGGCTGTACAACGGCCTGCTGGACACTCCGGTGGTGGCCCAGATCGGCGCACTGAAAATCGCCAAGCCGTTGCTGCTATGGATCAACGACGGCCTGATGGCGCTGTTCTTCCTGCTGATCGGCCTGGAAGTGAAGCGCGAAGTCCTCGACGGCCAGTTGTCCAAACCGTCGCAAATCGTCCTGCCTGGCGCGGCGGCCATTGGCGGCATGGTGGTGCCGGCGCTGATCTACTGGTACCTCAACCGCGACACGCCACCGGCCCTCAACGGCTGGGCAATCCCGACCGCGACCGACATTGCCTTCGCCCTTGGCGTGCTGGCGTTGCTTGGCAAACGGATTCCGGTCTCGCTGAAACTGTTCCTGATGACCCTGGCGATCATCGACGACCTCGGCGCGATCATCATCATTGCGATCTTCTATTCCGGTGCACTGTCGACCCTCTCCCTGGCGCTGGCCGCAGCCTGTATTGCGGCGCTGATCGGGATGAACCGGCTTGGCGTAGTCAAGCTCGGGCCGTACATGATCATTGGCCTGATCCTCTGGGTCTGCGTGCTCAAGAGCGGTGTCCACGCCACGCTGGCCGGCGTAACCCTGGCCTTCTGCATTCCGCTGCGCACAAAAAATGCCGAACCTTCGCCACTGCTGAGCCTGGAACATGCCCTGCACCCGTGGGTCGCCTACGGCATCCTGCCGCTGTTCGCCTTCGCCAACGCCGGCCTGTCCCTGAGCGGCGTCACCGTCGAAAGCTTCACTCATCACGTTCCCATGGGCATCGCCATCGGGCTGCTGCTGGGCAAGACTGTCGGTGTCTTCGGCCTGACCTGGCTGGCCGTGAAAACCGGTATCGCCGCCCTGCCCCAAGGCGCCAATTGGGGCCAGATACTGGGCGTGGCGATTCTATGCGGTATCGGTTTCACCATGAGTCTGTTTGTCGGCTCACTGGCCTTCGAGCCGGGCGTGAGTGATTTCGCCGGGATGGACCGCATGGGAATCCTGACCGGTTCGATTCTGGCCGCGCTGATCGGTTATGCGGTAACCGCGATGGCGAGTCGCAAGAGCTCCGCCCTGGTCTCCTGATAAACCGCGATATCGCCTGACGCCAATCAAGATTCACCTGCGCTGTAAAACAAAAAACCCGATCAGTCACCTGATCGGGTTTTTGTTTATCCGGTGTCTGCGCTTAGTGCGAAACGCGGCTGGTACCATTCACACTGGCGATGCGCACACGCTCGCCAACACGGAACACTTCGTTCGGCTGAACTTCCTGAACGTAGGCGCGCATGCTGCCATCGTCTTCGCGCACGGTGATTTCCACGCCCTGGGTGCGGGTCATGCCCTCTTCTGCGGCCGAACCGATCAGGCCGCCAGCGACTGCGCCGATGACCGCAGCAACGATACTGCCTTTGCCGCCACCGATGGCGCTGCCGCCAACGCCGCCAACCACTGCGCCTGCAGCGCCGCCGATCGGGGTTTTGGTGCCTTCGATTTTCACCGGACGCAATGCTTCGATGGTACCCATGCGAACGGTCTGCACACGACGCGCCTCGTCACGGGAATAGGAGTCACCGGTCAGGCTCGATTGGCAACCAGTGAGCAACATCGCCATCGTGGAAAAGGAAGCAACCAGCAGAACAGACTTACGCATAGCATCAACTCCAAAGAAACAGATGTTCATTAAACTCCGCAGCTTGACGCTTGTCACGGCACCGCCCGGGTAAAATTGCTTTGATTCAGGCTCCGTTAAGGCGCCTCCACGAACTCACACAGTAGCGGCAAAATCGGAAAACCGCCCACTGGCCAAGGATTTTCATGGACTACTTTATCATCGTCGTCACGACGGTTGCCGGTTTGTACTTCCACGGGTGGCTGTACGTGCGGATCAAACGCTGGATGGACCGCGACCTGGCGCTAGCGCTGGCGGGCAAGGACGAGCAGAAAAAAGCCTTCATGCTCGAACAATTGGCGAGTGCCCAGGCGCAGAAGATCAAGCGTCGAGACCTGCCGAAGTGGCTGGAGGCCGCTGCGGCAGGCTATCCCGATCGGTAGACTGTTCAGGGTGCCAGACGTTCAAGAATCCAGTCGGCGCCCTGCTGGCGGTAATTGAGGCGGTCGTGCAGGCGACTCGGGCGGCCCTGCCAGAACTCGATGCGCTCCGGCAACAGGCGATAACCGCCCCAGTGTTCCGGGCAATGGGGCTGGGTGTCGCTGAAACGTTGCTCGGTGTCCTTGAGCAGCGCTTCGAGCTCGCCACGATCGGCGATCACGCGGCTTTGCGGCGATGCCCAGGCTCCCAGGCGACTGCCCAGAGGACGAACCTGATAATAGGCGTCGGACTCCTCGGGCGTCACCTTCACCACCCGCCCTTCGATGCGCACCTGGCGCTCCAGCGCCGGCCAGAAAAACGTCATGGCCGCGAACGGATTCGCGGCCAGATGCTGGCCCTTGGCGCTTTCGTAGTTGGTGAAAAAGGTGAACCCCAGTTCGTCCAGGCCCTTGAGCAACAGAATGCGACAGTGCGGTCGACCGTCCTGGTCGACGGTGGCCAGGGTCATGGCGTTGGCTTCCACCGGCGCCTGCTCGGTTTTCACCGCGTCGGCGAACCACTGGTGGAACAACGCAAACGGCTCGGCCGGGGCTTGTGCCTCGGTCAGGCCGTCACGGGTGTAGTCACGACGCATATCAGCCAGGCCCTGGGTCATGGCGCATTCCTTTTGGTTAACAAATCACTGCTTTGCAGTATCAGTGGCGGCGACTTTCTTGTCAGCCGTGGAGGCTTTGGCTGGCGTGGTTTTCTTTGCCGGCGTTGCGGTTTTCGCAGGTGCTTTCTTGGCCGCAGCTTTTTTCGCCGGGGCTTTTTTCACCGCTGGAACAGCGGCCTTCTTAGTCGCCGGGGCTGGTGTCACCGGCTTGGCGACCGGCTTGACGTCAGCGGCTGCAACCATGCTCACAGGCGCTGGGGCCGGCATGTTGTACTTGCTCAGCAGCGCGACCATGGTGTTCTGCGGGGTCACCAGCAGTTCCACGCGGCGGTTCAGCGCACGGCCTTGCACGCTGTCGTTGGCGGCACGCGGCGCATCACCGCCCAGGCCACGCAGCATCAAGCGATCACGCTGCAAACCACTGAGACGGAAAATCGCCGCAACGGACTGGGCACGCTCCTGGCTCAGTTTGACGTTGGCAGGCGCAGCGCCGGACGTATCGCTGTGGCCGAGGATCAACACAGCGGTCTTTGGATCGGCTTCAAGGATCTTGGCAACGCGGGTAAACGGACCGAGCGTGACCGGCAGCAGCATGGCCGGACGATCAGGGTTGAACGAGCCTTCGACCGGTGCAGTGACCACCAGCACGTTTTCGCGGCGCTCGAGTTGCAGGTTGCTGTCCTTGACCGCCTCGCGCAGACGGGGCTCGTAGTCGTCAAGCCAGGCCTGGGTGACCTTCGGGTCGGGCATCGGCACAGCCTTGGCGGCGCTCTGTTCGCTTCCACCGAACGGCCACCACCACTTGCTCCCGCTCTCGGTTTCGGCCTTGGCCACCGCCACGGGTTTAACCTCAGGTTTCACCTCCGGCTTGGCCGCGGGCTTGCCGGCGCTGTCGTCGGAACCGAACGGCCAGTACCAGTGGCTGGCGCTTTCAGTCTTGGCGACAGGTGCCGTCGCGTCTTTCTGTGGAGTCTGTGCGCAACCGGTAATGGCGAAGCACAGGGCCAAGGCGAGGGTTTTATTGGATGACATTGGATATCCACAAAAATGAAGTCGAAATAATCAGGCCACGTCGGCCCGCACAAACTGACGTTTTGAAACTCAAAAGGCTATCGGGTTCCAGCCCTGGAGACCGACAGCCGCTTTTACAGACAAGTGGCCAGAACCCGCACCAGCTTTTGCGCGCGCGGGTCCATCAAGACGTAGGGGCCCAGGGTATTTGTCACAAATCCGAAGGCTACATCGTGCTCCGGGTCGGCAAAGCCGATGGAGCCGCCGGCACCCGGATGACCAAACGCCCGCGGGCCAAGGCCGAAGGTGGCATTGGCAACGTCCGGTTGATCAAGCATGCAACCCAGGCCGAAACGGGTCCGGGTCAGTAAAGTCTTGTCCTCGCCGAGGCTGTGTTCACGCGTCAACTCATCGAGCATTTCGCTTTCCAGCAGGCTGCCGTCGAGCAGGCCGGCGTAGAAACCGGCCAGGCTACGGGCATTGCCGTGGCCATTGGCGGCCGGCTGCTGCATGCGTCGCCACTCGGGTTTGTTGGTGCTGGTCATGATCGACGGCGGATTGGTGAACGCCCGGGTCGTCATGGCCGTTGGCTCACGCATGGTCACTTGCAGCAGGCGCTGGGCAGCGGCATCGCCGACATTGCCCTTGCCCCGTGCAATGTGGGCCACGCGATAGAACTCTTCGTCGGCCAGCCCCACGTGGAAGTCCAGGCCCAAGGGTTTGGCGACCCGCGCGACAATGGATTCCCCCGGCCCACGACCGTCGGCACGGCGCAGCAATTCGCCGACCAGCCAGCCATAAGTGATCGCTGCGTACCCGTGGCCTTCGCCCGGCGTCCACCACGGCGTTTCGGCAGCCAGGGCGTCGACCATGGTTTGCCAGTCGTAGAGGGCTTCGGGGGTCAGCAGCTCGCGCAATGCCGGAAGGCCGGCTTGATGGCAGAGCAGTTGACGCAAGGTGACGGACGCTTTGCCGGCAGCGGCAAATTCGGGCCAGTAGCGCGCCACCGGCGCATCCAGTTGCAACTTGCCTTCGGCCACCAGTTGCAGCGCGGTGACGGCGGTAAAGGTCTTGGTGCAGGAGAACAGGTTGGCGATGGTGTCGCTGTGCCAGGCCTCGGCCCCGTCCTTGTCGGCGGTGCCGGCCCACAGATCGAGGACGGTTTCGCCACCAATCTGAATGCACAATGCTGCGCCACGCTCCTGGGGATCGTCGAACAGCGCCGCGAAAGCCTCTCGCACCGCTTCGAACTTAAGCTCGTAATGACCCTGAATCTGCACCCGCAACTCCCCGGATTAACGCTCTACAAAGTGGCGGGCATTGTTCCAGCCCTTGAGGGTTTTGGGAACAGGGTCGGGCCGGGCGGTCCATTCAAGATCAAAAGATCGCAGCCTGCGGCAGCTCCTACAGTGGCAAGGCGTACCCCCTGTAGGAG
>NZ_JBWKZB010000034.1:0-72925 GCF_059424105.1 Pseudomonas sp. GW456-E7 | reverse complement strand
ATCAGTTCGACCAGCACGGTGATGCCCAGCGGGGTCTGCTCGGCGGGCTTGAGCACGATGCAGTTACCGGCAGCCAGAGCCGGGGCGAGTTTCCACGCGGCCATCAGGATCGGGAAGTTCCACGGGATGATCTGGCCGACCACGCCGAGGGGTTCATGGATGTGGTAGGCCACGGTGTTGCCGTCGATTTCGGCAGCGCTGCCTTCCTGGGCGCGGATGCAGCCGGCGAAGTAGCGGAAATGGTCGGCGGCCAGCGGGATGTCGGCGTTGAGGGTTTCACGTACGGCTTTGCCGTTGTCCCAGGATTCGGTAATTGCCAGCAGTTCCAGGTTCTGTTCGATGCGGTCGGCGATTTTCAGCAGCACCAGCGAGCGCGCCTGGGCGGACGTGGCGCCCCAGGCATCGGCGGCTGCGTGGGCAGCGTCCAGGGCCTTGTCGATGTCTTCGGCCGTGGAGCGGGGGAATTCGGCAATCGGTTGGCCATTCACTGGCGAGGTATTGGTGAAGTACTGACCTTTGACAGGCGCGACGAACTCGCCGCCGATGTAGTTACCGTATTTGGCTTTGAACGAAACGATAGCGCCTTCAGTACCGGGGTGAGCGTAACGCATGGTGGTCTCTCCTTGCTTTTGTGCTTATAGGGAGTCGCGCATGTGCGCTTGCTATAAGCGTAGAGCAAGGGGCGGGCCAGTGCGTTGCAGCTCAGGCAAATCAAGGCCTTGCGCATTTTTTGTCGGACGGATGGAGTGCACCTGTGACGCTTTCGGTACAGCTGGCGTGACACTTTGTACCGCTTCTGGCACAGCCTGTGACCGGGTGGTCTTGCCAGCATTGCAATGCGGCCCCGGCTGGAGGATGCTCGGGCAATCACAAGGACTGACGCTGCATCACCCCTGTAGGAGCTGCCGCAGGCTGCGATCTTTTGATCTTGAAAAAATCAAAGTCAAAAGATCGCAGCCTGCGGCAGCTCCTACAGGGAACGTGTACACCTTTCGGGGGGAGAACAATAAGAAATGCACGACAACCATTTGAGTCGCCATGCCCAGCAGGTTCTGACCGTCACTCAGGGCAAGGCCCACCTGCATGGCCCTGGCAGTGACCCGTCCATCGCCCGCTCGTGGCTGCGCTGCCTTGAGGACTATCACCTCGACCCGGCCCTGAGCATCGCACCGACGGTGCTGGAACACGGTCGTGTCCTCGAAAGCCGTGAACGCTTGCAGCAAGTGCTGCACATCGCTGGCAATGAAATGACCAGCCTGCACCAGCAACTTTCCGGTGCCGGCCATGCAGTGCTGCTGACCGACGCTCGCGGCGTGATCCTCAATTGCGTCACCGCGCCTGCCGAACGACAGATTTTCGAGCGTGCCGGGCTCTGGCTCGGTGCCGACTGGAGCGAGGCCTGCGAAGGCACAAACGGCATCGGCACCTGCCTGGTGGAACGTCAGTCGCTGACCATCCATCAGGACGAACACTTTCGCGGCCGCCACACTGGCCTGACCTGTTCGGCGAGCCCGGTCTTCGATCCCCATGGCGAATTGCTGGCGGTGCTCGACGTGTCGTCGGCGCGGCGCGACGTTTCGCGGCAAAGTCAGTTCCACACCATGGCGCTGGTCAATCTGTCGGCGAAGATGATCGAGAGCTGTTACTTCCTGCGCTGCTTCGACAATCAATGGTTGCTGCGTTTTCACTTGCAGGCCGAGTCCGTTGGTTTGTTCAGCGAAGGGCTGCTGGCGTTCGACGGAGAAGGACGCATCTGCGCGGTCAATCAGAGTGCGCTGAACCTGCTGGGGCACATTCGCGGCGGCTTGCTGGGTAAACCGGTGGAGGCGTTTTTCGATTGTTCGCTCGATGAGTTGCTGGGGCGGGCGAGTATCAATGCCGCAGCCAGTTGGCCATTGCGTACCCGTGATGGTCGCAAGTTGTTCGCGGTATTGCGCGGCGAGGCGCGGCGGTCGCTGCCGACTCCGATGGAGCCTGCTCCCAAGGCTGCACCGGCACCGCGCCTGTCGGGCATTTGCCTGGATGATGTGACCTTGCAGGCGGACTTTCGCAAGGCCTTGCGCGTGTACGAGCGCGACGTGCCGCTGCTGATCAACGGCGAAACCGGGTCCGGCAAGGAGGCCTTCGCCAAAGCGGTGCACCACGCCAGCCAGCGGGCGGAAAAAGCCTTCGTCGCCCTCAATTGCGCGGCCATTCCCGAGAGCCTGATCGAAAGCGAGCTGTTCGGTTACCGTGGCGGCAGCTTCACCGGCGCACGCAAGGAAGGCATGCGTGGCAAGTTGCAGCAGGCCGACGGCGGGACCTTGTTCCTCGATGAAATCGGTGACATGCCACTGGCCCTGCAGACGCGATTGCTCAGGGTGCTGGAGGACCGGCAGGTGGTGCCGATCGGTGGCGAGCCGGAAGCGGTAAACGTGCGGATCATCAGCGCCACCCACCGTAATTTGCTGGATCGCGTGCAGGACGGCAGCTTCCGCGAGGATTTGTATTATCGCCTCAACGGGCTGGAAGTCGCGCTGCCGGCTTTGCGTGATCGCAGTGATAAATCGCAGTTGCTCGATTTTTTACTGGCCGAAGAGGCGCACGGAGAAGCGGTGTTGATTGACGGGCCGGCACGCGAGGCTTTGTTGGGATTTGCCTGGCCGGGCAACGTACGCCAGCTGCGCAATGTACTACGTACGCTAGCGGCCCTGTGTGAGGACGGACGGATCGGTCTGGAAGATTTGCCGGCCATGATCCGTTCGGCCAGGCCGGCGGTGGCGCAGGCTATCGAAGAGCCATCGGAGCATCCGCTGGAGGATGCCGAGCGGCTGGCGTTACTCAGTGCACTGGAGCAGACACGCTGGCATATGACGCATACGGCGGAGCAGTTGGGGGTCAGTCGAAATACCCTCTACCGGAAGCTGCGTAAACACGGTATTGCCCGGTAAACCGTGTCGCGGTCTTTCGCGAGCAAGCCCGCTCCCACATTTGCCCGGAGGTGTTCACAGATTTGTGTTCACTATAAAGCCAATGTGGGAGCGGGATTGCTCCGGGCGGCGTCCTCAACTCTGAAACATCAGGTGCGATTTTCCCCTCCCTAAGCTAACCTGCGACCAAGTTTTACGAGGTCGACTATGCACATTCATATTCTTGGTATCTGCGGCACTTTCATGGGGTCAATGGCGGTTCTGGCCAAAGAACTGGGCCATCACGTGACGGGCTCCGATGCCAACGTCTATCCGCCAATGAGCACTCAGCTGCAAGCCCAGGGCATCGAGTTGACACAAGGCTATGACCCGGCGCAACTCGATCCGGCCCCCGATCTGGTGGTAATCGGCAACGCCATGTCCCGGGGCAACCCGGCGGTGGAGTACGTGCTGAACAAAGGCCTGCCGTACGTTTCCGGCCCGCAATGGCTGGCGGATCACGTGCTGCAAGGTCGTTGGGTGCTGGCCGTTGCCGGTACGCACGGCAAGACCACCACCAGCAGCATGCTGGCCTGGGTGCTGGAGCATGCAGGCATGGCCCCGGGCTTCCTGATCGGCGGCGTACCGCAAAACTTCTCGGTGTCGGCACGCCTGGGTGATACACCCTTCTTCGTCATCGAAGCCGACGAGTACGACAGTGCGTTCTTCGACAAGCGCTCCAAGTTCGTACATTACCGCCCGCGCACGGCAATCCTGAACAACCTTGAGTTCGATCACGCGGACATCTTCCCGGACCTGCCGGCCATCGAGCGGCAGTTCCATCACTTGGTGCGGACCATCCCGAGCGAAGGCCTGGTGATTCATCCGACCACTGAGCCGGCGTTGCAGCGCGTCATTGAAATGGGTTGCTGGACCCCGGTGCAAACTACCGGCGCCGGCGGTCAGTGGCAGGTCAAGTTGCTCAGTGAAGATGGCTCCAGGTTCGAAGTGATGTTCGAAGGCGTCACCCAGGGTGTGGTGGAGTGGGACATGACTGGCCAGCACAACGTCGCCAATGCATTGGCCACTTTGGCCGCCGCGCGCCACGTCGGTGTGGTGCCATCCATGGGCATTGCCGCATTGAGCGCGTTCAAAAGCGTGAAACGCCGGATGGAGAAAGTCGCGGAAGTCCGTGGCATCACCATCTATGACGACTTCGCTCACCACCCGACCGCCATCGCCACCACGCTGGACGGCCTGCGCAAGCGCATCGCCGATGCACCGTTGATCGCGATCATCGAGCCACGCTCCAACTCCATGAAACTTGGCGCACACCGTGACGGATTGCCGGAAAGCGTGGTCGATGCCGATCAGGTGATCTGGTACGCACCCGCCAACCTCGGCTGGGACCTGGCGGGCACCGCGGCACTGTGCACTGTGCCGTCGATTGTCAGCGACTCCCTTGAGGGCATCATCGATCGTGTGAAGAGCCAGGCCCAACCCGGGACTCACGTGGTCATCATGAGCAACGGCGGCTTCGGCGGCCTTCACGGCAAGTTGGCCGAGGCACTCAAATGAACAACGGCCCGGACCGCATCACCCTGGCGATGACCGGTGCTTCAGGCGCCCAGTACGGTTTACGCCTGCTCGACTGCCTGGTGCGGGAAGATCGTGAAGTGCACTTCCTGATTTCCAGGGCCGCGCAGTTGGTGATGGCGACCGAAACTGACGTCACGCTGCCGTCCAAACCGCAGATGATGCAGGCATTTCTCACCGAGTACACGGGGGCCGTCGCCGGGCAGATTCGGGTGTACGGCAGGGAAGACTGGATGTCGCCGGTAGCCTCGGGTTCCGGCGCGCCAGCGGCGATGGTGGTGGTGCCGTGCTCCACTGGCACCTTGTCGGCGATCGCTAGCGGCGCCTGCAACAACCTGATCGAGCGTGCTGCCGATGTGACGCTCAAAGAACGTCGCCAACTGATTCTTGTGCCTCGCGAGGCGCCGTATTCGAGCATTCACCTGGAGCACATGCTCAAGTTGTCGAACATGGGCGTGACAATCCTGCCGGCATCACCGGGCTTTTATCATCAGCCGCAAACCATCGACGACCTGATCGATTTCGTCGTGGCACGGATCCTTAACCTGCTGAATATTCCTCAGGACATGCTCCCGCGTTGGGGCGAGCATCATCTCACCAGCGATGAATAAGCTGTTGGTGATGGCGCTGGTGCTGCAATTGGCCGGGTGCGCCACGGTGCGCACCCTCGATGCGGCCAAACCGGGGGCGCCGGTGGTGTACGCCGGGACGCGGCTGGATTTGTATGCGATGAATGGCGGTTGTTGCGCAATGGACCGTTTCGGCGCGCAAGCGCCGAGCTATCCGGGCGTTGATCTGCCGGCCAGTGCGTTGCTCGACACACTGCTGTTGCCGCTGTCGTTGCTGACGGTGATCGGGGTGAGTTTTCAGGCAACGGGTGGGTTGTAAGGGTGTGGCGAGGGGGCTTGCCCCCGTTGGGCTGCGGAGCAACCCCAAAACCGGCCATCTCCATTTTTCTGATACACCGCGAGTTCCATATTTACGACTGCTGCGCAGTCGAACGGGGGCAAGCCCCCTCGCCACAGATCCGCGGATTACTTGCCGAGTTTGCGCAACTCATCCGACTCGACAATCCGCACGCCATCCTGCTCTTCGAGCGCAAGACGCCACATGGCGCGGGCCAGTTGGCAGGCTTCGATGCCGTGGTATTTACCGGGGATCAGGCGTGACAAGGGGCCGGCGACTTTCTCGGCCAGGCGCGGCTCAACGCGATCTCCCAGCAACAGCGAAGGGCGGCAAATAGTCAGCTGCGGCCAGTCCTGCGCGCGCAGTGCGTACTCCATTTCGCCTTTGACCCGGTTGTAGAAAATCGAGGATCGGCGATCGGCGCCCAGGGCACTGATCACGATCAGGTGCCGTGCGCCCATCTCCCGTGCCCGTTTGGCGAATGCCACCACCATGTCCAGGTCCACTGCGCGAAACGCCTCCTCCGAGCCGGCTTGCTTGATCGTGGTGCCCAGGCAGCAATAGGCTATATCGACCCGCCCGTTCAGTTGTGGCAGGAACGCCCTCGGGTCGCCGACCGGGTTTTCCAGGTGCGGGTGTTTGGCCAGTGGCCGGCGTGAAGGGGCCAAAACCCGGGTGATCGTTGGCTCGCTGAGCAAGCGATCGAGCAGATGTTCACCCGTCAAACCGGTGGCTCCGGCGAGCAGCACATGCTGAGGCGTCAAGTACATAGTGTTTCTCCCTTGATACTGTTCAGCTTAGTTGCTGTTTGCATCCTTGCTTTGCATGGATGCACTTTGCAGCGCTTTTCGTGCCTGTTGTTTGCGCAATAGTTGCCAGTGCGAGAGGACGGTTTTCGGTGCCCAGATCTGTGGTTCGGATGCTTCGAAGCCGTCCGCCAGTTCACGCTCGGCGACAGTGGCTTTGGCTCGTTTGAAGGCTTGTTCCAGATCATCGGTCTGGTTCAGGGCCTGGACGAACAGGGCATCGCCGAAGTAGGTGAAGTTGGCTTCCTCCGAGCACCCGAAGGAGACTCGGTCAGCCCGCGAGGCCGTCATGACCAGGGTCCGTTCATCCTTGAGAGCGGGGATAAAACCGCCGGAGTAGCAGGACGAAATCACGATGATCTTGTCGCGGTTTTTCAGCGGGGCGAGAACAGCGGCCAATTCGTCGGCTGGCAGATCGGCCAGTTCCATGCGCGGCTGGTCCAGTACCAGTTCGTGTTCGCTGGTGCCATGGCTGGTCAGGTAGATGAAAATCAGGTCTTCCGGACCGCTGCGTTCAGCCAGCGCCAGGGCCGCGCGACGCAGGTTCTCCCGGGTAGCCATCGGGCGGTCGGCGAGGTGGTCACGATGGTTCACCAGGCGGATCTGGCCGAAGGCGCCGAAACGGGTGGAGAGCATATTGGCGACGTAGTCGGATTCGCGCAGAAACACGCTTTGCTTGCCATCACCGCCCAGGGTCAACGAATACAGCTCCACCGCCGGGGTCGAGGGCGGAATGTTGGCCAGCGCTGCGTCGAGCAAGCGCCCCTGTGCCAACAGGCCGAGCTCGAGTGTGTCAGGCAGCAGTTTGCCCTCGGCGTCGCGCACGCGCTGGCCATTGATCCAGGTGCCGCTGAGTACGGTGCCATCGGTCAGCACCAGCGTGCCACGCCCCTGGTAGCTGTCGTTGTCGAACTGGCCGGTGTAAAAGCTGCCGTCGGCGAGGTTCAGCCGGCCCTGGCCGGAAAAGCGCCAGTCGTTGAACTGGCCGATGTAGTGGCTGCCGTCAGTGCCGATCAACTCGCCCTTGCCGTTCAGCGAACCTTCCTTGAACTGGCCCAGCCACACATCGCCGTCGGCGTTTTCGTAGCGGCCTTTGCCGTGCAGTTGATTGTTCTTGAAGCTGCCGACATAGATGTCGCCATCGGCGCTGTTGAACGTGCCGTTGCCTTCCAGTTGGCCGTCGACAAAGTGCCCGGTGAACTGATTGCCGTTGCCGTCACCGCGCTGGCCTTCGCCGTTGGGTTTGCCGTGGGCGAACTGGCCCTGATAGGAGCTGCCGTCTTCGAGTTCGAGGCGACCCAGGCCGGCGTATTGATCGGCCTTGAACTCACCGCGGTAGCTCATGCCGTTTTCTTTGAGCGTGCCTTCGCCGTCGCGGCGACCCGCCTTGAAGCCGCCGCTGTAGCTGTTGGCGTTGGTGGTCAGTGCACCCTGGCCGTCGAACAGTCCCTGATTGAACTGCCCGCGATAGACTTCGCCATTGCTGCCATGCCATTCGCCCTGGCCCTGCCACTGGCCTTTGTCGAATTCGCCGGCGTACCAGCTGCCGTTCGGGTAGTCGATGCGACCCTTGCCTTGCAGCAAGCCATTGACCAGGTCACCGCGATAGCGTCCGCCGTCCGGCAGGCGTGCGTCGGGGGGCAAAAGAGATTCGCCGTCGCCGCAAGCGGTGAGCATCAGGGTCAAGGCAAGGAGTGCAAGTGGGCGCATAGCGGATTCCGGGCAATTAGGCGAGGGAGTATGCCGCAGCCATGTGTCCTTATATAGGGCGAGGTACCGCAAGAGGGCGCGAAACAGCAGGAGCTGCTTCGCATCCCGGAAGGTTTACACGAAGCACAGGGACAGGGGTTCGGCGATATACGCCGGCTTGTCCGAACCTTCGATTTCCAGGGTGGTGGTGGCCTTGAGCAGCCATTGGCCGGGTTTCTTCTCGATGACTTCGGTCAGGTCGACCTTCAGCCGTACCCGCGAATTAACCTTGACCGGCTGGATGAAGCGCACGCTGTCGAGGCCGTAGTTGACCACCATCTTCAGGCCTTGTGGCATGACGAGGATGTCTTCCATCAACTTCGGAATCAGCGACAACGACAGAAAGCCGTGAGCGATAGTGCTGCCAAATGGCGTTTGCGCGGCCTTGACCGGGTCGACGTGGATGAACTGGAAATCCCCTGTGGCTTCGGCGAACAGGTTGATGCGGTCCTGATCGATGGTGAGCCATTCGGAACGTCCAAGTTCCTTGCCGACATAATCTTTGAGCTCTGCAACTGGAACATAGGGCATTGAGACTCTCCTTGGGTTCATCGGTTTTATAGTTTTGAGTTGGGGGGATTTGACCTCCCGGCTTACCACTTTAGATCAACATGGCTGAACGTCGCGGTCAACTGGCCATGCTTTTGGCGAATGCCGGTCTATAGCGTGAGCATGCTTATAATGCCAAGCCAATGCGGGTGACGGATTTTGCGGGAGATCTTTGATGTTGTTACGGGGCCTGACGTGGCTGGTGCTGTTCCAATTGCTCGGCACGGCGATCAATCATTTGTTTCTGCCTGTGCTGCCGGGGCCGATTGTGGGGTTGCTGCTGTTGCTGGTTTACCTCATCTGCCGCGGACAGGTCGGCGAGCCACTGAACCTGGCGGCCGGCAGCCTGCTGCGCTACCTGCCGCTGTTGCTGGTGCCGCCGGCCGTGGGCGTGATGGTGTATGCCGCTGACATCGCGGCGGACTTCTGGGCCATCGTCGGTGCGCTGGTGTTGTCGCTGTTGCTTTCGATGGCCTTCGCCGGGGTGCTGATGCAGCGCATGGTCAAGCGTCACGCGCACTCCGAGGACAACCAATGATCTTCGACTGGCACGGCGCCTGGGCCTCGGTGATTCACCATCCATTATTCGGCATCGGTATCACCCTCGGTGCCTATCAACTCGTCCTTGCAGCATTCGAGAAAACCCGCTGGATCTTTTTGCAGCCGGTGCTGGTCTCCATGTTGCTGGTGATCGGTGTGCTGGTGGGTTGCGGCTTGACTTACGCCGAGTACCGCAAAAGCACCGAGATCCTGAGCATCCTGCTCGGTCCGGCCACTGTCGCGCTGGCGGTGCCGCTTTATCTCAACCTGCGACGGATTCGGCAGTTGTTCTGGCCGATATTTACTACGCTGGTGATAGGCGGGGTGGTGGCCACGGGTATGGGCGTGTTGTTGGGGTGGTGGTTCGGTGCCGAGCACATGATCCTGATGACCATGGCACCGAAGTCGGTGACGTCGCCGATTGCGATGCTGGTGGCTGAACAGATCGGTGGGGTCGCGGCGCTGGCAGCGGTGTTCGTCCTGATTACCGGTGTGATCGGGGCGATTTTCGGCCCGGCCCTGTTGACTCGCCTCGGCGTGCAAAGTCCGGAAGCCAGGGGCATGGCACTGGGCATGACGGCCCACGCGGTCGGCACGTCGGTGGCGTTGCAGGAAAGTGAAGAGTGCGGCGCCTTCGCGGCGCTGGCAATGAGCCTGATGGGTGTGGCCACGGCGGTTTTCCTGCCGCTGGCGGTGTCGATGGTCGTGTAAGGAAATATCTATGAGTCTGCCGCTTTTTCCGTTGAACACAGTGCTGTTCCCAGGTTGCATCCTCGATTTGCAGATCTTCGAAGCGCGCTATCTGGACATGATCGGCCGCTGCATGAAGCAGGGTGGCGGGTTCGGCGTGGTGTGCATCCTCGATGGCGAAGAAGTCGGAATCGCCCCGGCCGGCTACGCGCTGGTGGGTTGTGAAGCGCTGATCACCGATTTCAAACAGCAGGACAACGGCCTGCTGGGGATTCGGGTCCAGGGCGGTCGGCGCTTTCACGTTTTGCGTACCGAAGTACAACGGGATCAGTTGACCGTCGCCGAGGTCGAGTGGCTGGAAGACGAGCCGGAGCAACCGCTGCAGGACGAGGACGCCGATCTGGTGGCGTTGCTCAAGGCTCTGGCGGAGCACCCGATGGTCGAAGCCTTGAACATGGGCACCGAAGCGACCGGGCAACAATCGCTGGCTAATCAGTTGGCCTACCTGTTGCCATTTGCGGAACTGGACAAGATCGACCTGCTGCAACTCGACGATCCACAGCAACGACTGGATGCAATTCAGGCATTGTTGGACGAGTTACAAGGGGAGTTGTTTGCTTAGTTGTAGAAAATAGTAATGTGTAAAGTAATTCATTTCATGTGGAGCACTTGTTTGCTCTGGCTTTTTGACGTTTCAGTCAGCGTTGTATGACAAATAATTACACACTTATAAAGTTTGAGTGTGATTAACGGTCAGTCGCAATTAGTAGCGGTTTTGGCTTCGTGCCTGCATTGCATTGCAGTGTCGTTTGAAATAGCTTCTGAGTTCTCACGTTTTGGTGGGGTAACTTAAGGTATTGAAGATGAATGCTATAGCAAGTTCGAGGGCTTGCACTCCGGTTTGCAAATCCTGAGTTGGACAAGGGGATGTCAGAGTCATTTCAGCGAATGTCGCGCTTGGTTGAATGCAAAGGCCTATAGAGTGTCATTCTGAATTTTGCATGAGTGCGCGCTCGCGCCAAGAGTGTGTGAGTAGTCGACTTATAAAAAAAGCTGCGCGCAATGGCGAGATTTTTTAACGATATTTGTATATTCAATAAGTGGAAGCGAGAAATGAAAACGGGAACAGTCAAGTGGTTCAATGATGAAAAGGGGTTTGGGTTTGTTACGCCTGATGATGGCAGTGCGGACCTTTTCGTTCACTTTAGCGCAATAAAGGCTGATGGTTTTAAAAGCCTTAAAGAGGGGCAGAAAGTATTTTTCAAGTCGATCCCAGGGCCTAAAGGAATGCAGGCAGAGGACGTGAATGTTGTTTAAACGCTCCGCTGGGCTATAACGAGCTGCTGGTAAGCACGAATGCAATTTTTTGTGGGGCTGGCTTACCCTTGGAGTAGATATGGAAAAAACAAATTCATCAGGGTCTCCTGATACAGAAAACTTCACTGAGGGGCTCGAGGAGCATGAGGTGTTTTTTTCCCTTGATCAGGCTGAGCTCGACAAGCTGAAAATCAAGCCCGGGCAATTGGTGAGCTACGAACTATGTCGGGGAGATAATGGAAGGTATTACGCCATCAACCTTGAAATCGTTGATGCCGAAGAAAGTTGACGGCGGCAATGTCCGATCGTTTGTGTCGCTGGAATGCTACGGGGTCATTGTGCTGGAAAAGTGTCCCGACGCGATACGATGGGTTGTTGTCTCTTGATCTATATATTATTAAGCAAGCGGAAGCACGAAAATGACAACAGGTACAGTCAAGTGGTTCAGTGATGAGAAGGGCTTCGGGTTTATCACGCCTGATGATGGAAGTTCCGACCTTTTTGTTCACTTCAAAGCAATAAAGGCTGACGGATTCAAAAGTCTCATAGCGGGGCAGAAAGTATCTTTCAAGGCCGTTCCAAGTGCCAAAGGAATGCAGGCAGAAGATGTGAATCTTTTGTAACGTTGCCTGGTTTTTTGCTGTCGGGGTATCGCCATCAATCTCCAATTGATTGATGGCGAAAAGCATTGAGCAGCAGCTACCCGGTATGAGTTGCAAGGGAAGATATCGTTTACAGGTGCAAAAATGTGGTCAGGAGCTGCCTGACCATGCCCTGGAATCGAGAGTCCCCAATGGATCAGAGAGCGAGGTTCATAGGCGACTGGCTGTCCGGCGCCTACTCCAAAAATGAGTTGGCGCGACACTACGTCGTTACCCGGCCTCTTTGCACTGGCTGGAAGACGAGCCGGAGCAGCCGCTGCAGGACGAGGACGCCGATCTGGTGGCGTTGCTCAGGCCCTGGCTGAACACCCGATGGTCGAAGCCTTGAACATGGGCACCGAAGCGACCGGGCAACAGTCACTGGCCAATCAGTTGGCGTACCTGCTGCCTTTTGCCGAACTGGACAAGATCGACCTGTTGCAACTTGATGATCCGCAACAACGAGTGGATGCGATTCAGGCGTTGCTGGATGAGTTGCAAGGTGAGTTGTTTGCTTAATTGTTTTGTTCTAATTTTAAAGGCTGGAGATCTTGTAGTGGATGGTTGTTTTATATAAGTTCTCCGTGTGCCCCGGATTTGGGGTTGTTAATAACAAGGAGAGTTTAAATTATGAACAATGATATTGAAGAGCTTGGGTTGGTTCATCCCTCGCAGGAGAAAGAATCTTATTTGATTCGGTTGCTTGTCTGGAATCAAGTGGCCGATGAGTTGCTTGAGGCCAATCCGGATGCCAGATATGTTGACGTCAAGGATAAGGTGGGAAAGGAGCTTGGTACTGTATTCCGACAATATTATGGGCGTCTGGATAAGTATCTTGAGGTGCGCGCTGAGGGCTTTATGAATGAGCTCCCACCTTTTTAGTTAAATATTTGTTGTTCCAGGTCGGTGGGTCGCTTCAAAGGTTAAAATCAAATGCCTGCTTGTAAAGTAATCCCGGTCAGTGCGGTCGGGATTGTTTTGGGGGGTAAGTTGGTGTGTCGCGTAAGTAACGCGCTTAATAAGCATATCTCAACATCGTATGCGGCAAATGCCGCAACACGAAGAACCCGAACAATGCCACCAAGGCTGGGAGCACCAGCCACCAGACCTTGGGCGGCAAGGCGTTGAGCGGTTCCTTGCGCTGGATCAGCCACAGGCTGGCCCCGCAGACACACGCCGCCAGCATTGCGCCGGCCAATACATCCGTCGGCCAATGCGCACCGAGGTAGACACGCGAAAGCGAAATCGCCAGTGCGGGCAGGCATCCCACCAGTAACCAGGTCAGGCGCATCCGGGGCGGTTGCCCGCGGCCGGCCAGAACGGCGAGTGTGAGGAACAGCGCGAAAGACCCTGAAGCATGGCCGCTGGGCATGCTGTAGCTGGTGAGCGGATCGCTCAAGACTTCGGGGCGCAAGCGCGCGAAAAAGTACTTGGTCGCGGTATTGGCCAGGGCCGTGAAGAGCAGTGTGCTGCCCGCGAAAATCGCGTGCCGCCATTGCCGCATCAGCAGCAGCAAACCGGTCAGCAGCGCACTGAATAGCAACATGTTGCGGAAT
Source organism: Pseudomonas sp. GW456-E7 (assembly GCF_059424105.1). Classification (NCBI taxonomy): domain Bacteria; kingdom Pseudomonadati; phylum Pseudomonadota; class Gammaproteobacteria; order Pseudomonadales; family Pseudomonadaceae; genus Pseudomonas; species Pseudomonas sp. GW456-E7. Next base: position 59,687 of record NZ_JBWKZB010000034.1, on the reverse strand, counting down.
TCGCCGATCAGCGTGAAGACCACCGCCACTTCATCCAGCAACGGTTTACGATGCTCCTGCACCAGCGTCATCACGCCTTGATCGAGTGCGGACAGGTGCGAATATCCGATAAACAGCCCCGCCAGAATCAGAAGACTCATCCCGGTAATGAACAGCGTCGCGCGGCGATGCCGGCGCAGGCTACTGGTCGCGCTCAAGCCGACCATCAGAGCAATGCTGCCGGCAACAACCCCGGCCTGGAGCCAGAAGCCTTCGGGCAACGGCAAGCGGATTGCCGCGCCCGTAGCCCAGCCAGGCATCAGATAAGCCACCGACCAACCCGCGCCGGCCAACAGGCTGACAGCGAAGAAGCGCGGGAAAGGCATGTCGCACATTCCGGCCACCATCGGCAGCATTGGCCGCAGGGGGCCGATAAAGCGCCCAACCAGCAGGCTGGCGATGCCGTAGCGCTGGAAATATGACTCGGCCCCGGCGATCCATTCCGGATGATGGCGCAAGCCCGGCAGGCGCCGGATGTTCTGATGGAAGTGCCGCCCCAGAAAATACGAAACGACGTCACCCAGCACCCCGGCGACGAAACCCAGCAAGAGCGTCTCACTGAGCGTCAGCGCGCCACTGCCTGCCAGTACCGCCACGGCGAACAGCAACACCGTGCCGGGAACGATCAGCCCGGCAATCGCCAGGCATTCCACAAAGGCTACGATGAATACCGCTGCTGCCAGCCATTGTGGGTTGACCGCCAACCATCCGGTCACGCTATCGAGCCATGGGCCCATAAAAACCACTCCATTGAATTCAATTGGCCCTTGGTGGGCAAACGCAAATTTTCGTAACGGCGCCGAACCCTGTGGGAGCGGGCTTGCCCGCGAAGGGGCCCTTTCAGTCGATATTTGTGTCGCCTGACACGCCGCCTTCGCGGGCAAGCCCGCTCCCACAGGGGATTTCTGTTTGCATCAAGTCTGAGTCAATTTCAGGACAGCACAAAATAATCGCGACCTTCGACTTGCCCCCGACGCAGCGGGTTGCGCGTGCAGTAAGCCGCGTAGGTTCCGTCGACGAAGCGGTACATCAGGTGTTCATCGCGTCCGTGGGGGATGCCCAGGCGCGTTGTCTGGATGATGTGGGCGGGCGTCTGGCCGACATGCTCCACCAGCAGCACTTCATGGTCGAAGCGTTTGGCGTCCCACGCCGGCACTTTCAGGCCCAGCGCCTTGCAGAGCAGGGTTTGCCCGGCGCAGAGCTTTTGCGACGGGCGAGGGTGACCCTGGGCATCGGGATTGTTCAATAGCATCTGCGCCAGGCTGGCCGGCCCGCTCAGTTCATCGACCCACGGATAGGCGGACTTGATCAGCACGGCGTTGCCGGGCCCTTGGGCGCTGAAATTAAGGGAGTCGCCGCCCCGGGCGTAATACATATAGATGTGGCCGCCATCCAGAAACAAAGCCTTACGCTTTTCTGTGTAGCCAAGGGACGCGTGGCTGCCTTTTTCCGCGCAGTAATAGGCTTCGGTCTCGATGATCCGGGCGCTGAGCCACAGGTCGCCGACTCGATGGCGAATGACTTTGCCCAGTAAGTCCCGGGCCAGAATTTGCGCGTCACGGTCGAAAAACGCGTCCGGGAGGCCCGCGGGCAGGCTCATGGCGGACGCTCGAACAGTCAGATTGGACATGATGGCCGGCATTTGTCAGGGCTGAATGAGTCGTGATGATAACAATTTGCAGCTTAATCCCGGCTGAACGTCGGCAAATACACCTCCATTTCGACCATCCGCCCGTCACCGCTGTTAGTCCCGGGACGCGACAGCTATAATCTGCCGCTTTACTCTTTACCAAGACCTTATCAAAGACAACGCCAGACCATGACTGAGTCCGTTCTTGACTACATGACCCGCTTGGGTCGCGCTGCCCGCGAAGCTTCCCGCGTGATCGGCCGTGCCAGCACCGCGCAGAAAAACCGCGCCCTGCAGGCCGCCGCCAATGCGCTGGACGCTGCCCGCGCCGAGCTGACGGCGGCCAATGAACTGGATCTGGCCGCCGGTCGCGCCAATGGTCTGGAGCCGGCCCTCCTTGAACGTCTGGCACTGACCCCGGCGCGTATCGACGGCATGATCGTCGGCCTGCGCCAGGTGGCGGCCCTGCCGGACCCGGTCGGCGCGATCCGCGACATGAGTTTCCGTCCGTCCGGTATTCAGGTCGGCAAGATGCGCGTGCCACTGGGCGTGATCGGAATCATCTACGAGTCGCGGCCGAACGTGACCATCGATGCCGCCAGCCTGTGCCTGAAGTCCGGCAACGCGACCATCCTGCGTGGCGGTTCCGAGGCCATTCATTCCAATCGGGCCATCGCCGCCTGCATCCAGCGTGGCCTGGCCGAGGCCGATCTGCCCGCCGCCGTGGTGCAAGTGGTCGAAACCACGGACCGTGCTGCCGTTGGCGCGCTGATCACCATGCCTGAATACGTCGATGTCATCGTGCCGCGCGGCGGTCGTGGCCTGATCGAACGTGTCAGCCGTGACGCCCGCGTCCCGGTGATCAAGCATCTGGACGGCATTTGCCACGTCTACGTGAGTGAACATGCCGACCTGGCCAAGGCCCAGCGCATCGCGTTCAACGCCAAGACTTACCGTTACGGCATCTGCGGTGCCATGGAAACGCTGCTGGTGGATCAAACCGTCGCCAAGGATTTCCTGCCCGCGATGGCCGCCCAGTTCCGCGAAAAAGGCGTCGAGCTGCGCGGTTGCGAGCGTACCCGGGCGATCATCGATGCCGTGCCGGCCACCGAGGAAGACTGGAGCACCGAGTACCTGGCGCCGATTCTGTCGATCCGCGTGGTTGACGGCCTGGAGCAGGCCATCGAGCACATCAACCGTTACGGCTCCCACCACACCGATTCGATTGTCAGCGAACACCAGGGCGACACCCGGCGTTTCGTGGCTGAAGTCGACTCGTCGTCGGTGATGATCAACACCCCGACATGCTTCGCCGATGGCTTCGAATACGGATTGGGTGCCGAGATCGGCATTTCTACTGATAAGCTGCACGCCCGTGGCCCGGTGGGCCTCGAAGGACTGACCTGCGAGAAGTACATCGTGGTCGGCGACGGGCAGCTGCGCGGACAGGAGCCGGTCTGACTTGGGCGACTTCGACCCGTCAGCCCCGGTCACCGTCAGCGAGCCAGCGCCTCGCCGCATTGGCGTGCTGGGCGGAACGTTCGATCCGGTGCACATCGGCCATTTGCGCGGTGCGCTGGAAGTCGCCGAAACCCTGGCGCTCGATGAGCTGCGCCTGACACCCAGTGCCAGGCCGCCCCATCGGGACAAGCCGCAGGTGTCGGCAAAAGACCGACTGGCAATGGTCGAGTGCGCGGTGGCCGGTGTGGCACCGTTGGTGGTGGACGCCCGCGAATTGCAGCGGGACAAACCGTCCTACACCATTGATACCCTGGAACTGATGCGCGCCGAACTGGCCGTATCCGACCAGGTTTTTCTGCTTTTGGGCTGGGACGCTTTTTGCGGCCTGCCCACTTGGCACCGCTGGGAAGAGTTGCTCCAGCATTGCCATATCCTGGTGTTGCAACGCCCGGATGCCGACAGCGAACCGCCGGATGCCTTGCGCAACCTGCTGGCAGCGCGCTCGGTGAGCGACCCGCTGGCCCTCAAAGGGCCGAGCGGACAGATTGCATTCGTCTGGCAGACACCGCTCGCGGTATCCGCCACCCAGATCCGTCAACTGCTGGCCAGCGGTAAGTCGGTACGTTTCCTGGTGCCCGACGCGGTCCTGGCCTACATCGATGCGCACGGGCTCTACCGTGCGTCGAACTGAATAGGAGTGCCTCAAGGCACGTGGCAACAACGTGTATTGAAGCGCCCGAACAAATGAGCAAAACGAGTTTTATATGACGAGCAACAACGAAAGCAAAGTAAAACGCAAAGGCACATTCAAGAGCGCCCCGCTGCCGGAAAAGGTCCTCGCCGCCGAGCCGCCGAAGGGCGATGAGCTGGTCAAGATCGCCGTAGCCGCCCTGGAAGACGTCAAGGCCCAGGACGTACTGGTGATTGATGTTCGCGACAAGCAGAGCATCACTGACTACATGATCATCGCCACCGGTACCTCCAACCGCCAGATCGGCGCGATGCTGGACAAGGTCCGCGAGGCCGTCAAAGCCCTGGGCATCAAGCCGCTGGGTGAAGAAGGCAAGGGCGACAGCGACTGGGTGCTGTTGGACATGGACGACGTGATCGTCCACATGATGACTTCCAACGCCCGTCAGTTCTACGACCTGGAGCGCCTGTGGAAAGGTGCCGAACAGAGCCGTGCGGCCGATGGCAAGCACCACAGCCCTGAAGTTGGTCACGAGCACTTCAACAAGCTCAACAAAGACCAGGAATAAGGGACCGCTGTGCGACTGCGACTGATCGCCGTCGGTTCACGCATGCCCAAATGGGTGGAAGAAGGCTGGCATGAATATGCCAAGCGTCTTCCGTCCGAGCTGGCGCTGGAACTGGTGGAAATACCGCTCAATACCCGTGGCAAGAATGCCGACGTGGCCCGCTTCATCCGTCAGGAAGGCGAAGCCATGCTGGCCAAGGTCGGGCCGAACGAGCGCGTTGTCACCCTCGAAGTCCACGGCAAGCCCTGGAGCACCGAGCAGCTGGCGGTCGAGCTCGATCGCTGGCGGTTGGACTCGCGCACCGTCAACTTCATGGTCGGCGGCCCCGAAGGGCTGGCACCGGAAGTCTGTGCCCGGGCTGACCAGCGCTGGTCGTTGTCGCCGCTGACCTTGCCGCACCCGCTGGTGCGGATTCTGATCGGCGAACAGTTGTACCGTGCCTGGACCGTGCTGTCCGGTCACCCTTACCACAAGTAGTTCTGCCCTCTCATGACCCAGCCGATCCGCATCAAGGACCACGAAAAAGACGCCCGTCTGGTGCGTGGCCGCGTCGTGTTCGGGGCCATTGCAGTGGTGGCGCTGATTGGCGTGCTGATTGCGCGCCTGTATTTCCTGCAGGTAATCCAGTACGAGTATCACTCGACCCTGTCGGAAAACAACCGCGTCCATGTGCAGCCGATTCCGCCGACCCGTGGCTTGATTTTCGACCGCAATGGCGTGGTGATCGCCGATAACCGGCCCAGCTTCAGCCTGAGCATGACCCGCGAGCGGTCCGGCGACTGGCAGCAGGTGCTCGACGTGATCGTCGAAGTGCTGGAACTGACGCCAGAGGATCGGGTGATCTTCGAGAAGCGCATGCGTCAGGGGCGCCGGCCGTTCGAGCCGGTACCGATCCTGTTTGAGCTGACCGAAGAGCAGATCGCCCGGATTGCCGTGAACCAGTTCCGCCTGCCGGGCGTGGAAGTGGTCGCGCAACTGGTTCGTCACTACCCGCAGGGCGCGCACTTTGCGCACTCGGTGGGCTACATGGGGCGGATCAACGAGAAAGAACTCAAGTCGCTGGACCCGGTCAACTACAGCGGCACCCACCACATCGGCAAAACCGGCATTGAGCGCTTCTACGAGCCCGAGCTGCACGGCCAGGTGGGTTACGAGGAAGTCGAGACCAACGCCCGGGGCCGTGTACTGCGCGTGCTCAAGCGTACCGATCCGATTCCCGGCAAGGACATCGTCCTGAGCCTGGACATCAAATTGCAGGAGGCCGCCGAAGCTGCGCTCGGTGGTCGTCGTGGGGCGGTGGTCGCGCTGGACCCGAAAACCGGCGAAGTGCTGGCGATGGTCAGTCAGCCGAGTTTCGACCCGAACCTGTTCGTCACCGGCATCAGCTTCAAGGCCTATTCCGAGCTGCGCGACTCCATCGACCGGCCGCTGTTCAACCGAGTGCTGCGTGGCCTGTACCCGCCGGGCTCGACCATCAAGCCCGCGGTGGCGATTGCCGGTCTGGATGCCGGCGTGGTGACGGCATCGACCCGAGTGTTCGACCCCGGTTACTACATGCTGCCCAACTACGATCACAAATACCGTAACTGGAACCGCACCGGCGACGGCTTTGTCGACCTCGACACAGCGATCATGCGTTCCAACGACACCTACTTCTATGACCTGGCGCACAAGCTGGGGATCGATCGGCTGTCGGCGTACATGACCAAGTTCGGCATTGGCCAGAAAGTCTCCCTGGACATGTTCGAAGAGTCGCCGGGGCTGATGCCGTCCCGCGAATGGAAGCGTGCGACCCGTCGCCAGGCATGGTTCCCGGGCGAGACGCTGATTCTGGGGATCGGCCAGGGCTATATGCAGTCGACTCCGTTGCAGTTGGCCCAGGCCACCGCGCTGGTGGCCAACAAAGGCATCTGGAATCGTCCACACCTGGCCAAGACCATCGAGGGTGTGAAGCCGGTGGATGAGAATCCGATGCCGGACATCATCCTGCGCGACCCGTCGGACTGGACCAAGGTCAACCACGGCATGCAGCAGGTTATGCATGGTGCCCGTGGTACGGCGCGCAAAGCCTCGATCGGTGCGCAATACCGAATCGCCGGCAAGTCGGGTACGGCCCAGGTGGTCGCGATCAAACAGGGTGAGAAGTATGACCGTTCCAAGGTTCAGGAGCGCCATCGCGACCACGCCTTGTTCGTCGGCTTCGCGCCGGCCGACGATCCGAAAATCGTGGTGTCGGTGATGGTCGAGAACGGCGAGTCCGGTTCCGGTGTCGCTGCGCCAGTGGTGCGTCAAGTCATGGATGCCTGGCTCCTGGACCAGGACGGTCGGTTGAAGCCCGAATACGCCAGCCCTATCAGTGCAGAGGCTACCGCCCGTGATGAATAACTTCGATCGCATGCTCTCCAGTGAGGATGTGATGCGTCGCCGTGCGACGCTGCTGCAACGCCTGCACATCGACGGCCCGCTGCTGATCCTGCTGCTGACCCTCGCCGCCGGCAGCCTGTTCGTGCTGTATTCGGCCAGTGGCAAGAGCTGGGATCTACTGGGCAAGCAGGCGACTTCGTTCGGCATCGGCCTGGTGTCGATGATCGTCATCGCCCAGTTCGAGCCGCGCTTCATGGCGCGCTGGGTGCCGCTGGGCTACGTGGTTGGGGTGATGCTGTTGCTGGTGGTGGACATCATGGGCCACAACGCCATGGGCGCCACCCGCTGGATCAACATTCCCGGGGTGATCCGCTTCCAGCCCTCGGAGTTCATGAAGATCCTGATGCCAGCGACTATCGCCTGGTATTTGTCCAAACGCACCTTGCCGCCCCAGCTCAAGCATGTGGGCGTCAGCCTGATGCTGATCGGCGTGCCGTTCATTCTGATCGTGCGGCAACCGGACCTTGGCACTTCGCTGCTGATCCTGGCCGGCGGCGCTTTCGTGCTGTTCATGGGGGGCTTGCGCTGGCGCTGGATCCTCAGCGTGCTGGCTGCCGCCGTTCCCGTGGCGGTTGCCATGTGGTTCTTCATCATGCACGACTACCAGAAGCAGCGAATCCTGACATTCCTCGACCCGGAGAGCGATCCGCTCGGCACGGGCTGGAACATCATCCAGTCCAAGGCCGCCATCGGCTCCGGTGGTGTGTTCGGCAAAGGGTGGTTGCTGGGCACCCAGTCGCACCTGGACTTCCTGCCGGAAAGCCATACCGACTTCATCATTGCCGTGCTGGGTGAAGAGTTCGGCCTGGTAGGGATCTGTGCGCTGCTGCTGATCTACCTGCTGTTGATCGGCCGCGGCCTGGTGATTACCGCCCAGGCGCAGACATTGTTCGGCAAGTTGCTCGCGGGCAGCCTGACCATGACGTTTTTTGTTTATGTTTTCGTCAACATCGGTATGGTCAGTGGCCTGTTGCCGGTGGTGGGGGTGCCGTTGCCGTTCATTAGCTACGGAGGAACTTCGCTGGTGACGCTGCTGTCAGCGTTTGGGGTTTTGATGTCGATCCATACCCATCGCAAGTGGATCGCGCAGGTTTGAATAAGGTGAAATTTTCAATGCAAGTAATGCGTGGCTGGGCGACTCGATTTGCGCCATGGGTCGGCCTGGTAAGCATCCTTGGCAGCGTGCAGGACGCGTTGGCCGGCGACTACGAAGGCTCACCCCAGGTGGCCGAATTCGTCGGTGAAATGACCCGCGACTACGGTTTCGCCGGTGAACAATTGATGGGCGTGTTCCGCGAAGCCGAGCGCAAGCAGTCGATTCTGGACGCCATCTCGAAACCCGCCGAACGGGTCAAGCAGTGGAGCGAGTATCGCCCGATGTTCATCACCGATGCGCGCATCGCCCGCGGGGTGGACTTCTGGCGTCAGCACGAAGCGGTGCTGGCCCGTGCCGAGCAGGAATACGGCGTGCCGGCCCAGGTGATTGTCTCGATCATCGGCGTTGAAACCTTTTTCGGCCGTAATACCGGAAATTTCCGGGTGATCGATGCCTTGTCGACCCTGGGTTTCGACTATCCTCCCCGTGCCGAGTTTTTCCGCAAGGAATTGCGTGAGTTCCTGCTGCTGGCCCGCGAAGAGCAGGTCGATCCGTTGACGCTCAAAGGCTCCTACGCTGGCGCAATGGGCTTGCCGCAATTCATGCCGAGCAGTTTCCGCGCCTATGCGGTCGATTTCGACGGTGATGGCCATATCAACATCTGGACCAACCCGGACGATGCCATCGGCAGTGTCGCCAGTTACTTCAAGCGTCATGGCTGGGTCGCCGGCGAACCGGTGGTCAGCCGCGCCGATGTCCGTGGCGATCAGGTTGACGAAGGTTTGACCGCAGGCATCGAACCGACGAAAACCGTCGGGGAGTTGCGAGCCCTGGGGTGGTCAAGTCATGATGCGCTGCGCGATGATATGCCGGTTACTGCTTTCCGCCTGGAAGGCGACAATGGCCCCGAGTACTGGATGGGCCTGAAGAATTTTTACGCGATCACGCGTTATAACCGCAGCGTGATGTACGCCATGGCCGTACATCAACTGTCTGAACAGCTGGTCCAAGCACGGGGCGTCAAGTAATGCGGGCATTGCCTATCAATAAACCCCTGAAGCTGATGGCATGCGCCGCGCTGGCAGTGCTGGTCGCCAGTTGTTCGACCAGCCGTGCGCCGGCCCAGAAGCCCACCACCACCGTGCGCACGACGCCGGGGCTGGACATCAACCGCGCCCACAAGGATGGCGCGCCATGGTGGGACGTCGATGTTTCGCGTATCCCGGACGCCACGCCGACCCTGCACACCGGCCCGTACAAGGCCAACCCGTACACTGTGCTGGGGAAGACTTACTTCCCGCTGCAAGAATCCAAGACCTACGTGCAGTCGGGTACGGCGTCCTGGTACGGCACCAAGTTCCACGGTCAGAACACCGCCAACGGCGAAGTGTATGACCTGTACGGCATGAGTGCCGCGCACAAGACATTGCCACTGCCGAGTTACGTCCGGGTGACCAACCTGGACAACAACAAGAGCGTGATCCTGCGAGTCAACGACCGCGGTCCGTTCTACTCGGACCGGATCATCGACTTGTCCTACGCTGCCGCGAAGAAGCTCGGTTACGCCGAAACCGGCACGGCACGGGTCAAGGTCGAAGGCATCGATCCACAGGCGTATTGGGCGGCCAAAGGCCGTCCGGCACCATTAATGCTCAACGAACCGAAAGTCGCGCAGAATAGCGCCCCGGTGATCACGGCTTCGGCCGGCACCGTCGAGCAATGGACACCTCCGCCGCAGCAACACGCCGCTGCGGTCGTGCCGGTTCAGCTCGATGCAAAAAAAAACGCTTCTGTACCAGCCTCTGGCCAGTATCTGCAGGTGGGCGCGTTCGCCAACCCGGACGCTGCAGAACTCCTGAGATCCAAGCTCAGCGGGATGGTGAGCGCTCCGGTGTTCATCAGCTCGATCGTGCGCAATCAGCAAACCCTGCATCGGGTTCGCCTGGGCCCGATCGGATCGCCGGGTGAAATCCAGCAGGTGCAGAACAGTGTGCGCCTGGCCAATCTCGGTTCGCCGAGCGTTGTGACTGAGTAATACGTAGGACTTGATTGACGGTTCATCTGCGGTTTTGGGGGGTGAACCAGGTTGTTGGCTCTTCGAAGAACAAAAGCCCGGCAAAGGGTGATTGGAGTGAGCAACTGAACACGCGATGACTCGTTAGAAAGTCATCTGATTAGTTTTGCCTTCGGGCAGTTTCCATTAGCGATTTCGAGAGACGGATGAACATCACCACCTTTGCCAAACGCCTGTTCCTGTTAGTACCGCTGCTTCTCTCACCCGCTGCATTTGCGGTCGAGATGATGCCTTCGCCACCACAATTGGCCGCCAAGGCCTACGTGCTCATGGATGCCAGCAGCGGCAACGTGCTGGTCGAAAACAATGGTGACCAGCGTCTGCCACCGGCCAGCCTGACCAAGCTGATGACCGCGTACATTGCGACCCTGGAAATCCGTCGTGGCCAGATCGGTGAAAACGACCCGGTGACTGTCAGCGAAAACGCCTGGCGCACCGGTGGTTCGCGGATGTTCATCAAGGTGGGTTCGCAAGTCACCGTCAGCGACCTGCTGCACGGCATCATCATCCAGTCGGGCAACGACGCCAGCGTCGCGCTCTCCGAGCACATCGCCGGCAGCGAAGACGCCTTCGCCGACATGATGAACAAAACCGTTGGCGACCTGGGCATGACCAACAGCCACTTCATGAACCCGACCGGTCTGCCGAATCCTGAGCACTATTCGTCGGCTCACGACATGGCTGTGCTGGCCCGCGCGATCATCCACGAAGACCCGGCTCACTACGCGATCTACTCGCAGAAAGAGTTCTTCTGGAACGGCATCAAGCAACCCAACCGTAACCTGCTGCTGTGGCGCGACAAGACCGTCGACGGCTTGAAGACCGGTCACACCGACGAAGCCGGCTACTGCATGGTGTCCTCGGCCGTACGTGATGGCATGCGTCTGATCGCCGTGGTGTTCGGCACCAACAGCGAAGTGGCCCGTGCCGCCGAAACCCAGAAGTTGCTGACCTACGGTTTCCGTTTCTTCGAAACCCAGACTTTCTACCAGAAGGGTACCGAGTTGGCCCAGGCACCTGTCTGGAAAGGCGCCACCAACCAGGTCAAGGCCGGTCTGGCTGAAGACCTGACCATGACCCTGCCGAAAGGCCAGCTGAAAAAGCTCGCCGCCAGCATGACCATGAACCCGCAACTGATTGCGCCAATCGCCAAGGGCGACGTGATCGGTAAAGTGGAAGTCAAACTGGAAGACAAGGTGGTGCACAGCGCCGACCTGATCGCTCTGGATGGCGTCGAAGAGGGTGGTATCTTCCGTCGCATGTGGGATAGCATCCGTCTATTCTTCTACGGCTTGTTCAACTGATAGTGTGCTCCTGCAAGGCCCCGTGCTGATCCGGCGCGGGGCTTTGCCGTCGCCACGGCTTACGCTTACGAGGCCGTTACGCCATGACCGATACCGAAGTAAAGGCGCCAAAGATCGAATTCCCTGCCACTGATTATCCAGTCAAGGTGATCAGCGACACCGGCGTGGGCAACAAGGACAAGATCATCGACATCGTCCGCAAGCACGCCAAGATCAACGATGAGCGTGTTGACGAGCGCCAGAGTAGCAACGGCAAATACACCACCATTCAGTTGCACATCGTCGCGACCGACCAGGACCAGCTGTACAACATCAACAGCGAACTGCGGGCCACCGGTTTCGTGCACATGGTGCTGTGATGTCCGGCACGCTGGGCTTTCGCGAGCTCGGCCAGATGGCTTACGAGCCGGTCTGGCATGCCATGCAACGCTTTACCAACGAACGCGGCACTGATGTTGCCGACGAGGTCTGGCTGGTGGAACACCCGGCGGTGTTCACCCAGGGCCAGGCCGGCAAGGCCGAACACCTGCTGCTTCCCGGTGACATTCCGGTGGTGCAGGTCGACCGTGGGGGGCAGGTGACCTACCACGGCCCCGGTCAGTTGGTGGCTTATCTGCTGCTGGACGTACGCAGGCTCGGGTTTGGCGTGCGCGATCTGGTCAGCCGGATGGAGCAATGCCTGATCGAGCTGTTGGCCAGTTACGGTGTCACCGCCGCGGCCAAGCCCGATGCACCGGGTGTCTACGTCGACGGGGCGAAAATCGCCTCCCTGGGTCTGCGGATCCGCCATGGCTGTTCCTTTCATGGCCTGGCCTTGAACGTGGACATGAACCTGGAACCGTTTCGACGGATTAATCCCTGCGGCTACGCCGGGCTGGCGATGACCCAGCTGAGCGATCACGCAGGATCGATTGAATTTGCCGAGGTAAGTGCCCGGCTGCGCGCGCAGCTCGTCAAACACCTCGACTATGCTGAGCAGACGACCCTCACGGGCGGAATCGACTGATATGACTACTGATGCAGTGCAAACCATGATCCCGACGCTCGATGTCACCGAGCGCCCGGCCCCGCGTCCCAAGGTTGAAGCCGGCGTCAAGCTGCGCGGCGCCGAAAAGGTTGCACGCATCCCGGTGAAGATCATTCCGACTACCGAACTGCCGAAGAAGCCGGACTGGATTCGTGTGCGCATCCCGGTTTCGCCGGAAGTCGACCGCATCAAGGCCCTGCTGCGCAAGCACAAGCTGCACAGCGTGTGTGAAGAAGCGTCCTGCCCGAACCTGGGCGAATGCTTCTCGGGCGGCACCGCGACCTTCATGATCATGGGTGACATCTGCACCCGTCGTTGCCCGTTCTGCGACGTCGGCCACGGCCGTCCGAAGCCACTGGACGTCAACGAACCGGAAAGCCTGGCCATCGCCATTGCCGACCTGCGCCTGAAGTACGTGGTGATCACCTCGGTGGACCGCGACGACCTGCGCGACGGTGGTGCCCAGCACTTTGCCGACTGCATCCGCGAAATCCGCAAGCTGTCGCCGAACGTGCAGCTCGAAACCCTGGTTCCGGACTACCGTGGCCGCATGGACATCGCCCTGGAAATCACTGCCGCCGAGCCGCCGGATGTGTTCAACCACAACCTGGAAACCGTGCCGCGCCTGTACAAGGCTGCGCGTCCGGGTTCGGACTACCAGTGGTCGCTGACCCTGCTGCAACGCTTCAAGCAGATGATGCCGCACATTCCGACCAAATCCGGCTTGATGCTGGGCCTGGGCGAGACCGACGAAGAAGTCATCGAAGTCATGAAGCGCATGCGCGAGCACGACATCGACATGCTGACCCTGGGCCAGTACCTGCAACCGTCCCGCAGCCACTTGCCGGTGCAACGCTTCGTGCACCCGGACACCTTCGCCTGGTTCGCCGAGGAAGGTTACAAGATGGGCTTCAAGAACGTTGCCTCGGGTCCGTTGGTGCGCTCCTCGTATCACGCCGACGAGCAGGCCAAGCTGGTCAAGGCCGAGCTGATGTCGTCCTGATCTGCGCACGGAAATGAAAAACGCCCGCACGGTATTCAGCCTTGCGGGCGTTTTTTTGCCTGGCCTACGGCGCTGGCCGCTTTTTCCTGCAACCTGCGGGGCGACTGACCCTCTTCAGTTTGTCCCCGTTCCTGACTACTGTGTGCTGAAGTTCTCACCCAGGGAGATTCACGGATGACCGCTCGACCGACCCACACCCTTTGCCCTCATGCTCCCGTCCCGGCACTGCCGTCGGAAGGCAGGATCGGCGTTATCGCACCCGCCGGTCCCGCGACGCTGGACACCGACAAGGCGGTGCAATGGATGTGTGCCCGAGGCTACTCACTGAAAGTGTTTCCCGGGGTCTACGAGAAAGATGGCTACCTGGCCGGCAGCGACGACGTGAGGCTCAATGACCTGCACGCTGCGTTCGCGGATCGTGAAGTCGATGCCATCATCTGCCTGCGCGGAGGTTACGGCACCCCCCGGTTGCTTGATCGCGTCGATTTCCAATTGCTGCGCGACAACGCCAAGCCATTCATCGGCTACAGCGACATCACTGCCGTGCATTTGGCAATCAGTCGTTATGCCGGCTTCGTGACATTTCATGGCCCGTTGCTCAACGCCGACCTGCTGGGTGGCAAGCAAATACCAACGGAGTCTTCCTTTTTCAACATGCTGCGCGGGCAGGTGAGGGCGGGCTCGGTGCTGGCTCATCCGGTGGCCTACCCGCTGACCACGATCGAGCCGGGCGTCGCTCATGGGCGCTTGCTCGGTGGCAATCTGGCCATGATCGCCGCGACCATGGGTACGCCCTACGAGATTGATGCGGAGGGCGTCATTCTGTTGATCGAGGACATCAACGAGCCGCTGTATCGCATCGACCGGTTGCTGACCCAACTGCGGCTGGCAGGCACGTTGCACAAGCTGCGCGGCGTGTTGGTCGGGGATGTGGCGGGGGTGGAGGTGGCCGCGCTGGACAGGTTGCTCAAACAGACCTTCGCGCCATTGAAGATTCCGGTGTTGTCCGGGTGGCGAAGTGGGCATTGCGACCCGAATCTGACGCTGCCCATGGGGGCGTTGGTCAGGCTGGATGCGGGGAATCAGGAATTGATGTTGGAGCAGGATGTGGTAATCAGGTAAGACGCGAACATCTCGAAAAGATCGCAGCCTGCGGCAGCTCCTACGGGGTTTTGTGTACACCCGTAGGAGCTGCCGAAGGCTGCGATCTTTTGCTTTTAGCGGTTACGCAACCCTTCCAGCAACTTGTGCGTCGGATACCCATCCGCTGGCCAGCCAAACGACTGCTGGGCGCTGCGGATCGCCTTGCGGGTGTTGGCGCCGATGATCCCGTCGGCGGTGCCGGCGTCGTAGTTTTGTGCGCTCAACAGGTTTTGCAGCTCGATCCGCTCGGTACGGCTCAGTGGCAGGTCATCCTTTGGCCATGTGCCACTGATCAAGCCCGCACCATTGAAGCGTTCGGACAACAAGCTCACCCCCAGGGCGTAGGACGACGAGTTGTTGTACTTGAGGATTGCCCGGAAGTTATCGAGCACCAGGAACGCCGGGCCACGGTAACCGGCCGGCAGCAGCAGGGCGGCGGACAACTGCTCGGAGTCGGCCGGGACCTGGCCACCGTTGGGCAGGGTAATGCCCAGTTGCCGCCATTCAGCGACGCTCTTGCGAATCGTGCCGTCGGCCAGCAGGTAGTTGAACCCGCTCGGCAGCTGGACTTCAAAGCCCCATGGCTGGCCTCTCTGCCAGCCAGAACTCTGCAGGTAGTGCGCGGTAGACGCCAGGGCATCGGCCGAGCTGCTCCAGATATCGCGACGCCCGTCACCATCGAAGTCCACGGCATGGGTGTTGTAGGTGGTCGGGATGAACTGGGTCTGGCCCATGGCGCCGGCCCAGGATCCCAGCATCTTCTCGGGCTCGATATCGCCTTGTTGCAGGATTTGCAGGGCAGCAATCAATTGCGCGTGGGCGAAACCGGGGCGACGGCCTTCGTAGGCCAGGGTCGCCAGCGAGTTGATCACCGACTTGTTGCCCTGGAACTGGCCAAAGTTGCTTTCCATGCCCCACACAGCTACCAGCGCCTGACGATCAACGCCATAACGCTGTTCGATGCTTTGCAGGACGTCGGCGTACTGGTTGACCAGCGACTGGCCTTTACGTACCCGCAGCGGCGACAGGGCGCCATCGAGGTATTCCCACACCGGTTTTGCGAATTCCGGTTGGCTGCGGTCGGCACTAATCACGCTGGGGTCGAAGCTGACATTGGCGAAAGCGCGATCAAACAGATCGGCTCGGATACCCGCGGCCAGGGCATCCTTGCGGAAACCTGCCTGCCATTCGGCGAAGGTCTGGGTTGGCTGGATGTCGAGGTTCTCACCCGTCGGAACCACAGGCGGAACAACCGCTGGGGCGGTGGCGACAGGAAGCGTCTGAAGCGGCTGAGCGTCGGCTGCGGTCGGTTTTTCCGCACAGGCGACAAGCAAAACAAGGCTGGAGGCAGCGATCAATTGGCGTAGGTGCCAACGACGGGGAAGACAAAAGGGCATGCACGGGTCCAGGGAGTACGAATCAGGTACAGACCTTAACATGTTGAAGGGGTGTTCTGCTTTACGCAGCCAGAAAGTAAGAAGCCTCCCAGTTGTCAGACTGGAAGGCTTCGCGGCGGTAACTGCCTTTGCCCTTGGCGGGACGTTCCTGGCGGCTGCGGAACAATGGCTGGGCGATGATGGATTTGGCCTTGTTGGGGCCATGCGTTGATGGCTTTTTGCTCATGGTCGGGTCTCACGGGTAGGTGGGTTTTGCGGGGGGAAATAATCTGCCGAAGTCGGGGTTCTGTCTATAGGGCAGAGGTCGGTCGGGTTTGTGGGAAGAAAGATCAAAAGATCGCAGCCTGCGGCAGCTCCTACAGGGGATTGCGTTCACTTGTAGGAGCTGCCGCAGGCTGCGATCTTTTGATTTACTCGGCGGGCAACGACAATCTCTGGCCGGCCATCAACAACGTCAACCGGCTCAAGCTCATCCACGGCGAACCCGCCGCCTGGCCCTTGATCTGCGCGTCGATGCGTTGCGCTTCCAGCAGCAGTTGCGCCCAGCGTTGTGCCGAGTAGCGTTGCAGGGCTTTGCTCATCAACGGTTTACGTTTGTCCCAGACCGGGGGCTTGGCCTGGCTGAAGGCCTTGTCCAGCGGCGTCCCCTGGCTGTATTGCAGGGAAATATTGGCCAGCAGGCGCAGCTCCCGGGCCAGGGCCCAGAGAATCACCGGCGGCTCGACGCCTTCGCCGCGCAAGCCTTCAAGCATGCGTAATGCATGGGCTGCTTCACCATTGAGCACCGCATCGGTCAGGCCAAAGACGTCGAAGCGCGCACTGTCGGCCACTGCCGCCTGCACGGTTTCAACGGTAATCTGTCCCCCTTCGGCCATCAGTTTGAGCTTTTCGATTTCCTGGGCGGCGGCCAGCAGGTTGCCCTCGACCCGTGCTGCGATCAGCTCAACGGCGTCCTGGCTGGCGGACAGCCCGGCCTGGGACAGGCGTTGGCGGATCCAGCTGGGCAACTGGGCGACATCGACTGGCCAGATCTGCACGAACTGGGTCTGCTGTCCTTCGACCAGCGCTTTGCCCCACTTGGTTTTCTGTGCGCTGCCATCGAGTTTCGGCAAGCTGATCAGCAGCACGGTGTCGTCGGCCGGACGCGAGCAGTACTCGATAAGCGCGGCGGCGCCTTTGTCGCCGGGCTTGCCGGAAGGCAGGCGCAGCTCCAGCAGGCGCTTTTCGGCGAACAATGACATGCTGGCACCGGCTTGCAGCAAGGTCCCCCAGTCGAAATTGGCGTCGGCGGCAAACACCTGGCGTTCATCGAATCCCTGCTGACGGGCAGTCGTGCGGATGGCGTCGGCCGCTTCTTGGCACAGCAGCGGGTCATCGCCGCTGATGATGTAGACGGGCGCAAGGGCGCCTTGCAGGTGTTTGGCGAGTTGGGCGGGGGCGAGCTTCATAAGAAAGGGCGAACGGGGCGCCTGAGCGCCCCGTAAGTCTTACTGCTGCGGCAGTTCGACAGGCGACTGACGCGGGGTTTCCGCTTCAGCCTTTTTTGCCGCTTCCAGTGCCGCGGCGTCAGCCTTGGCCTTGGCTTCGGCAGTCTGCTGCAACTGATCCAGTTGGCCCGGGGTCAGTTGCTCCAGACGCAGCATCATGCGTTGAACCATTTCCCGGCGGCCTTCCGCACGGGCTGTTGCGGCTTCCTGGTCGGACCCCACCAGATTGCTGCCGTCGTGCATAAAGACTTTCTGCACTTCAAGCTTGTCGCTCAACAATGGCAGATCACCGCTACCACGGATGTCGTAGCTCAGCACGGTGGTGAGCTGGTACTCGCCGGTACTGCTGGCGCCTGCGTAGCTGAGGATGCGCTGGCTTTCCTGCTCATTGGTCAGCACCAGTTTGTACGGTGCGCCGGTATAGACTTTGACGCCGCTACCTTCCAGTACGCGACGCAACTGGGTCACGGTTTCGCCATAAGCGTTACGGGCGCTCAGGTCGAGTTCCTTGATCGCCAGTTGGTTGGTGCCGGTGCCGCGCAGCTGGAAACCGCAGGCGCTCAGCAGAACCGCGAGGCCCATCACCAGCAGATTGCGTTTGATCATCTTGTTGCTCCCCTTGAAACCATGTGGGCCGATCAAGCGGCCCGAAAGGTTTTACTCGGCGCCAGGCTCACCTGGCGCCTGATCCAATTAGCTGGCGACGATATTGACCAGTTTCCCGGGCACTACGATCACTTTACGAATGGTCAGACCGTCGACGAAGCGCAGGACGTTCTCGTTGGCGCGGGCGGCGGCTTCGACTTCTTCACGGCTGGCACTGGCCGGCATTTCGATCTGACCACGCAGCTTGCCGTTGACCTGGATGACGAGCGTCAGGCTGTCCTGCACCAGTGCGCTGTCGTCCTGCACCGGCCAACCGGCGTCGATCACAGGATCAGCGTGGCCCAGTTGATGCCACAGCTCGTGGCTGATGTGCGGTGTGATCGGGGCGAGCAGCAGGGTCACGGTTTCCAGGCCTTCCTGAACCAGCGCGCGATCCTGTTCGGTGCCTTGTGCGGCTTTCTCCAGCACGTTCATCAGCGTCATCACCTGGGCGATGGCGGTGTTGAATTTGTGGTTTTGGCCGACGTCCTGGCTGGCCTGCTTGATGGCCAGGTGGATCGAGCGACGAACGGCTTTCTGCTCGTCATTCAGGCTGGCGACGTCCAGTTTGCCCGGCAGGCCCTGAGTGACGTGTGCTTGAGCCAGACGCCAGACGCGCTTGAGGAATCGGTGCGAGCCCTCTACGCCGGAGTCGGACCATTCCGCGCTCATGTCAGGTGGCGAGGCGAACATCATGAACAGGCGGCAGGTGTCTGCACCGAACTGGTCAATCATCGACTGTGGGTCGACGCCGTTGTTCTTCGACTTGGCCATCTTCTCGGTGCCGCCGATTTCCACCGGCAGGCCGTCAGCTTTCAACTTGGCGCTGATGACCTTGGCCTTGCTGTCACGCTCGAGCTCGACGTCCGCCGGGTTGAACCAGGTGTAGGCGCCATTGGCTTCGCGGCGATAGTAAGTCTCGGCGATCACCATGCCCTGGGTCAGCAGGTTCTTGAACGGCTCGTTGGAGCTCACCAGGCCTTCGTCGCGCATCAGCTTGTGGAAGAAGCGCGCGTACAGCAGGTGAAGAATCGCGTGTTCGATACCGCCGATGTACTGGTCAACCGGCAGCCAGTGGTCGGCCGCCGATTTTTCCACCAGGCCGCCTTCGAAGTGTGGCGAGGCGTAGCGGGCGTAGTACCACGAGGACTCGACGAAGGTGTCCATGGTGTCGGTTTCACGCTTGGCCGGCGCGCCGCATTTAGGGCAGCTGCACTCGTAGAACTCGGGCATGCGCGCCAGTGGTGAACCGGCGCCATCCGGCACCACGTCTTCCGGCAGCACGACCGGCAGTTGATCTTCCGGTACCGGCACGTCACCGCAGGTGGTGCAGTGGATGATCGGGATCGGGCAGCCCCAGTAGCGCTGGCGGCTGATGCCCCAGTCGCGCAGGCGGAACTGGGTACGCGAGGCGCCCAGTTCTTTCTTGATCAGCGCGACTTCGATGGCGTCGAAGGCGCCCGCGAAGTCGAGGCCGTCGAACTCGCCGGAATTGATCAGCGTGCCGTGCTCGCCGTAGGCGTCTTGCCATGGCGCCGGGTTGCTGTCACCGGAGCTGGTGCGCACGACCGATTTGACCGGCAGGTTGTATTTGTGGGCGAATTCGAAATCGCGCTCGTCGTGGGCCGGAACTGCCATCACCGCGCCGTCGCCGTAATGCATCAGCACATAGTTGGCGACCCAGACCGGCAGCTTTTCGCCGGTCAGCGGGTGCTCGACGAACAGGCCGGTCGGCAGGCCTTTTTTCTCCTGGGTGGCGACGTCGGCTTCAGCCACGCTGCCGCCCTTGCATTCAGCGATGAACGCTTGCAGCTCGGGATTGTTCTGTGCCGCGAGGGTGGCCAGGTGGTGTTCGGCGGCCACGGCGACATAAGTCGCTCCCATTAAAGTGTCCGGACGGGTGGTGAAGACTTTCAGTGCACCGGTTTCGCCGATGGAGTCGACGTTGTACGGGAACTGCACTTCCATGCCGCGGGACTTGCCGATCCAGTTGCGCTGCATGGTCTTGACCTGTTCAGGCCAGCCAGTCAGTTCGTCGAGGCTCTCCAGCAGTTCATCCGCGTAGGCAGTGATCTTGAAGTAGTACATCGGGATTTCGCGCTTCTCGATCAGCGCGCCGGAACGCCAGCCGCGACCGTCGATCACCTGTTCGTTGGCCAGGACGGTCTGGTCGACCGGGTCCCAGTTCACGGTGCCGCTTTTCTTGTAGATCACACCTTTTTCGAACAGGCGGGTGAACAGCCATTGTTCCCAGCGGTAGTAATCGGGCTTGCAGGTGGTCACTTCGCGCGACCAGTCCACCGCCAGGCCCAGGCTGCGCAGCTGGTTTTTCATGTAGGCGATGTTTTCGTAGGTCCACTTGGCGGGCGCTACGTTGTTCTTCATCGCGGCGTTTTCCGCCGGCATGCCGAAGGCGTCCCAACCCATCGGTTGCAGAACGTTCTTGCCCTGCATGCGCTGGTAGCGGGAGATCACGTCGCCGATGGTGTAGTTGCGCACGTGCCCCATGTGTAGCTTGCCGCTGGGGTAAGGGAACATCGACAGGCAGTAGTAAGTCTCCTTGCCTGGCTGTTCACTGACTTCAAAGGACTTTTGCTCGTCCCAGAACGACTGGGCGGCGGCTTCGATTTCACGGGGCTGATATTGTTCGTGCATGGCTACTTTTGAACTGAATAGGGGTGGCCTAATCCTCTTCAATGCAACGCTGGACGTTGAAGCCGCCTCATTGGCGTTTTCGCTGGCCAGCCGAGCTGGAAGTGGAGTTACAGGAAGCGCCGTAGCATACATGACCGCGCTCTACCGAGGGAAACCCTGATTGTTGCCACACGTCCTGCGAAAACCGCTGCGAGGGCCGTTGGTCGCGGCGTTCAGCCGGTTTGTTCATGGAAGCTAAGCTCTAACTGGGGAGTAGGTCATATCTTCCAATGAGGTGAGGGATGGTTGAGTCACAGCAAAAAGCTACAAAACCGGAGCTATACGAAAGGCTGATCGATCGTTTGGCCTTGGCCCTGGAAGCGGCAAGGACCGCTGGCCGGTTGCGCGACGAACGCCCTCTGGAGCTGGAACTGCGAGGCCTGAGCCCCGCAGAGTTTGCACTGGTCAAGGCGTATCTGGATCGCAGTGAGCGTGAGACGCACGGATGCTTGTCAGAAGCGGTAAAGCAACTCGACGCACCACGTTCAGCCAAAATCATCTGGCTCAAGGACAAGGTTCCCGGCAGAGACGCGGTAAAGGTCCGGTCTTTGCAGTTCAAATAGGACACGGTGCCATGCTCCATGAGTTTTTGAAGCATAGTCCTTCCATATTGATTGTCGCATTGCGCCAACCCACTTAGGCTTCGGGCATCTCCAGGAGATGCTCGATGCCGTTCCGTTATTTCGTAAAACAACTTCTATTGCCGCCCGGCATTCTATTGCTGCTGCTTTTGCTTGCCTGGTGGTTGCGCCGCTCAAGGCCGAGGCTTGCCGGTGTGTGCTTTGCTCTGGGACTGGGTGGTTTCTGGCTGATGAGCCTGCCGGTGGTTGTGCAGTGGGGTGCCGGCCTGCTCGAGCGGGAGCCACCGCTGGCCCGCGATGAATGGGCAGTCCTGGGGCAGCGTGCGGACGCGATCGTGGTCCTTGGTTCGGGGCGCGAGCGCGGTGATGTGGCCTGGGGCGCCGACCAGCCCACGGGCGTCGGTCTGGAGCGCCAGCGCTTTGCCGCGCGACTGGCCAAGGCTTCCGGGTTGCCGGTACTGACCAGCGGCGGCCTGCATTACGGCACGCCGCCCAGCGAGGCGCAGATGATGGCTGACGCCTTGCGTGACGATTTCGGCTTGAGCGTGCGCTGGCAGGAAGGGCGCAGCCGCACGACCTGGGAAAATGCGCAGTTCAGCGCCGAGGTGTTGCTTCCCCAGGGCATCAAGCGTGTGGTGCTCGTGACTCAGGCCTGGCATATGCCACGGGCGGCCTGGAGTTTCCGCAAGGCCGGTTTCGAGGTGGTGCCGGCGCCGGTAGGGTTTCTGGGCGGCGATAACGCGCGACCTCTGGGTGGCTGGATGCCGGAGTTCAAGGCAATCTGGCAGAACGGGCAGTTGATGAACGAGGCGGTGGGGCAGGTCGGTTATTCGTTGTTCTATCGAGGTGATGTCGGCACTGATTGATGCGGTGCCTGTGATGCCGCCTTCGCGAGCAAGCCCGCTCCCACACTGGATCTAAGTCGGTCACAGTATTTGTGTAAGACGCCGATCAAATGTGGGAGCGGGCTTGCTCGCGAAGCTTTTAAACGGTTTTAGCCATCCGGCTCGCAATCAGTGCCCAGCCAAACAACAACACGCAGAGAATGAGCAATGGCCATGAACGCCATTCCAGGTACGGCGTCAGGTTGTGCATCGGCACCACTTCGCCATACAGAATGCCGCGTTCAAACTGCGGGATCTGATCGGTGATCTGACCGAACGGGTTGATCAGGCCGGACACGCCGTTATTGGTGGCGCGGATCATCCAGCGGCCGGCTTCGAGTGCGCGCATCTGTGCCATCTGCAGGTGTTGCAGCGGGCCAATGGAGGTGCCGAACCAGGTGTCGTTGCTGATGGTCAGCAACAGGTCGCTGCGAGCGGCAAGGCTGGCGGCGAACTCCGGATAAACCACCTCATAGCAGATGAACGGCGCGATCTGATAACCCTTGGCCTGCAGCAGCGGCTGGTCAGCCGGGCCGCGAGCGAAGTCCGACATTGGCAGGTCGAAGAAGGCGATCAGCCCGCGCAGGATGTCCTGCAAGGGAACATATTCACCAAAGGGCACCAGTTTTTGCTTCAGGTAAGTGCCGTCGCCTTCACCGGTCACGGTGATGCCATTGAAGAAACGCTTCTCGTGGCGTACCTCCATGCGGACCGGGACACCGGTGATCAACGCCGATTTACGTTCGGCCGCGAAGTTGCCCATCATGTTCAGGTAGCCCTCGGCGGACTCCTTGAGCACCGGGATCGCCGTTTCCGGCCAGATGAGCAAATCGACGCGTTTGGAGCTGAAGCTCATGTCGCGGTACAGCGCCAACTGCGCGTTGAGCTGCGCCGGATCCCACTTCATGCTTTGTTCGATGTTGCCCTGAATGGCGGCGACGCTCAGTGGCGGGCCCGAAGGGCTGGTCCAGGCGTGGTGCTTGAGCGCCATGCCGACCAGCCATGGGCCGACCAGCAGCAATACACCGGCAGCGATGAAGCCTTTGCGTCCCGTGCGAACCAGGCGCAAGCCGTTGTAGATCAGCGCCGCTGTCAGCGCCAGGATAAAGGAAATCAGCCACATCCCACCGAGGGGCGCGAGCCCGGCCAGCGGGCCGTCGAGCTGGCTGTAACCGGAATACAGCCACGGGAAACCGGTCAGGAACCAGCCGCGGAAGGCTTCCTGGGCGACCCACAGCGCAGCGAAGGCCAGGGCGTCGGCCAGTGGCGCCTCATTGCGGCGCAGCCAGCGCGCCCAAATCCAGGCGGGCAGGGCAAAGAACCAGGCAATCGCCGCCGTGAAAAGCAGCATCAGGAAACCGGCCAGCATTACCGAAGCGCCGCCGAAGTGGTGAATGCTGTAGTAGATCCAGCTGGTGCCGGCACCGAACAGGCCGAAACCGAAACACCAGCCGCGACCCAAGGCTTGACGTGGGCTCAGTTCGCGCAGGCCGGCATAGAACAGACCGACGGCGAGCAGTGCCAGTGGCCAGATATCGAACGGCGCCAGGGCCAGGGTGGTGATTGCACCGGCCGCCACGGCCAGCAGGTTACCGGGCCAGCCGGGGCGGGTTGTCCAGCGCATTTCAATCCTTAGCGAGCAATGGGCGTCAGGCGAAGCAAGTGAATCCGACGGCTGTCGGCGTTCAGGATGCGGAAGCGGTATGGGCCGATTTCAGTGATTTCGTTACGTTTTGGCAGGTGCCCGAACGCACTCATCACCAGACCGCCAACGGTGTCGAATTCATCGTCGGAGAACTCGCTGTCGAAAAACTCGTTGAAGTTCTCGATCGGTGTCAGGGCCTTGATCAGGAAATCACCGCTCGGCAGCGGCTTGATGTAGCTGTCTTCTTCGACATCGTGTTCGTCTTCGATGTCGCCGACGATTTGTTCCAGCACGTCTTCGATGGTGACCAGGCCTGCCACGCCACCGTACTCGTCGATGACGATGGCCATGTGGTTGTGGTTGGCGCGAAACTCGCGCAGCAGCACGTTAAGGCGCTTGGATTCCGGCACGAAGGTGGCTGGACGCAGCAGATCCTTGATGTTGAAGCTGTCGCCGTTCTCCTTGAGGATCAACGGCAGCAAGTCCTTGGCCAGCAACACGCCCATCACGTCATCGTGGCTTTCGCCGATGACCGGGTAGCGGGAGTGGGCCGAGTCGACCACGGCAGGCAGGAACTCGCGGGGTGTCTGGTTCGCCTTGATGCTGACCATTTGCGAGCGCGGGACCATGATGTCCCGCACCTGCAAGTCAGCCACCTGGATGGCGCCTTCGACGATGGCCAGCGCTTCGCTGTCCAACAGTTTGTTCTGGTGTGCATCGCGCAGCAGCTCCAGCAGCTCCTGGCGGTTTTTCGGCTCGTGGGCAAAAGCCTGGGTGAGCTTACCCAGCCATGACTTCTGCCCGTTGCTCGATCGATCTTCGCTCATAGCGATTACTCTGAATCCTTTGTTGTTTCTGTGGGGGATAAATCGGTTTCGTCGTCCGCATACGGATCGGGAAAGCCCAGTTCTGCAAGCAACGTTCGTTCCAGTGCTTCCATCTCTTCGGCTTCGTCGTCATCAATATGGTCGTAACCGAGCAGATGCAAGCAGCCGTGAATCACCAGGTGTGCCCAATGGGCCTTGAGTTGCTTACCTTGTTCGGCGGCTTCACGCTCGACCACGGCGACGCAGATCACCAGATCGCCCAGCAGCGGGATGTCGAGGAACTCATCCGGCACATCGGCCGGGAATGACAAGACGTTAGTTGCGTAATCCTTTTGCCGCCAGGTGTGGTTCAGCTCGCGTCCTTCGGCTTCGTCGACCAGGCGAATGGTCATCTCCGAGTCGGCGCTGCGCTGGCGCAAAGCCAGTTCGCACCACTGGCGGAACTCGGCTTCGCTGGGGGCAGGGGCTTGGGTAGCGATTTGCAGGTCAAGCTCAAGCATCGCGGCGGCTATCCTTGGCGGTTGCTTCATCGGCCGCACGGGTTTCGAAGCGCTCGTAGGCTTCAACGATGCGCTGTACCAGCGGATGGCGCACGACGTCCTTGGGCTGGAAATGGGTGAAGCTGATCCCCGGCACTTCCTTGAGCACTTCAATCACATGGTGCAGGCCGGACTTGGTGCCGCGTGGCAGGTCGACCTGGGTGATGTCCCCAGTGATGACGGCCGTGGAACCGAAGCCGATCCGGGTCAGGAACATCTTCATTTGCTCGACCGTGGTGTTCTGGCTTTCGTCGAGAATGATGAAGCTGTTGTTCAGCGTACGGCCGCGCATGTAGGCCAGCGGCGCGACTTCGATCACCTGGCGCTCGATCAGCTTGGCGACGTATTCGAAGCCGAGCATTTCGTAGAGCGCGTCGTAGAGCGGGCGCAGGTACGGGTCGATTTTCTGCGACAGGTCGCCGGGCAGGAAGCCGAGCTTTTCACCCGCTTCGACCGCCGGGCGCACCAGCAGGATGCGGCGAATCTGCTCGCGCTCCAGTGCATCCACCGCGCAGGCGACGGCCAGATAGGTCTTGCCGGTACCGGCCGGACCAATGCCGAAGTTGATGTCGTTGCCGAGGATTTCTTTCACGTAGCGCAGCTGATTCAAGCCGCGGGGGCGAATCATGCCTTTCTTGGTGCGCAGCGCCACGGACGGTTCGGCGGGGGAGTGGTTGTCCAGCTGTTCCACGGCAGATTCCTGCAGGAACAGGTGCACCATGTCCGGCGACAGCTCGGTACCCTTGGTTTCCCGGTACAGGCGGCGCAGGAGGTTTTCCGCGGAGGTGGTGTGTTTGGGCTCGCCGATCAGCTCGAACTGATTGCCGCGATTGCGGATCTCGATGGTCAGGCGTTGTTCGATCAAGCGCAAATGCTCGTCGAATTGCCCGCACAGATTGGCGAAGCGGCGAGCTTCAAAAGGCTCGAGGATGAAACGATGTGGTTCTATGGGTGCGTTCAAGGTCGTATTTAGCCGCCCTGGGGCAATTGAGATGAAATCAAGGATAACGCCAGAGGGCTGGGTGCGAAAGCTCTTAAATGAGGCAACCCGATTCCCGCCTCTGGCGCTGTACCTGTGGGAGCGGGCTTGCTCGCGAAGACGGAGTGTCAGTCGACATCAATGGTGCTGACAGACCGCCTTCGCGAGCAAGCCCGCTCCCACAGGGATATTCGGTGTTATTGGATCAGCGAACCCCGCAGCGAATGCGGCTGCGCGGCATCGATGTGCACGTCCGCGAACTGGCCGATCAGGGTCGGATTGTCGCAGCGGAAGTTGACGATACGGTTATTCTCGGTCCGGCCTTGCAGCTCGCCCGGGTCTTTTTTCGAGTAATCGGTCACCAGGATCCGCTGGATCGAACCGACCATTTGTCGGCTGATCTCGAAACCTTGCTGGTTCAGGCGATGTTGCAGGGCATTCAGGCGCTCTTTTTTCAGTTCTTCCGGCGTGTCATCGGCCAGGTCGGCGGCCGGAGTGCCCGGGCGTTGGCTATAGACGAACGAGTAGGAAAAGTCGAAACCGACGTCGGCAATCAGCTTCATGGTCTGTTCGAAGTCTTTCTCGGTCTCGCCCGGGAAGCCGACGATGAAGTCCGAGCTGATGCAGATGCCCGGCACGGCGGCGCGCAGCTTGCGCAGTTTGGATTTGTATTCCAGTGCGGTGTGGTTGCGCTTCATCGCCGCGAGGATGCGGTCCGAGCCCGACTGCACTGGCAAGTGCAGGTGCTTGACCAGTTCCGGCACATCGGCGTGGGCCTGGATCAGGCTGTCGGAGAACTCCAGCGGATGCGACGTGGTGTAGCGGATGCGGTCGATGCCATCGACGGCGGCAACCACGCGGATCAGCTCGGCCAGATCCGCCAGGCGCCCGTCATGGGTGAGGCCGCGATAACCGTTGACGTTTTGCCCCAGCAGTGTCACTTCGCGCACGCCGTTTTCGGCCAGGTGAATGATCTCGGCAATCACGTCGTCGAACGGTCGGCTGACTTCTTCGCCGCGGGTGTAGGGCACCACGCAGAACGTGCAGTACTTGCTGCAGCCTTCCATCACCGACACGTAAGCGCTCGGGCCGTCGATGCGCGGCTCGGGCAAATGGTCGAACTTTTCGATTTCCGGGAACGAGACGTCGACTTGCGGCAGCCTGGTGATGCGCGCGGCGTCGATCATTTCCGGCAGGCGGTGCAGGGTTTGCGGGCCGAACACCACGTCGACGTACGGTGCGCGATCGCGGATGGCCGCACCTTCCTGGCTGGCCACGCAACCGCCGACGGCGATCACCATGTCCGGGTTGGCCAGCTTCAGTTCGCGCCAGCGCCCGAGCTGGGAGTAGACGCGGTCCTGCGCACGTTCGCGGATCGAGCAGGTGTTGAGCAGGATGACGTCGGCGTCTTCAGCGCGCGCGGTGACTTCCAGGGCCTGATGTTCGCCCAGCAGATCGACCATGCGCGAGCTGTCGTACTCGTTCATCTGGCAACCGTGGGTTTCGATGTAAAGCTTCTTGGCCATGGAAAGAGTCATCACGTGATTCAAAGAACCGCGCATTATAGGGAACATGTCCCGTGGTTCCTACCATTGCGCGTCCGACGGCTGTGCTATAGTTTGCGCCCTCATTTTTACCCCGATGTGTTACCCGCCCACCATGACCAAACGTGAAGCTCCAATCTACAAGGTGATTTTCCTCAACCAGGGCCAGGTGTTCGAAATGTACGCCAAGCAGATCTATCAAAGTGATCTGTGGGGCTTTCTGGAAGTGGAAGAGTTCGTCTTTGGCGAGCGCACGCAAGTGGTAGTCGATCCGAGCGAAGAAAAGCTCAAGGCTCAGTTCGAAGGCGTGGTGCGCAGTTTTGTGCCGATGCATTCGATCGTGCGTATCGACGAAGTCGAGCGTCTGGGGACCCCGAAAATCAGCGAAGCCCGCGGCGCGGTCGGCAATGTCATGCCGTTTCCGATGCCGATGCCTGAGAAGTAAGGCTCAAGATCGAGTCGCCCCTATCGCGAGCAAGCTCGCTCCCACATTTGACCGTATTTCCATGAGAAAACTCGGTTAACTGTGGGAGCGAGCTTGCTCGCGATGGGGCCAGTCAGATCACGCAAAAATCAGGGAAGCGGCGCGAAAGGCGTACGCCCATCGGCGCTCTGCAGCTCCATCAGATACTTACGGAAAATTTGCCCGAGCACCTGGGTGGCAACTTCCAGTTCTTCGCGGGGCATTTTTTCGGTGACTTCGTCAGCGGTGTCCAGTGCATCTTCGGCGCCGTTGACCGCCGCCATCTTCAGCAGGATATACGCCTGAACGTTATTGGCCGGTACACCTTCGCCGTGGAAGAACATGGTACCGAGCTTGAATTGCGCCTGGGCGTGGCCTTGCAGCGAGGCCTTTTCGAAATAGCTCAGGGCTTGATTGAGGTCGCGCGGTGCGTTTTTGCCTTCGTAGTAGAACTCACCCAACTCGTATTGCGCTTGCGCATCCCCTTCATCCGACGCTTTCTGGCAGGCGGCGATCGCCTGTTCCAGGTCTTGCGGCTGGGTATTGAGGGTGCAGCGACCCATCGCTGGGATCAACAACGAGTTGCCGCCTGCTTGTGCGTGCGCGAGCAGGGGCTGAAGAAGCAACAGGCAGCCCAGTGCAAGGGTGCGGCCGGTGCGGTTCATGGGAATCGACTTACCTCTGAAGGGCGCGCGGACCCATCGAGGGATCCAATAAGCGCGCATTATGAAATAAGCAGGGCCAACCTTACAAAGTCTTTACTCGTTTTTCTGCTGCGCGGGAAATATATCTCCCGTTTTGCGGAGGATTTTTGCTGAAAGTGTAGGAATGCAGGCGGGCGTGTAGGTGAAAGCTGACGCTGGCAATGGCCAACGTCAGCGCTACAGCGTTATTTCAAGGCAGCGAAGGCACGCTCGGCGGCGTCCAGGGTCAGTTTCAGTTCGGCTTCGCCGTGGGCGATCGAAGTGAAACCGGCTTCGAAGGCACTCGGTGCCAGGTACACGCCACCTTCGAGCATCAGGTGGAAGAAGCGGCCGAACAGGGCGGCGTCACTGGCCATCACGTCATCAAAAGTGACGATGTCGTCGGCGCCGCTGAAGTACAGGCCGAACATGCCGCCGGCTTGTGTGGTCACGAACGGAATGCCCGCCGCATCGGCGCGCTGTTGCAGGCCGTCGAGCAGGCGAGTGGTGTAGTCGGTCAGCTCGGCGTGGAAGCCCGGACGGCTGATCAGGCGCAGGGTGGTCAGGCCGGCGGCCATCGCCAGCGGGTTGCCGGACAGCGTGCCGGCCTGGTAGACCGGACCCAGCGGGGCGATGCGCTGCATGATTTCACGCTTGCCGCCGAAGCAGCCGACCGGCATGCCGCCACCGATGATCTTGCCGAAGGTGGTCAGGTCCGGCGTCACGCCGTAGTACGCCTGGGCACCGCCGAGGGCGACGCGGAAACCGGTCATCACTTCGTCGAAAATCAGCACCACGCCGTGCTTGTCGCACAGGGTCCGCAGGCCTTCGAGGAAACCCGGTGCCGGCGGCACGCAGTTCATGTTGCCGGCCACTGGCTCGACGATGATGCAGGCCACGTCCTGGCCGACTTCGGCGAGCATGGATTCAACGGCGTCGATGTCGTTGAACGGCAGGGTCAGGGTGTGTTTGGCGAATGCCGCCGGTACGCCGGCCGAGCTCGGTACGCCCTGGGTCAGTGCGCCCGAGCCGGCCTTGACCAGCAGGCTGTCGGAGTGACCGTGGTAGCAGCCTTCGAACTTGATGATGCTGTCGCGGCCGGTGAAGCCGCGGGCCAGGCGAATGGCGCTCATGGTCGCTTCGGTGCCGGAGCTGACCATGCGCACCATTTCCATCGACGGCACGAGGGAGCAGACCAGGTCGGCCATCTGCGTTTCCATCTCGGTCGGCGCGCCGTAGGACAGGCCGTGCTCCAGCTGCTTGCGCACCGCGTCCAGCACATCCGGGTGGCTGTGGCCGAGGATCATCGGGCCCCAGGAGCCGACGTAATCCACATAGCGCTTGTTGTCTTCGTCGGTGACGTAGGCGCCTTCGGCGTGCTTGAAGAACAACGGCGTGCCGCCGACGCTCTTGAACGCGCGAACCGGCGAGTTCACGCCACCGGGAATGTGTTTCTGGGCATTGGCAAACAGCGTTTCGGAACGAGACATGATCGGGCTCTCAGATTTTAAGTAATTCGTTAAAGGCGCGGGCACGGCGGGTGACTTCAGCCGTGCTCTCGGCGCCGAACAGGCCATGCACCACGGCCAGCAGATCGACCCCATGGGCCACCAGCGGGGCGGCGTTGTCCAGGGTGATGCCGCCGATCGCGCAGATCGGCAAGTGCAGTTGCTGGCGCGCCTGATCGAGCAGTTCGAGGCTGCAGGTCGGTGCGCCGGGCTTGGTGTTGGAATTGAAGAAACGACCGAAGGCGACGTAACTGGCGCCTTCTTTTGTCGCTTGTTCGGCCAGTTCGAGTTGCGCGTGGCAAGTCGAGCCGATGATGGCTTTGGAACCGAGCAGGGCGCGGGTCGGTGACAGTGGGCCATCGGTCTGGCCCAGGTGCACGCCCACATTGAGGCGCGCGGCCAGTTCGGCATCATCGTTGATGATCAGCTGGGTCTTGTAGCGTTCGCACAGCTCGCGCAAGGCTTCGGCTTCACGCAGGCGGCGGGCCTCGTCGCTGCTTTTGTCGCGGTACTGCAGCAAGGTGACGCCGCCTTCCAGCGCCGCCTCCACGTACTTGAGCAACTTACCGTCCAGCAAATGGCTGTCGGTAATGGCGTACAGGCCACGTAGTTTCATCGGACAAGCCTCACCGCATTACAAATGGAAGTTACGAACAGAAATCCAGCGGCAGGCGGCGCGGCACAAACTGGCCTTTGCCCAGCTGCTCGGCGTCACGCAGGGTGCGCCATGTGTAGTTAAGCGCGGTCTGCACGGCGCTGGCGAGGTTTTCACCCTGGGCCAGACGACCGGCCAGCGCGCTGGCCAGGGTGCAGCCGGAACCGTGATAACTGCCGGGCAGGCGCTGGCAGGTAAAGGTCTCGCGCAGGCCGTCGCGACTGTACAGGCGATTGTGGATTTCGGTTTCGTCGCCATGGCCGCCGGTGATCAGCAGGTGTTTGACGAACGGCAAGAGTTTTTCAGCGCACTCGTCCGCGGTGCCTTCGGGCAGTTCGGCGAGGATCCGGGCTTCGGGAAGGTTGGGGGTGGCAATGATCGACAAGGGCAGCAGGCGTTCGCGCATGGCGTAGCCGACTTCGTCCTTGCCCAGGCGTCCGCCGCCGCCGGCGCGCAGCACCGGGTCGCATACCACTGGCAAATGCGGGTGCGCCGAAAGCAGTTCGACCACGGTGTCGACCATTTCCAGGGAACCGAGCATGCCCAGTTTGACCGCCGCGACTTCGGAATCGTTGAGCACGGCATTGGCCTGGGCCAGTACCCACTCACGGTCGAGGACGCGGAAGTCAGTGACATTGACGGTGTCTTGCACGGTCAGGGCGGTGACGGCCGGAGCCGCATGGCAACCCTGAGCGAGCAGGGCTTCGATATCTGCCTGCAAGCCGGCGCCACCACTTGGGTCGTGGCCGGAGAGACAGAGGACAACGGGGCGAGAGCTGTAGATATTCATGGTGCGCGAGCTTACCACCAAACAACGTTTTTCGGGTGTGCGTGCACGTTGGTGTGAGGTGTGGAAAAAGGCAAAAGATCGCAACCTTCGGCAGCTCCTACAGGTTTGCGTTGATCCGCCCTTCTTGTAGGAGCTGCCGAAGGCTGCGATCTTTTGATCTTTTGCAAAAAAACAAACAGCTCTATCTCAATAATCTTCGCCGGAACGCCCGTCCTAGAGCCTTTTCATGAAAAATTTCAATGGTGTTTAATGGCCATCAACGGCTATGCTAGAGTGGATCCAAACCAATAACAGGTGATACCGGTTTTACGTCTGCTCAAAAGGAATGGGGGGCTTCCTGACAGAACCGGACAGGCCACGCTGGGGCTTCAATGCGCTATTTGCTGATGTTGCTGTTGTGTTTGCCCCTCCTGGCAAACGCCGTCGAGTTCGATGAGTTCACTCAGAGCCTCCCCTTGGGCCGAACCCTGCAGGTCTATGAGGACGCGGGTGGTCAGGCAACCATCGCGGATATCCGCGCGCAAGCGGCGGCCGGCAACTTCAAGGCGCACAACAAAGACACGCTCAACGCCGGGTACTCGCGCTCGGTGTTCTGGCTGAAAATCGACCTGCATTACCGCCCGACCGATCCGGTGGCGCAACGGACCTGGCTGCTGGAACTGGCCTATCCACCCCTCGATCATCTCGATCTCTATTTGCCCGATGCGGCCGGCAACTATCAGTTGGTCAGGCAGACCGGCGATGCCTTGCCCTTCGCCAGCCGCGAGATTCGTCAGAACAACTATCTGTTCGACCTGACGTTCAAAGCTGAGCAGGCCGAAACACTATTCCTGCGATTGCAAAGCGAAGGCTCGATCCAGGCACCGGTAACCTTGTGGTCGAGCACCGCCTACCTCGAAGAGCAGCCCGTGCGCCTCTACGTACTGGGGCTGATCTACGGCGTGTTGCTGGGGATGCTGGTCTACAACCTGTTCATCTACCTGAGTGTGCGCGACACCAGTTACCTCTACTACATCTTCTATATCGCCTCGTTCGGCTTGTATCAGCTGTCGGTCAACGGCGCGGCGGTGCAGTATTTCTGGCCGGACAACCCTTGGTGGGCCAACGCCGCGACGCCGTTTTTCATCGGCTGCGCGGGCCTGTTCGGCAGTCAGTTCGCCCGCAGCTTCCTGCAAATGGCTACCCACAGTCGCTGGCTCGACCGCTTGTTGCTGGCGCTGGTTGCCTTCGGTGCGCTGGTGGTCGGCCTGTCTTTGATGACCAGCTACGCCCTGGCGTTGCGCCTGGCCACGGCCCTGGCGCTGACGTTCACGGTGGTGATTTTTGCCGCCGGGATCTTTGCCTGGCTGCGGGGCCTGCGCGTCGCGCGGTATTTCATCATTGCCTGGTCGGCGTTTTTGCTCGGTGGCATCGTCAATACGTTGATGGTGCTGGGATACCTGCCGAATGTGTTCCTGACCATGTATTCCAGCCAGATCGGCTCGGCCATCGAAGTGGCGTTGTTGTCCCTGGCCCTGGCCGACCGCATCAACGACATGCGCGAGCAGCAGGCGCAAACGCTATTCGACGCCGGCCAGAAGCTTGAAATCCTCAACCAGCAACTGGCTCGCAGTAACAAGCTCAAGGACGAATTCCTGGCCACCCTGACCCACGAATTGCGCACGCCCATGAACGGTGTGATCGGTTCCCTGGAACTGATGCAGACGGTCGAAATGGACCCGGAGCTTGAGCAGTATCAGCAGACGGCTTCGGGGTCGGCGCGGGACATGATGCGCATGGTCAACGGCATCCTGACCCTCACCGAACTGCAGGCCGGCAAACTCCAGGCCTCGGCCGACACCTTCAGCTTGCGCGGCATGGTCGAGGCACTGCGCACGCAGTTCGAGGGCAACGCTTCGAGCAAGTCGCTGGACTTCAAGGTCGACATCGCATCCGGCGTGCCGGATCGCGTGCACGGCGACAACACCAAGATCGCGCAATGCCTGGAGTGCCTGCTGGACAACGCCATCAAGTTCACCCGGATCGGCGGCCTGGCCTTGCGGGTGACCGGCAAGGCCATTGAGCCCGACCGATTGGCGTTGAGCTTTGCGGTGATCGACACGGGCATTGGCTTCACCGATCTGGGAGAGGCCACGATGTATCAACGGTTCTTCCAGGTCGATGGCTCGATGACCCGTGAATACGGTGGTCTGGGTGTTGGCCTGGCGATTTGCCGACAGTTGGTCGAATTGCTCGGTGGACGCCTGACGCATCGCTCCGAGCCAGGACGCGGGAGCCGGTTTCAGCTGGATGTGGAAGTCGGGCTGCCGGTGGCCGAACGTCCGGTGACGCCGTTGATGACCCGGGATTTTCCGCGCCTGCGCCTGCCTCAGGATTGTGCCGTGTTGTTGGTGGATGACAACAGCATCAGCCAGTTGGTGATGCGCGGCATGTTGCTCAAGCTGGGTTTCCGCGTGCGTACGGCCGACGGAGCCGATGTCGCGCTCGATCTTCTGCAACGCGAAGTGTTTGACGCGGTGCTGGTCGATTGCCAGTTGCCGCGTCAGGACGGTGAGTCGCTGTGCTGCCGGATCCGTGCGTTGCCGGGCTATGGCGAGCTGCCGTTGTTCATGATCGCCCTGGGGGGTGACCGTGAACGCTGCCCGACCGGCGCATTGATTGATTACCTGAGCAAACCGGTGAAATTCGAAGACTTGCAGGCCGCGCTCTACCGTCGGGTGCTCTGCTCGCAACAGGGCGAAAGCGCCGACAGTTAGGCGGATATGACACTTTGTTCGGCTGAGGGGCGGTGCTTAACTGAAGTCCCTTGGCCGACCAAAGGAGCCCAGTCATGAACCTGCATCAGTTTGCCGAAACCCACGAAGTCACCAACCAGCCACCGTCACTGGACGGCGCCAACCTGTACCGCATCGACTTGCCGTTGCAGGAATGGTCGCGACGGTTCGGGGCCGGTTGGGCCGAATCGCGGATCGACGCTTACGGGGCGCTGGCCGGTGGCCCGTTGATGGAAGCCGGGTTCCTCGCCAATCAGAACAAGCCGGTGTTCAACAGTCATGACCGCTTTGGTCATCGCATCGATCTGGTGGAATTTCATCCGGCCTATCACCAACTGATGCGCACGGCAGTCGAGCACGGCCTGACCTCGTTGCCCTGGGCGCACCCGCAGGACGGCGCTCATGTGGCCCGCGCCAGCATGTCGTATCTGCACAGCCAGGCCGAAGCCGGCAGCGGCTGCCCGTTGACCATGACCTTCGCCAGCGTTCCGGCCATGCGTCTGCAACCGGACCTGGCGCAAAAGTGGTTGCCGAAAATCCTCGCCACCGAATACGACCCGCGCAACGTCGGCATGGCCCACAAGGCCGGGGTCACCATTGGCATGGCCATGACCGAGAAACAGGGTGGCACCGATGTGCGGGCCAATACCACCAAGGCGTATCCGGTTGGAGCCAGCGGTCCGGGCCAGGCCTATGAGTTGGTGGGGCACAAATGGTTTTGCTCGGCGCCGATGTGCGACGCCTTCCTGACACTGGCGCAGACCGACAAGGGCCTGACCTGTTTCCTGCTGCCGCGCCATCGCCCGGACGACACACGCAATCAGTTCTACATCCAGCGCCTGAAGAACAAGCTCGGCAATTGTTCCAACGCTTCCAGCGAAGTGGAGTTCCGCGGCGCACTGGCGTGGATGGTCGGTGAAGAGGGGCGTGGCGTTCCGACGATCATCGAGATGGTCGCCATGACCCGCTTCGATTGCATGGTCGGTTCCAGTTCGCTGATGCGTCAGGCGCTGACCCAGGCCAGTCATCATTGCGCTCATCGTTCGGTCGGCGGCAAAGTGCTCAGCGAACAGCCGTTGATGCAGAACGTGCTAGCGGACCTGGCGCTGGAAAGCGAAGCCGCCCTGGCCTTGAGCCTGCGCATGGGCCGGGCGCTGGATCATCTGGATGATTCGCAGGAAGCCAGGTTCGCCCGGTTGGTAACGGCGGTGGGCAAGTACTGGATCTGCAAGCGCGCGCCGGCGATGATCAATGAAGCCGCCGAATGCATGGGCGGCGCGGGTTATGTCGAAGACAGCATTCTGCCGCGGCTTTACCGCGAGGCGCCGGTGAATTCGACGTGGGAAGGATCCGGCAACGTGCAGTGCCTGGACGTGTTGCGTGCCCTGTCAAAAGAACCGGGTGTTCTCGATGCACTGTTCAGCGAGTTGGGCGACGGCCATGGCGACAAGCGCCTTGCCGCGCACATCCAGCAATTGCAGGCAGCCTTCAAGGACACCAGCGACATCCAGTACCGCGCCCGGCAACTGACTGAAGACATTGCCTTGGGATTGCAGGCCAAGTTGCTGCTGGAAGCCGGGAATTCGGTGGTCAGTGATGCCTTCATCGCCAGTCGCCTGGACGGTGGCGGGCGAGTGTACGGCGCGTTGCCACGTGGGTTGGATGTGGAAGCCATTGTCGCCCGTTCGACCCCGCAAGGTTTCTGATCCCAGGTGCGAGGTCACCACTGGGCCAATGTGGGAGCGGGCTTGCTCGCGAATACGGTTTCACATTCAACCTTGATGTGACTGACTGGCCGCTTTCGCGAGCAAGCCCGCTCCCACATTTGATCGGCGGCGCGCCCCGGGGTTTGTGTAGTAATCACTGTTCCCGTGAAGCGACGATGCAGGCAAGATGAAGGTCTGCAAGTCAGAACACAGGATGCTGATCGTGACCGAAGCTTTTATTGTCGTTCAAACCGCCGAGCAAGCCGTGGATCGGCTCGCACTCTTGCACAATCGTGCAACCACCGCGCTGAGTCAGGCGCTCAAGCGTTACCTCAAGGATCGCGTCGAGCCTGATGCCGAGCAGCGGGCGTTGTTCCGTTATCCCGAGCTGCGCCTGACCTACCACTGTCAGGGCGAAGTCCCGCAGACCACCCGTGCCTATGCCAAGGTCCAGCTGCCGGGCACCTACAGCGTCACCGTCACCCATCCGTCGGCTTTCCGTAAGTACCTGCTGGAACAACTGGTTCCGTTGATGCACGACTTCACCGTCACGGTGGAAGTCGGTGTCAGCCAGCAGAACATCCCGTATCCGTATGTGGTCGAGCAGGGCGATGAGCTGGGAGGTTCCGGCGTCACCGCCGCCGTGCTGGCGCGGGTATTCCCGAGTACCGACCTGTCGGCCGCGACCGACGGCATTGCCGACGGTTTATACGACTGGGAAAACACCGATCCGCTACCGCTGGCCCTTTTCGATGCCGCACGGGTGGATTTCTCCCTGCGCCGACTGGTGCATTACACC
The DNA here is from genome assembly GCF_059424105.1 of Pseudomonas sp. GW456-E7. NCBI lineage: Bacteria > Pseudomonadati > Pseudomonadota > Gammaproteobacteria > Pseudomonadales > Pseudomonadaceae > Pseudomonas > Pseudomonas sp. GW456-E7. The sequence goes on along the minus strand of NZ_JBWKZB010000034.1, from coordinate 22,627 downwards.
GGCAGCGACTGGCGCCATGTGCAGCCGTGGATTCTGTTGACCAACTACCACCGCTATGTCGACCAGTTCATCGTCCACGGCCTGGAACAGTTGCGCCAGGACCCGCGCTTCGTGCGCATGGTGCTGCCGGGTAACGTGATCATCGAAAAGAGCATGGATCACGGCGAAGCGTCGGCGATTGCCGCCGGCGTGGTCTGGCACCGTTACCAGATGCCGGCCTATCACCTGATCGCCAGTGACGGCCACGGCGTGACCCTGGTCAACATCGGTGTCGGCCCGTCCAACGCCAAGAACATCACCGACCATCTCGCCGTTCTGCGTCCGCATTGCTGGCTGATGATCGGCCACTGCGGCGGCCTGCGTCAGTCGCAGACGATTGGCGACTACGTGCTGGCCCACGCCTACATGCGCCGCGACGGCATTCTCGACCGGGTCGTGCCGCCGAACATTCCGATTCCGGCCCTGGCCGAAGTGCAGCTTGCGCTTCAGCAGGCGGCGGCCAACATCACCGGCGAGAAGGGTGACGAGCTGAAAAAGCGCCTGCGCACCGGCACCGTGCTGACCTACGACGACCGTAACTGGGAGCTGCGCTGGGCGCAGGAACGGCCGCTGATCAACCTGTCCCGCGCTGTGGCGGTGGACATGGAAAGTGGCACCATCGCTGCCCAGGGTTATCGTTTGCGGGTGCCGTACGGCACGCTGCTCTGCGTCTCGGACAAACCGCTGCACAGCGAAATCAAGTTGCCGGGCTCGGCCAACGCCTTCTATGAGCGCGCGGTCAGCCAGCACTTGAAAATCGGTATCGAGGCGGTGGATCTGTTGCGCACCGAGCTCAACTCACTGCACTCGCGCAAACTGCGCAGCTTCGACGAGCCACCGTTCCGCTAACGGTTGTCATGGTCATTTGACGGTTGGGGCACTAGCATTGGCAGCCCTGACCGTTAGATGTTTCCTTTCTCATGTCTCGTCCTCCTCAACGTCCCGTTTCCCGCCGCCCTGGCACGAAACCGTCGCCTGCAGCCCCGCGCCGTGTCGCCAAGGCACCACCGGCCGAGCCGAAGCTGATCCTGTTCAACAAACCCTTCGATGTGCTGACGCAATTCAGCGACGGCGAAGGGCGCGCGACGCTCAAGGACTACATCGATGTACCGGGAATCTATCCGGCGGGACGGCTGGATCGCGACAGCGAAGGCTTGTTGCTGTTGACCAACGACGGCCAGCTTCAGGCACGGATCGCCGACCCGAAGCACAAACTGGCCAAGACCTATTGGGTGCAGGTCGAGGGCGAGCCGAGCGCCGAGCAGTTGCAGCGTCTGCGTGACGGCGTTGAATTGAACGATGGCATGACCTTGCCCGCCGAGGCGCGGCAACTGGACGAGCCCGAGCTATGGCCGCGCAATCCGCCGGTGCGCTTTCGCAAAAGCGTGCCGACCAGTTGGCTGGAGTTGGTGATTCGCGAAGGGCGCAACCGGCAGGTGCGGCGCATGACCGCTGCGGTCGGTTTGCCGACCTTGCGTCTGGTGCGGGTCAGAATCGGTGACTGGACGATCGAAGGGCTCGATCAGGGTCAGTGGAAAGAAGTACCGGCGCGCTTATAAGGCGCCGGATTCGATCAGGCCGATCACCACGCTCTTGATGATGAACGCGGCCACGCCCAGGCCCAGGACGAAGAACAGGATGAACGAGCCAAAGCGCCCGGCCTTGGACTTCTTCGCCAGATCCCAGACGATGAAACCCATGAAAATGATCAGGATCGTGACCAGGCCGGTCATCATCCACTCTTCAAAGACTGCAGGATCCATCGAACATCTCCAGCGCGGGCGAGGCTAAAAGGGCGCGGGGAGTATACGCCTCGCTGGCTGCGTGCAGTATTGACCTGCGTCGGTGTGTCGCAGTCATTCGTCGCCCGGTCCGTCCTGTAGGAGCTGCCGCAGGCTGCGATCTTTTGATCTTAAAAAAATCAAGATCAAAAGATCGCAGCCTTCGGCAGCTCCTACAGGGTGGGGTGTCTTAACTGCGCAGGTGAGTCAAAGGCAGTTCGGTGCTGTTGAGCACCTGGTTCAGCACAAAACTCGAACGCACGCTGGTCACGCCTTCAATCCGGGTCAGATGCCCGAGCAGCAGTTTCTGGTAGTGATCCATGTCCGGCACCACGACCTTGAGTTGATAGTCGGCATCCATCCCGGTCACCAGGCTGCATTCGAGCACTTGGGGCAAGGTGCGAATGGCTGCTTCGAAGTTCTCGAAACGTTCCGGCGTATGACGGTCCATACCGATCAGCACGTAGGCCGTCAGGCTCAGGCCGAGCATTTTGCGGTCGAGCAGGGCGACCTGACGGGAAATGTAGCCGTCGTCTTCCAGTTGCTTGACCCGCCGCGAGCACGGCGAAGGCGACAGACCGATGCGCTCGGCCAACTCCTGGTTGGAGATGCGTGCGTCGCGCTGCAATTCCGCCAAAATACTCAGGTCGTAACGATCGAGCTTGCTCATCAATCAGTCCTTTGTCGTAACTATTGCGGCGGATTATGTATCCGGGGTTAAAAATTGCGCAAGTGGTGTTTAATTGAGCAATCTTCGCAATCCTCTGTCGGCGCTTGCGGCCTATTCTTATCACCAGAATCACTGCTCGGACAAACAGTCCAGTGCGGCTCGCCCAATCAGGCCCGCCGCGGTCGCCACCCCCACCGGGGATGTGCCGGCCCCCGAGCTACACACTGTCCAGAAGACGGCGTGAGGTGAGCCGGCGCCACAAGCGTTGAGCCAGGACGAAGTTCTCCAAGGGGAGGCCGACGGGTCTCCCCTTTTTCTTGCGTGGAATTTGACCCTCCTGGCCTCAATAAATAAGTTTCGTGACTGATAACCTGTCGCAGAACCGGCCACTGCTTTCCCAGTCTTACGTACAGGCCCTGACCCGCAATGAGGATAAGCATGAAATCGCGCTTCTGGCGTTTGGCCGGTGTTGGTTTGCTGTGTGTCAGTGTCACTGCGCAAACGCTGGCCGATGAGCAGCAAAACCGTGGCCATGATGGCGGGCAGCACGGCCAGGATGGGCATCAGGGTGGTAACCAGGGGGGTAGTCAGGGCCATGGTGGCAACAACCAGCCACGCCCGCAGAACGGCCCGCCACAGAACCCGCCGCGTGCGCAGAACAACGACAACCGCCAGTACGAGCACAACGGCCAGAATCAACATCAGAACAATAGCCAGCGGCAGCCCCGTCCAGCGCCGGATTTCAACAGCCCGGTTCGCTCACCGCCGCCACCGCCGCAGGCACCGGCCACTGACATGCCGATCCAGCCGCGCCCGGACACCGTGCGCCAGACCCAGCCGCCGCGGCGCGGTGACTATCAGGATCAGCCGCATCGCAACGATTACAATCAGCGCTGGAAGGGCTATGTCGGTGCGCCGACCAATGACAATCACTGGGACGGACGCCCGAGCGGACACGGTAACGGCTGGGGGCCAGGTCCCAGGTATCGCCCCGGCCAGCTGATCGACCGCTTCCCCGAGCGTAACTTCCGCGTGCCTTACCGTGGCATGGATTACTACTATTCCGGTGGCTACTGGTATCGCCCGCTGGGCCCGCGTTATGAGGTGGTAGTGCCACCCCGCGGGATTCGCGTCAGCTACCTTCCTGATTATGCCGAGCAGGTGTGGATCGGCGGGGCGCTGCTGTTCCTCGCGGCCGGTTCGTATTACGCCTATCAGGAGAGCACCCGGGATTACGTCGTGGTCGAGCCGCCGGTTGGCCAACCACAGTCGCCACCACTGGCCGCCAGCAATGGTTATGACGTGGAGGCGTACCCGGCCAACGGCCAGTCGCCGGAGCAGGTCAATCGCGATGGCTACGAGTGTTATCAATACGCGGTGCAGCAGAGTGGTTTCGATCCACGTACCGCCACCTACCAGCCAGACCCGTCGGTGGTGCAAGCCTACCGGCAGGCCCAGGGCAGTTGCCTGAGCAGTCGTGGTTATCAGGTGAACTACTGAGTCCGAGCGGTTTTCACCACTTCCTGCGGGTCGGCGTGCACCAGCACTTCGGCTCGCGGGTAGGCGTCGTGAATGGCCGCGGCAGCCTGATCGCTGATGCCGTGGGCCACTGACAGCGTCAATTCCCCCGGCAGTTCCAGATGCAATTGCACAAACCACTGGTTGCCGGAGATCCGCGTGCGCAGGTCATGGGCACCCAGCACGCCGGGCACGCTGCACGCCAATTCCAGCATGTGCTGGCTGACCTCCTGCGGCAGTTCTTCATCCATCAACACCGCAAAGCTCTCCCGGGCGATCTGCACTGCGCTCCACAGAATGTAGGCAGCGATTCCCAGACCGAACCAGGGGTCGACCTGATGCAGTCCAAACCCGGCCAGCACCAGCGCGATCAGAATGCTGCCGTTGAGCAGCAGGTCCGAACGGTAGTGCAGGGAGTCGGCGCGCACCGCGTTGGAGCCGGTGGCCTTGACCACCCGATGTTGAAACATCAACAACCCCAGGGTCAGTACGAGGGAGAACACAATCACGCCGATACTGATCCACGGCGCGCCGACCGGTTCGGGGTGTTTGAGCCGATCATAGGCCTGCAACGCAATCAGTACCGCACTGCCGCCAATGAACAACGCCTGGGCCATGCCCGCCAACGACTCGGCCTTGCCGTGCCCGTAGCGATGATCATTGTCGGCGGGGCGCAGGGCGTAATGCACCGCCAGCAGGTTGAGCAATGACGTGACGCCGTCGAGTGCCGAGTCGGTAAGCCCGGCGAGCATGCTCACCGAGCCGCTCAGCCACCAGGCGATGGCTTTGGCGATGATCAACGTGCACGCCACCGCCACCGAGGCACGGGTCGCCAGCCGCAGCAGGCGGGCGTGTTCGGAGCTGGAGGTCATAGTGGTCATCGTTCCTTGAAGAGTCCTTCGTGCGCAGGGATTACGCGGCCGGTTGCAGGCCGAACATCGCCAGTTGTTGGGCGCTGCCTTTGCTCTGGATCAGGCGTGGATCGTCCAGCGGGAAGCTGCGGCCCAGCTCGCTTTCCAGAATAGTCTGCAACTTGCGGTTATCGACCTGGCCGTCGGGGCCGATGGCGTCCTTGAGTTTTTGCGGATCGACCTGGGCGGTCTTGCCCGGCTCGAAATAAATCGCGCCGGTGGCGAAGTCCACGGCAAACGCGATCAGGCCGGGGATGATGTAGAACAGCAGGCCCACGGCATCGAGCGCGGCGATGGCCGGGTCGATCTTGCCTTCGATCTGGCCACGGCGATCGGGATAGAAAATCGACCCGCAGGCGGTCACTTGAGTCAGCAGGGTTGCGACCAGAACACCGCCAATCAGGCGAAAGGGAGCACGCATATGAAATCTCCTGGGTAATCTCGAAACGAAACGTCGTCGGTATGAATTAAGACCCTGACGAACGCCTGGCAGTTCGCCGTTATACTCGGCCCTCTGTTTTGGAGCCAGCATGATTTCTTTGCCGATCGATGAAGTTTTACCCGCCCTGCGTGAAGCCCTCGCTACACGCCACGAAGCCGTGCTCGAAGCACCGCCCGGTGCCGGTAAAACCACCCGCGTACCCTTGGCCTTGCTCAACGAGCCGTGGCTCACCGGGCAGACCATCCTGATGCTCGAACCCCGCCGCTTGGCCGCACGCGCAGCGGCGGAGCGGCTGGCCAGTGAGCTGGGGGAAAAGGTCGGCGAAACCGTGGGCTATCGCATTCGCCTCGACAGCAAGGTCGGCCCCAATACCCGAATCGAAGTGGTCACCGAAGGCATACTCACCCGGCGCCTGCAGGATGACCCGGCGCTGGAAGGCGTTGGCCTGCTGATCTTCGACGAATTCCACGAGCGCAGCCTCGATGCTGACCTGGCCTTGGCCCTGAGCCTCAATGGCCGCGAACTGTTCCGTGACGACCAGCCGCTGAAAATCCTCTTGATGTCCGCCACGCTTGAAGGCGAACGCTTGGCCGGGTTGCTCGACGACGCGCCGATCCTGCGCAGCGAAGGACGCATGTACCCAGTGGCGATGCGCTGGGGCCGGCCGTTCCAGGCCGGTGAATTCATCGAGCCGCGCCTGGTGCAGACCCTCCTCGAAGCCTTGAACGACGAGACCGGCAGCGTGCTGGTGTTTCTGCCGGGGCAAGCGGAAATCCGCCGCGTGCATCAGCAATTGGCCGATGCCTTGGGTGACAACCCACAGGTTCTGCTGTGTCCGTTGCACGGTGAACTGGACCTGACGGCGCAACGGGCGGCGATCGATCCGGCGCCGCCGGGCAAGCGCAAAGTGGTGCTGGCCACCAACATCGCCGAAACCAGTTTGACCATCGACGGCGTGCGCGTGGTGATCGATGCCGGGCTGGCGCGGGTGCCGCGTTTCGACCCGGGCAGCGGCATGACCCGTCTCGACACCCAGCGCATTTCCAAGGCCAGTGCGACCCAGCGTGCGGGCCGGGCCGGGCGTCTGGAGCCCGGTGTTTGTTATCGCCTGTGGTCCCAGGACCAGCACGAGCAACTGGCGGCTTATGGCAGCGCGGAAATCCTCTCGGCGGACCTTGCCGGGCTGGCCCTGCAATTGGCGCGCTGGGGTGTGACACCCGGGCAACTGGTGTGGCTTGACGTGCCACCGGCCGCTGCTTATGCACAGGCTCAGGATCTGCTCGAACGCCTGGGCGCACTGGACGGCGAAGCGCTGACCCGTCACGGCCAGGCCATGGCCGAACTGCCGGCCCATCCGCGTATCGCGCATTTGCTGTTGCGCGGCCAGGCGCTGGGACTGGCGGATATGGCTTGCGACGTCGCCGCACTGCTCGGCGAGCGCGATATCTTGCGTGGCGCCGGGGCGGACTTGCACAGCCGCCTGGTATTGCTGTCTGGCGAAGAACGCGCCGCACGTGGCGCGCAGGGTGGCGTGCAACGCGCACGGCAACTGGCGCGGCAATACCGTGGTTACTTGCGCGGCAAAGCCTCGGAGCCGGTCAGCGATCCTGATCACCCGCGCTGGCTCGGTGCATTGCTGGCGTTGGCCTATCCCGACCGCGTCGCCCAACAACGGCGCGCCGGTGGTGCGGAATATCGCTTGGCCAACGGACGTGCCGCGCTGTTCGCCGAGGCCGACAGCCTGATGAAGCAACCGTGGCTGGTGATCGCCGATCTAGGCAGTCGCCAGGGGCAACGTGAAGAGCGGATTTACCTGGCGACGGATTTCGATCCGGCGCTGTTCGACTCAGTGCTGGCCGAGCAGGTTCGCTGTGTCGATCAACTGGATTGGGACGAGCGCGAGGGCGTGCTGCGGGCCGAGCGTCAGCGCAAGGTTGGCGAATTGATCCTCAGCCGTGAACCGCTCACCGGCCTCGACGAAACTGCCCGCAGCCAGGCACTGGTGAACCTGGTGCGACGCAAAGGCCTGGAGCTGTTGCCGTGGACCCCGGAACTGCGTCAGTGGCAGGCGCGGGTCGCGTTGTTGCGGCAACTGGACCTCGCCGGCAAGGGCGAGAGCGAGTGGCCGGATGTCAGCGATGCAGCGTTGCTCAAAAGCCTGGAACACTGGCTGATGCCGTATCTGGGCAAGGTTTCGCGTCTCAGTCACTTCGCCAATCTGGACCTGTCGAGCATCGTCCACAACTTGCTGCCGTGGCCGTTGCCGCAGCGACTCGACGAGCTGGCGCCGCATCATTTGAGTGTGCCGTCGGGCTCATCGATTCGCCTGGACTACAGCGAACAGCCGCCGATTCTGGCGGTGCGGCTGCAGGAGTTGTTCGGCCTGGCCGAAACCCCGCGCATCGCCGGAGGGCGGCAAGTGGTCAAGCTGCATCTGTTGTCCCCGGCGCGGCGGCCGGTGCAGGTGACGCAGGACCTGGCGAACTTCTGGCGCAGCACCTACGCCGAAGTGAAGAAGGATTTGAAGGGACGTTATCCCAAGCATTACTGGCCGGATGATCCGCTGGTGGCCGAAGCGACTGCGCGGATCAAGCCGAGGAAGTAATCGCATCGCGATTACGTAGGAGCTGCCGCAGGCTGCGATCTTTTGATCTTGATTTTTTCAAGAGCAAAAGATCGCAGCCTGCGGCAGCTCCTACAGAGGGCGGTGTGATCGTTCGGATTTCGCCGTGAGTTGTTCGCGGCAATAGTCGGCAAACAACTGCGCCGGTTTGGTCAGTTGCCCGCGCTTGAGCCAGGCCGCCACCAGCCCGGAGCCCGTTACGTCTTCGGCGATGTCGACGCACACCACTTTCTGCCCGTCGTAGGTGCACTCCGAATGCGGCTTGGTCACCAGGATCGAGAAGCCGAACCCCTGTCCAACCATGCCGCGAACCATCTCGATCGATGGCGAGCTGAAGGCAATGCGCGGGGTCAGGTCCAGCTCTTCGAACAGGCTGACGAAATAGGTCCGGCTCGGCTGCACGTCCAAAAGAATCATCGGCTCCAGGCACAGGTCCCGCAGTGAGACTTGTGCCTGCTGGGCAAAACGGTGATCGGCCGGTAGCAGCGCGTAAGGCCGTTGCGCCGGCATCAAGGGTTCGGTTGCGATGGTGCCGTCGAGATCGTGCTCATAGAGGATCGCCAGATCGAAGGCACCGGAGGTCAGGCCCTGCACCAGTTCTTGCTGTTCGCCGTCGCGGATGCGGATTTCCACCCCCGGGTACAACGCCGAAAACCCGGCGATCAATTGCGGCAGGTACAGCGGCGCGACGGTTTCGAAGCAGCCGATATCGATCTGCCCGGACACCACATCGTTGTCGGCCAGGGCGTTCTGCTCGAACTCCTTGGCCATGCGCAGCAGTTCCTGGGCCTTGCGGTAGAAGCGTGCACCGCTGGGCGTCAATGACACGCCCTGGGCGTGATGGCGAATCAGCAGTTGCACACCGAAGCTGTCTTCCAGCCCTTTGATGGCCGTGGAGATCGACGGCTGGGCGATGTACAGCTTGCGCGAGGCCTCGGCGACGCTGCCGCACTCGACGGTGGTGATGAAGTATTTCAGTTGACGCAGATTGTAGGCAGCCACAGCAAACCTCGGGGGAGAACGAATCAGGCATCCAGGCAATTTGCGCGCCACCCCTATCCGCTCGGGTAGCGATTTGTTGTGGTTGAACAATAACCACATGCTGCGCCAGAAGGGAGATTGGCTACGTAGTTTTTTCTTGGCCTGCGAACACATTTTTACTGGTTTTCCACCGCTCGGGCCTGAGCGACTATCCAATACACAAGAATGTCCTCTGGAGCATCCGATCGTGTTCGAGCTTGAGTATTGGCAACGCAAGGCCGCTTCCCTGCGGTTTCCCGACCAGGCTGTGATCGATGGCCAGCGCCGTGCGGCGCAGTCGGGGCAGACTTTCGCCGCGATCAACCCCGCCACCGGGCAATGCCTGGCCAATGTCGCAGCCTGTGGCGAGGAAGATGTGAACGCGGCGGTGCGCAATGCGCGGCAAGTGTTTGAAGCCGGCACCTGGTCGGCACGTTCGCCGACTGAACGTAAACAAGTGCTGCTGCGCCTGGCCGACTTGATCCTCGAAAACCGTGAAGAACTGGCGCTGCTCGATTCGCTGAACATGGGCAAGCCCGTCACGGACGCCTACAACATCGATGTGCCGGGTGCCGCCGGGGTGTTCCGCTGGTACGCCGAAAGCCTCGACAAACTCTACGACCAGGTCGCACCGAGCGCGCAGAACGTGCTGGCGACCATCACCCGCGAAGCCCTTGGCGTGGTGGCTGCCGTGGTGCCGTGGAATTTTCCGCTGGACATGGCCGCGTGGAAACTCGCCCCGGCCCTGGCCGCGGGTAACTCGGTGATTCTCAAGCCGGCCGAGCAGTCGCCGTTTTCGGCCTTGCGTCTGGCGGAGCTGGCGCTTGAGGCTGGTGTGCCTGCGGGTGTGTTGAACGTACTGCCGGGCCTGGGCGAGCAAACCGGCAAGGCCCTCGGCCTGCACCCGGACGTCGACTGCCTGGTGTTCACCGGCTCCACTGAGGTCGGCAAATATTTCATGCAGTACTCGGCACAATCGAACCTGAAACAGGTGTGGCTGGAGTGCGGCGGCAAGAGTGCCAACCTGGTGTTCGCCGATTGTCAGGACCTGGATCTGGCTGCCGAAAAAGCCGCGTTCGGCATCTTTTTCAATCAGGGCGAAGTCTGTTCGGCCAACTCGCGATTGCTGGTGCAGCGCTCGATTCATGACGCGTTCGTCGAACGCCTCAAGGCCCAGGCCGAACGCTGGTTGCCGGGCGATCCGCTGGACCCGTCGAGCGCCGCCGGTGCCATCGTCGACAGCCGTCAGACCGCGCGCATCATGAAGTTCATCCAGCAGGCCGAGCAGCAAGGTGCGACCAGGATCTGTGGCGGTCGACAGTCGATCTTCAACGGCTCCGACAACTTCATCCAGCCGACGATCTTTACCGGCGTGACGTCGGACATGCCGCTGTTTCGCGACGAAGTATTCGGCCCGGTTCTGGCCGTCACGGCGTTCGACGACGAGGCCCATGCGTTGCAATTGGCCAACGACAGCGTCTACGGTCTGGCGGCTTCGCTGTGGACCGACGACCTCAACCGCGCCCACCGCGTGGCGCGACAATTGCGAGCGGGTACGGTGTCGGTCAACAGCGTCGATGCACTGGACGTGACCGTACCTTTTGGCGGCGGCAAGCAGTCCGGTTTCGGCCGCGACCTGTCCCTGCATTCATTCGATAAATACACCCAGTTGAAGACCACCTGGTTTCAATTGCGCTGATAACAAAACGGAGAACAGGCGATGACCACACCACGTGAAACCCGCGACTACCAGGCCGCCGACGCTGCGCACCACATCCATGCGTTCGTCGATCAGAAAGCCCTCAACGACGAGGGACCACGGGTGATGGTCCGTGGCGAGCGCCTGCACCTGTGGGACAACGATGGCCGCCGTTACCTCGACGGCATGTCCGGGCTGTGGTGCACCAACCTCGGTTACGGGCGCAAGGACCTGGCGGCCGCGGCGAGCCAGCAGCTGGAACAGCTGCCGTACTACAACATGTTTTTCCACACCACCCACCCGCAGGTGATCGAGCTGTCCGAGCTGCTGTTCAGCCTGCTGCCGGGTCACTACAGCCACGCGATCTACACCAACTCCGGCTCCGAGGCCAACGAGGTGTTGATCCGCACGGTGCGGCGTTACTGGCAGGTGCTCGGCAAGCCCGAGAAGAAAATCATGATCGGCCGCTGGAACGGTTACCACGGTTCGACCCTGGCCGCGACGGCACTGGGCGGCATGAAGTTCATGCACGAAATGGGCGGCATGATTCCGGACATCGAGCACATCGACGAGCCGTACTTCTTCGCTCACGAGGGCAACCTGACGCCGGCGGAATTCGGTCTGCGCGCGGCCCGGCAACTGGAAGCGAAGATTCTCGAACTGGGTGCGGACAAGGTCGCAGGCTTCATCGCCGAGCCGTTCCAGGGTGCCGGCGGGATGATCTTCCCGCCGGAAAGCTACTGGCCGGAAATCCAGCGCATCTGCCGCCAGTACGATGTGCTGCTGTGCGCCGATGAAGTGATCGGCGGCTTCGGTCGCACCGGCGAATGGTTCGCCCACGAGTACTTCGGTTTCGAGCCGGACACCCTGTCCATCGCCAAGGGCCTGACCTCGGGCTATATCCCCATGGGCGGCTTGATCCTGTCGAAGAAAATGGCCTCGGTGCTGGTGGAGCAGGGCGGTGTGTTTGCCCACGGCCTGACCTATTCCGGGCACCCGGTGGCGGCGGCGGTGGCGATTGCCAACCTCAAGGCCCTGCGCGATGAAGGCGTGGTGACGCGGGTCAAGGACGACATCGGCCCGTACCTGCAACAGTGCCTGCGCGAAGTGTTCGGTAAGCATCCGTTGGTGGGCGATATCCAGGGTACCGGCATGGTCGCGGCGCTGCAGCTGGCCGAAGACAAAAACAGCCGCAAGCGTTTTGCCAACGAGAACGACATTGCGTGGCGCTGCCGTACGATTGGTTTTGAAGAGGGGGTGATCATTCGCTCCACACTGGGGCGGATGATCATGGCGCCGGCGTTGATTGCCAGCCGTGAAGAGATTGACGAGTTGATTGCCAAGACCTTGAAAGCGGTGGATCGAACGGCGCAGGAATACGGCCGGCTCTGACATCACCTGAAGGTCCTGCGGACCTTATTCGCGAGCAGGCTCGCTCCCACATTGGATTTATGTCGATCTCAGTAATAGGGTCGGCGTAGACCCCCTGTGGGAGCGAGCCTGCTCGCGAATGCTATTGACCATTCGACACATTTTTCATGCCTTGCACTGACCTTGTGCATCCTCGCCATTGCCGCCTTTTGGCGGTGCGCGCTAACCAGTTTTTTCATCACTCGCATCCACAAATTTCCTCATTTTCCTAATCCCGCCCTTGGGCCAACATCGATCTCGCCAGCCCGCCGAATGCTGCCCGCCGAAGGGTCCCTCAGAGACCACAGGTTGCAGCTGATTCAGGGCTCGCCGTACTGCCCATGACAAAACTAAATCAACAGCTTTGGGAGTGCTCCATGATCAAGTCCTTGCTTACGCGCGTTGTCCATCCACTGGCGGTCACCGCCATCGCCGCGACGGTCGCTACCAGCGCCCAGGCCGGCACCCTGTCCATCGGCCATACCACCTGGGTCGGCTACGGCACCCTGTACCTGGCCCAGGACCTGGGCTACTTCAAGGAAAACGGTTTGACCGTCGAATTGCCGGTGGTCGAAGAAGCGGCGATGTACATGGCCGCACAAGCGTCCGGCGAGTTGTCCGGCTCGGCGTCGACCATCGACGAGGTGCTCAAGTACCGTCCGCAATTCTGCTTCAAGGCCGTGGCCGCGCTGGACGACAGCCATGGTGGTGACGGCGTGCTGGTGGGCAAGGACGTCAAGAGTCTGCAAGAGCTCAAAGGCAAGGCCGTTGCGGTCAACGAAGGTTCGACCTCGCAGTTCTGGTTGTCGTATCTGCTGAAAAAGAACGGCATGAAAATGAGCGACATCACCGTGCAGAACATGACGGCCGACGATGCCGCCACCGCGTTCATCGCCGGTCGCGTACCCGCTGCCGTGACCTGGGAGCCGCACCTGTCGATGGTGCGCGACAAGCAGCAGGGCAAGGTACTGATCGACAGCAGCAGCACGCCGGGCGTGATCGTCGACGTGGTGGCGCTGAACTGCAGCGTCATCGAGAAACAGCCGGAAGACGTCAAGGCACTGGTGGCCGGTTTGTACAAAGCCGTGCAGTACACCAAGGATCATCCGCAGGAAGCCTACAAAATCATGGCCAAGGGTGTCGGCGGTTACCTGGCCGATCCGAAGGAAATGGAAGCGGCCGCCCAGGGCGTGCGCTTCTACGATCAGGCCATGAGCGAAAAGCTGCTGGGTTCGCCGGGCAAGCCGGGTGACAGCGCACCGCTGATCAAACTGGCCAACGAGACCGCCAGCGAGCTGCAAGGCAAGCCCTACAACGTCAGCAATGACGACCTGATCGACAACCGCTTCGTCACCCCGCTCTAGGAGGCTGCATGTTCAAGCGCAATTCGTGGCTGAGCCGCTGCATCACGCCCAAGACCGGTTTGCCGGTCTCGGTGATCTGGAGCGCGAGCGGCCTGGCCTGGGTGCTGTTGGTCGGCCTGTGGGCCGGGTTGTCCTACGGCGGTGTGGTGCCGGGCATGTTCCTGCCGACCCCGGGCGCGGTGGTCGAGGCCGCCGTGCGCCTCGGTCGCGACGGCACCCTCGGCCAGCACGTGTGGGCCAGCGTTGAAGTGGTGATGGTCGGTTTCATTGTCTCGTCCCTGGTGGCGGTGCCGCTGGGGCTGTTGATGGGCAGCTTCCGCATCGTCCAGGCGTTCCTGGAGCCGATGGTCAACTTCATTCGCTACCTGCCGGTGACTTCGTTCGTACCGCTGTTCATCCTGTGGATCGGCATCGGTCTGGAGCAGCGGGTCTCGGTGATCATTTTCGGCGTGTTCTTCCAGCAACTGGTGATGATCGCGGACGTGTCCAAAGGCATCTCCAAGGACCTGATCAACGCCTCCTATACCCTCGGTTCGAACCGTCGTGACGCGGTGCTACACGTGATCGCTCCAGCTTCGCTACCCGGCGTGCTCGATACCCTGCGCGTCACCATGGGCTGGGCCTGGACTTACCTGGTGGTAGCTGAACTGGTCGCCGCTTCCAGTGGCCTGGGTTACCTGAGCCTCAAGGCCATGCGCGGCTTCCAGGTGGATGTGATTTTCCTCGCCATCGCGATCATCGGCCTGCTGGGCCTGGTCACCGATCAACTGTTCCGTTTCCTTCGTCTGAGGATTACCGCATGGGCTCAGTAACCGCCGCCACTCATCGTTTTTTCGCCCCTCAGGCTGCCCCGGTGAACGCGCCTCGGCTGCAGGTGGACAAGGTCAGCCTGCGTTACAAGAAGCCGGATGGCGGGACCTTTACCGCGTTGGAAGAAGTGTCGTTCGAGGTCCCGGACCAGCAGTTCGCCGTACTGGTAGGCCCTTCGGGCTGCGGCAAGTCGAGCCTGCTGTACCTCACCGCCGGCCTGGCCGAACCTACGTCGGGGGCGATCTACGTCGGCGGCCAACAGGTGGAGGGCCCCGGCGCGGATCGCGGCATGGTGTTCCAGAGCTACACGCTGTTCCCGTGGCTGACCGTGCGGCAGAACGTCGAATTCGGCCTCAAGCGGCGCGGCATGCCGGCGGCGCAGCGCAAGGATATTGTCGACTACTACGTCAATGAAGTGGGCCTGAGCGGCTTTGCCGACAACTACGCCAAGCAGCTGTCCGGCGGGATGATGCAGCGCGTCGCCATCGCCCGCGCGCTGGCCAACGACCCGCAGATCCTGCTGATGGACGAACCCTTCGGCGCCCTCGACAGCCAGACGCGCCTGCAAATGCAGCAGTTGTTGCTGCGGGTGTGGGGCAACAGCAAGAAGACCGTGTTGTTCGTGACCCACGACATCGACGAGGCGATTCTGCTCGGCGACCGGGTCTATGTCATGGGCGCCAGGCCGGGGCGGATCAAGCAGATCCTCGATGTGCCGATCGATCGTCCGCGTAACCTGGACATGGTCATGGAGCGCTCGTTCATCGAGATGAAGCGCGAGATCTTCGGGCTGCTGCATGACGATCTGGAAGAGGTGCATTAAGCCTGATTCCAGCCCATGCACTATCCCTGTGGGAGCGAGCTTGCTCGCGATAGCGATTTGTCATTCAACAATGATGTCGACTGACACGACGCCATCGCGAGCAAGCTCGCTCCCACAGGTTTTGCATCTGACTTGAATGAGGGGCTAGGGTGTTGCGGGTAGAAGGAACCGCGCAATCACCGGCAAGTGATCGGAGATACGCAACGTATCGTCCTGCCGCACCATGGCCTCCACCCGTTTGATCCGCGGACTGTAGAACAGGTAGTCGACGGTCCGGTCCGGGCCGTTCAGCCCGGGGTCGTTCGGGTAGTGGGTCAGCCAGCGCTCGCGGTCGATCCCGCTGGCTTCGTTGTTGGTCGGGATCATCGGGTATTTGTCCCACAGCAGGTGCAACGGGCTGTCGGCGGAGTAGGGTGCGCGTTGTGCATCGGACAGGCGTCGATATTGACCCAGCGGCAACAGGTTGAAATCCCCGCCGATCAACCACGGTGTGCCACGGCTTTCGAGTTTATCGAGGGTCCTGGCCACGGCGTTCACCTGGTTTTGCAAGGTGTTGTCGGCATGTGTCGCACGTTCCAGATGGGTATTGAGCACCGCCATCTGCCCACCGTCACTCAACGGCAAGTAGCTCACCAGCAAGGCGTTTCTGGGGTTGAATTGGCGGCTGAGCGGATTGCCCGAGGCGACGGGCAGTTGCAGGCGTTGGGCATGTTCGATCCGGTAACGGCTCAGGGTTGCCAGTTGCCGGCCGACGCTGCCGAAGATATGCGGGTCCGGTACGAAGTCGGCCTTCCAGTCGAAGGCGCTGACACTGCATGGGTACAAATCGGCGAGCCGTTCCTGCAGCAGTTTGAACTGGTGCTGGTAATCGCTGGTCTTGGCGCCGTCGTCCAGCTCCTGCAACAGCACGACATCCGGTTGTTCGTCGCGAATCACCCGCGCCACTTCGTCGAGGCTGAAGGCCATGTCTTCCGTTGTGGGGCGTTCGTCGGTACCGGCGGCCAGGTCATTCCAGAACACGTAACGCTTGCCGGCCAGGAACTGGACGTTCCAGGTCATCACTTTCAGTGCCTGGCCGGGGACCAGGGTGGGTGCCTGGGGACTGCAACTGACGGGCAACTCTTCTTTGGCGTCGGGGCGCCAGGTCAGGCTGTAGGTCATCACGGCGATCAGGCCGATCACGATCAGCAGGCCCAGCAGGGTGTGGCGCAGTAGACGGGTCATGGCTCGGCTTATTGGCGTTGCAAAATTGTTCCCGAGCATACCCGAGAGCGATGGGCGCGCCTAACGTCAGAGCGAGCTGTCATTGCTCTCAGGTAACGGGTTGATCAGCATGAACAGACGGAACAGCACCACGCTGGTAAACAGCTGCAGGAAACTGTGGGCGCTGTCGATCAGCAGCGAGATCACCGGGTTCTGCGGTTCGGGGTACACCGCCAGGGTCGCCCCCTTGAGCAGCCACAGCGGCCCCATCACACACAGAATGCACAACAGGATGCGCAGGAAGTGACCTTGGGTCATGCGCAGGCTTTCCTTCATGGCCGCCAGCGGCGCCATGCCGCGCAACACCAGCAGGTATTCGCCAAACGCCAGGGTCACCATCAGATAGATACCCGGCAGGAAATACAGCGACAGGCCCAACAGAATCAGCACGGTATTGAGCGCCGTCAGCAGGGCGAAACGCGGCCACAGGCTCGCCGCCATCGCCAGCAGGTCGCGATTGCGCGGCGACTCGCCCCGGCTGCGAGCATCAAGAAACAGGATCAGCGCGGCGGTGTACAGCGGATACACCAGCAAGCCGACAATCACGCTGATGCCGGGGAAGCTGTCCGGTTCGGTGGAGTGGTCGACCACTTGTTGCAGCAGCGCCTCAAAAATGACCAGCGGCAGGCACAGCTGCACGATCTGGCCCAGATTGCGCTTGAAGAAATACAGGGAGTCGCGCAGCACATCTAACGGATTCATCGGTTGGTATCGCAGGTTGGAAGCAGTGGTCCACTTTAACCGATCAAGTGCCGGGAGACGCAAACGTAAACGTTCAGTAAAGGTCATTGAAACAGTTTGTTTCAGCCTCCATTAAGGTCGGGCACCTTATCCTCATTGGATAAAGGCAACGATTTTCCCGGCAATCTACGAGGTCGCCATGAACAGCGAAGAACAAACCCTGATCGATGGACTGTTTTCCCGGCTGCAACAGGCCGAAACGGACTCAGCCCCGCGCGACGCCCAGGCCGAGGCGCGGATCAAGGAACACCTGACGCGCCAGCCTGCGGCAGGATATTTCATGACCCAGGCGATTCTGGTGCAGGAGGCAGCGATCAAGAGCCTCGATGAGCAGAACCAGCAACTGACCCGGCAAGTCCAGCAATTGCAGGCCGAACTGCAACAGGCCAAGGCCCAGGCGACCCCGGCTCCGGCGTCGGGCAGCGGTGGCTTTTTGTCGAGTATCTTTGGCGGCGCTTCCCGTGATCCACAACCGGCACCGACCCAGAGCTCGGCGCCATCGAGCGGTGGCTGGCGTGAATCGGGACGCTCGTCGTTCGGTTCGCAAGCACCACAGCAGAACTTCGGTGCTCCGCAACAGAATTTTCCACAACAGGGCTATGCCCCGCAGCAGCAAGCACCGGCAGCGGCCGGCAGCAGTTTCCTCGGTGGTGCGCTGAAAACCGCCGCTGGCGTGGCGGGTGGCGTGATGCTGGCACAAGGCATCAGCAGCCTGTTCCATCACAATCAGCAACCGGAAGTCGTCGAAGTGATCAAGGAAGAGCCGGCCCAGGTCAACGACCAGGGCAACAATGGCTGGGGCGATGACCAGCGCATGGCCGGCAATGATTCCTGGAGCAGCGATCAGGGCGGCTTCAGCGACGCTGACTACAGCGATGACTCGCTGTTCGGCGGCGACGACGATTCCTTCGTCTGACACCCAGTTGCGAGGGAGCTTGCTCCCGTTGGACTGCGTAGCAGGCCCCCTCGGACTCCAAAGTAACGGGGCTGCTTCGCACCCCAACGGGAGCAAGCTCCCTCGCCACATAGCCGATTATTCGCGGAACAATCCTCTGGGCTGGCATACTGGGCGACCTTTCGGGCCTGGTGCCTGATTCAGCCTTGAGGAAAGCCGGTGAAAAAAATCGCAGTGTTCGCCGATGTCCAGAACCTCTACTACACCGTGCGTCAGGCTTATGGTTGCCACTTCAACTATGCCGCGCTGTGGGCTGACATCAGCCAGCAGGGCGAGATCGTCGAAGCCTACGCCTACGCCATCGACCGTGGCGACAGCAAACAGCAGCAGTTCCAGCAGATCCTGCGCAACCTCGGTTTCACCGTGAAACTCAAGCCGTACATCCAGCGCAGCGATGGTTCGGCCAAGGGTGACTGGGACGTGGGCATCACGCTCGACATCATGGATGCCGCCGACCATGTCGATGAAATCGTCCTGGCTTCTGGCGATGGCGATTTCGACATGCTGCTCGAGCGGATCATCAGCAAGCATGGCGTGCAAGCCGTGGCCTACGGCGTACCGGGGCTGACCGCCAACTCGCTGATCCGCGCCGCCAGCCGCTACGTGCCGATCGAAGGCGCGTTGCTGCTCAAGAATTGATTTTTACGGAGTTGAACCAGGTTTGGAACGCATCGCAGTCATCGACTTTGAAACCACCGGGATCTCCCCGAGCAGCAGCTGCCGGGCCACGGAAATTGCCGTGGTGATCCTTGAACAGGGGCGCATCGTCGAGCGTTACCAAAGCCTGATGAATGCCGGCGTGCGCGTCCCGGCTTTCATCGAGCAGCTCACCGGCATCAGCAACGCCATGCTGCGCACCGCGCCGTCGGCGGAGCAGGTGATGAACGAAGTGAATGAGTTCGTCGGCACCACACCCTTGCTCGCGCACAACGCCGCGTTCGACCAGAAATTCTGGGACTTCGAACTCGGGCGAATCAAGCGCACCCGCTTGCAGAACTTTGCCTGCTCGCTGCTGTTGGCCCGCCGCCTGATGCCCGCCGCACCGAACCACAAACTCGGCACCCTCACCACGTTTGCCAACCTGCCGCACACCGGCAAGGCCCACCGGGCCATGGCCGATGCCGAGATGGCGGCCAACCTGACGGCGCACCTGGAGGAAGAGTTGCTGCAGAAGCATGGCCTGCGCGAGCTGTCCCATGACTTGCTGTGCAAGTTGCAGAAGGTGCCGGCGGCGAAGGTGGGTGAACATCTCAAGCGCTATCGCTGATCCCGAACTCACCACAAGTCCCCTGTAGGAGCGAGCCTGCTCGCGATGGTCGCCAACGATAACGCGGGAAACCTGACACCCCGCACTGTTCTCGGGTTCATCGCGAGCAGGCTCGCTCCTACAGGTTCCGCGTTGGATCAAAGCTTGCCGTTGCCTTCGATATGCCCCAACGGCACCCGCTTCTCTATCGCACTGGACAACACGATCGACGTCTTGCTGAACCCGAACGTGGCGATCCGGTTGATCAGTTCTTCCAGCTCCGGCATCGAGCCCACCGCGGCTTGCATGATCACGCACGGATCGCCGGTCACCCGATGGCATTCGGTCAATTGCGGGATTTTGATCAGGTCGTCGTAGGCCTTCTGGTTGCCGTGCTGGTTCAGGCGCAGTTCGATCACGCACTGGATCGGCAGGCCGAGCTTGGCCATGTCGACCTTTGCCTGATAGCCGGTGATCACGCCACTGGCTTCGAGCTTGGCCACGCGCTCGGCCACGGCGGGGGCCGACAGATTGACCTTGCGCGCCAGGTCTGCGTAGGACGCGCGACCATTTTCCAGCAGGGCGCTGAGCAGCATGCGGTCGTATTTGTCCATGGGGCGACTCCTGAAAGTGGTCGACTTTCGAAAACATGGTTTATAGCGCTGAACTCCGTGTTTTGAAAAGTGTACTGGCGCTTTAAACAGGTTTTGTAACTTATTTTCCGTCGCCAGCCTTTCTAGAATAGCCGTTCACTTGTCCTTGCCTGTGAGCTGCCCCCATGTCCGGCCTTCGTCGCTTTCCCTTACCTTTGATCGCTGCCTTTTTCGCCTTGTACGTAATTTGGGGCTCGACTTACCTGGTGATCCGTATCGGTGTGGAATATTGGCCACCGCTGCTGCTCGCCGGGATCCGCTTCGTCATTGCAGGGACCTTGATGTACGCCTTCCTGCGCTGGCGCGGGGCGCCGGCACCGACCTGGGCACAGTGGAAAGCCGCCGGGGTCATTGGCGTGTTGCTGCTTGCCTGTGGCAATGGCGCAGTCAGTGTCGCCGAGCACACCGGGGTGGCTTCTGGCGTCGCCGCATTGGCGGTGGCGACGGTGCCGCTGTTTACCTTGCTGTGCGGATATTTCTGGGGCGCACGTAATACCCGTCTCGAATGGGCCGGGATTGTGCTCGGGCTGATCGGCATTGCCATGCTCAACCTGGGTTCCAACCTGCAATCGAGTCCATTGGGGGCGGCGTTGCTGATCTTTGCGGCGGCGACCTGGGCGTTCGGCTCTGTTTGGAGCAAACACCTGCCGTTGCCTCAGGGCGCGATGGCCAGCGCTGTGGAAATGCTGGTGGGCGGCGTCGTGTTGCTGTTTGCCAGCGCAGTCAGCGGTGAACACCTGGAAAAGGTGCCGCCCATCGAAGGGTGGGCAGCCCTGGCGTACTTGACCGTGTTCGGCTCGATCATCGCCTTCAACGCCTACATGTACCTGTTGAAACACGTGCGCCCGGCGGTGGCTACCAGTTATGCCTACGTCAATCCTGCGGTGGCGGTGTTGCTGGGGATCGTGTTTGTCGGCGAGACCATCGGCATCGAAGAAGCACTGGCGATGGCGGTGATCATCAGCGCCGTGGTCTTGATTGGCCTGCCGCAGTGGCGTCGCGCGCCAGAGCGGCCGGTGGTGACGTCGGCAGTACCGACAGAATCCCGAGTGAATTAGGGTAAACTGCGCGGCATTGCATCTTGTTTTGCACACTTGTTTTGAACAACCCGCGCTGAATTTTCCTACGGTACTCCCATGACTTTCGCCACCCTTGGCCTGATCGAACCCTTGCTGCGCTCCCTTGAGACGCTCGGCTACCAGACTCCGACGCCGGTTCAGGCGCAAGCCATTCCGGCGGTGCTGGCCGGTCGAGACCTGATGGCCGCCGCCCAGACCGGCACCGGCAAGACGGCCGGTTTCGCCCTGCCGCTGTTGCAACTGCTGGCCATGGAAGGGCCGAAAGTCACCGCCAACTCGGTCCGCGCGTTGATCCTGGTACCGACCCGCGAGCTGGCCGAGCAGGTTCACGAAGCCGTGCGCCAGTACGCCGAAAACCTGCCGCTGCGTACTTACGCGGTGTACGGCGGCGTCAGCATCAACCCGCAAATGATGAAGCTGCGCAGCGGTGTCGATCTGCTGGTGGCAACCCCGGGCCGCTTGCTCGACCTGTTCCGCCAGAACGCGCTGAAGTTCAACCAGCTGCAAACCCTGGTGCTGGACGAAGCCGACCGCATGCTCGACCTGGGCTTTTCCGAGGAGCTGGCGAACATTTATCGCGCGCTGCCGAAGAAACGTCAGACGCTGCTGTTCTCCGCGACCTTCTCCGATGACATCCGCCTGCTGGCCGGGCAGATGCTCAACGACCCGCTGAGCATTGAAGTCAGCCCGCGCAACGTGGCGGCCAATACGGTCAAACAATGGATCGTAACGGTGGACAAGAAGCGCAAGCCGGAACTGTTCGTGCACCTGATGCGCAAGGGTAAGTGGAAGCAGGTGCTGGTGTTCGCCAAGACCCGCAACGGCGTGGATGCGCTGGTGGAAAAACTCCAGGGCTTGGGCATCAACGCCGACGGCATCCACGGCGACAAACCCCAGGCGACCCGCCAGCGCGCGCTCGACCGCTTCAAGGCGAGTGAAGTGCAGATTCTGGTCGCTACCGACGTGGCGGCCCGCGGCCTGGACATCGAAGACCTGCCGCTGGTGGTCAACTTCGACTTGCCGATCGTCGCCGAGGATTACATCCATCGCATCGGTCGTACCGGCCGCGCGGGCTCGACCGGCGAGGCGATTTCCCTGGTGTGCGCCGATGAAGTGAATCTGCTGTCGGCCATCGAGATGCTGACCCGCCAGACCTTGAAGCGGCAGAACGAGCCGGACTTCGAACCGGAGCACCGCGTACCGGACACCGATGCCAGCGGTCAGGTCGTCAAGAAGCCGAAAAAACCGAAGAAGCCCAAGGCTTCCGGTGGTGGCGGTGGTAAACGCAATCTTGGCAAGTGGGTGGATAGCGGAGAGGTTGCACCGGCGGAGCCTTCGATCAAGCCGGTGCGCAAGGTACCGGTGTTCAATACCGGGCCGCGTAAGCGCAAGCCTTAATAGCTTCAGCGACCGTTCGACCGCCATCGCGAGCAAGCTCGCTCCCACAGGATCCATGTCGTACACAAATTATGTGTTCACTGAAGATTAATGTGGGAGCGAGCTTGAACTGGCCTAATGATTTTGGACACTTCAATCGGGCGCTATGATGGCGCCCAAATCTGAGGTGTTTGGCTATGCGT
>NZ_JBWKZB010000033.1:55598-77081 GCF_059424105.1 Pseudomonas sp. GW456-E7 | reverse complement strand
GTGTTTCAGTTGAAGTGATGTTGACTGACACTCCCTCTTCGCGAGCGAGCCCGCTCCCACAGGGGTAACCTGTCTTCACGGCTTGTTTTGCTTCTCATTATCATATAATAATAAATCTCATTACCGAATAGGCCCGGATCATGAGTAGTGTCTTGCACGAGCTGCCTTACCTCGAAAGCTGGCGCTGGATGAGTCGCCAGATCCGTTGCGCGATGAATCCCGACGAGCCTCGCCTGATCGACCACTACCTGGCCGAAGGCCGGTATCTGGCGGCCTGCACGGCAACCTCACCCTGGACCGTCGCCGAAACTTCCTTCCGTTTGTTACTCGACACCGCCGCTGATGTCGCGCTGCCGTGGCATTGGCGCACGTACTGTCTCGACCAGGCCTGGCGCCCGCTGCGCGAACTGGAACGCCTCTCTTTGTGCAAATGCCGCCTCAAGCGCTGGCAAAGCTACACCTGGCAACTGGCGACGAGCGAGTTGCAACCCTCGATTCCTCTCATAGAACTGGTGCAAGGATCTACAGATGACCAAGACACGTATTGAGCGCGACAGCATGGGCGAGCTTCAGGTCCCGGAAGACGCCCTCTACGGCGCACAGACTCAACGTGCGGTGGATAACTTCCCGATCAGCGGCAAGCCGATGCCCGTGCAGTTCATTCGCGCGCTGATCCTGGCCAAGGCCGCAGCGGCCCGCGCCAACATCGAGCTCAAGCAAATCGGCGAAGCCCAGGGCAAGGCCATTGTCGATGCGGCCCAAGGCCTGCTCGAAGGCGATTTCATGCAGCACTTTCCGGTGGATGTCTTCCAGACCGGTTCGGGCACCAGTTCCAACATGAACGCCAACGAAGTGATCGCCACGCTGGCCAGCCGCTTGCTCGGCGAGGCGGTGAACCCCAACGATCACGTCAACTGTGGCCAAAGCAGCAACGACATTATTCCGACCACCATCCACGTCAGTGCGGCGCTGGCGTTGCATGAGCAATTGTTGCCGGCGCTGACGCACCTGGTGCAGGTCATCGAGCGCAAGGCCGGGCAGGTTCATCACCACGTCAAGACCGGGCGTACGCACCTGATGGACGCGATGCCGGTGCGCATGAGTCAGGTGCTCAACGGTTGGGCGCAACAGCTCAAGGCCAACATCGGCCTGCTGCAAGGATTGCAGCCAAGCCTGCAATCCCTGGCCCAGGGCGGCACGGCGGTGGGTACGGGCGTCAACGCCCACCCCGAGTTCGCGGCGCGCTTCAGCCAGCAGCTGAGCACATTGACCCGGGTTCAGTTCCAGCCAGGCAAGGACCTGTTCGCGCTCATTGGCTCTCAGGACACCGCCGTCGCGGTCTCCGGGCAACTGAAGGCGACTGCCGTGTCGCTGATGAAAATCGCCAACGACCTGCGCTGGATGAACTCCGGCCCGCTGGCCGGCCTTGGCGAGATCGAACTGGAAGCCTTGCAACCGGGCTCTTCGATCATGCCGGGCAAGGTCAACCCGGTCATTCCGGAGGCTACCGCAATGGTCGCGGCTCAGGTCATCGGCAACGACAGCGTGATCACCATTGCCGGTCAGTCGGGCAACTTCGAACTGAACGTGATGCTGCCGATCATCGCCCAGAACCTGCTGAGCAGTATCGAGTTGCTGGCCAATTCCAGCCGCTTGCTGGCGGACAAGGCGATTGCCAGCTTCAAGGTCAATGAGGGCCGGATCAAGGAAGCGTTGTCGCGCAACCCGATTCTGGTCACCGCGCTCAACCCGATCATCGGTTACCAGAAAGCTGCCGAGATTGCCAAGAAGGCCTATCAGCAAGGTCGGCCGGTGATTGACGTCGCGCTGGAACACACCGACCTGTCGCGCGGCCAGCTGGAAGAATTGCTCAACCCGGAAAAACTCACCGCGGGCGGCGTGTAAGCCCCGCTGCCGCTTTGGAGGCGCACCATGGAGCACTGGAAACGCACGATCGAAAGAGCCAATCGCTTTTTCATGCAGGGTGAACTGGTCGATGCCCGCGAGGCGTATCTGCAGGCATTAGCCCTGGCCCAAGTGCTGTTCGAGCGCTGGGCGGATGCCGACGAAGCGGTGGCAGCTTGCGTGATTTCCCATCACAACCTGGCGGACCTGCACTTGCGCCTGAACCAGCCGGAGGAGAGCGCCGAATACCTGTGTGCCATCCATCAACGGCTGTTGCAGACCATGCAGGACCCGCGACTACCACAAACATTGCGTGAAGCCGCGTTGCGCCAGAGCAGCAAGACCTACGTCGAGCTGCTGAATTTCATCAGTGAGCACGGCGAATATCCGCGTACCCATCGACTGTTGCACATCGATGCCGCTTCGCCTGTGCCTCATCATCATGGAGTCCATTGATCATGGCTTTTAGCTTGCCTGCCTTGCCCTACGCCTACGACGCCCTGGAACCGCACATCGATGCGCAGACCATGGAGATCCACTACACCAAACATCACCAGACCTACATCAACAACCTCAACGCGGCCGTCGAGGGCACCGAGTATGCCGAGTGGCCCGTGGAGAAGCTGGTGTCTGCCGTTCAGCAATTGCCGGAAAAACTGCGCGCGGCGGTGATCAATCAGGGAGGCGGCCACGCCAACCATTCGTTGTTCTGGGAGGTCATGACGCCCGGCGGCGGAGGGAAACCCGAAGGCGCGCTGGCCAAGGCAATCGACGAGCAATTGGGCGGACTCGACAGTTTCAAGGAAGCCTTCACCAAGGCGGCGTTGACCCGCTTCGGCAGTGGCTGGGCCTGGCTCAGCGTCACTGCGCAAAAGACTCTGGTGGTGGAAAGCAGCGGTAACCAGGACAGCCCGTTAATGAGCGGCAATACGCCGATTCTGGGACTCGACGTCTGGGAGCATGCCTATTACCTGCGCTATCAGAACCGCCGTCCTGAATACATCAGCGCGTTCTACAACGTGATCAATTGGCCGCAAGTCGCTGCGCGCTATCAGGCCGCACTGGTTTAAGTCTTCTGTAAAAACAATCCAGGGCTGGAATATGGGCACTGAAACACTGGCGATCGGAAGTGGACGGATGTTTCGTTACGCGTTTGGATCGCTGTTACTGCTGGCGGGCATGAGTCTATTGGTTGCCCATGGATTGGCATGGCTCGACCTTGAGCCGAGGTTGCTGCGCGCACTGCAGGGCGGTGCGATCTGCGCCCTGGGTACCGCGCTGGGTGCGGTTCCGGTGTTGGTGATTCGGCGCATGCCGCAGGTGCTCAGCGATACTTTGCTTGGCTTTGGCGCTGGCGTGATGCTCGCGGCGACGGCATTTTCGCTGATCGTCCCGGGCATCTCTGCCGCCGAAGGGCTTGGACTGTCGCCTTGGGCGTCCAGTGGGCTGATCAGCTTCGGCATTATGCTCGGTGCGTTCGGCTTGTTCCTGGTGGATCGGAAGGTCTCCGGCGTCAGCCCGGACAGGCTGGTCGGTACCCTGGAGCGCCCGGTCATTGCTCCGCGCATCTGGTTGTTCGTGTTTGCCATCATCGCCCACAACATCCCGGAAGGCATGGCGGTCGGTGTTTCTGCCGGCGGCGGCATGCCTGAAGCCGACAGCCTGGCCATGGGCATTGCCTTGCAGGACGTGCCGGAAGGGCTGGTCATCGCCTTGGTACTGGCCGGGGCAGGGATGTCCCGGGTCAAGGCGTTCCTGATCGGTGCCGCATCAGGGTTGGTCGAGCCGGTGTTCGCGCTGTTGTGTGCCTGGCTTGTGAGCCTGGCCGAGCTGCTGCTGCCTTTGGGGTTGGCACTGGCGGCAGGGGCGATGTTGCTGGTGGTGACCCACGAAGTCATTCCCGAATCGCGCCGCAATGGTCATGACAAGCTTGCCAGCCTCGGGCTGCTGATGGGGTTCTGTTTGATGATGGTGATGGATACGGCGCTGGCCTGAACAGATCGCAGCCCTGTAGGAGCTGCCGAAGGCTGCGATCTTTTGATCTTGATCTTGTCCTTATTCGCCTTCGTCGAAGAAGTTGTTGATCAACGCTACCAGCGCTTCCAGGGCTTCCTGTTCCTGCTCGCCTTCTGTGCTCAAGTGGATCGTGGTGCCTTTGCCGGCGGCCAGCATCATCATCGCCATGATGCTTTTGCCATCGACCATGGACTCTGGTGTTCGACCGGCCCGGATCTGGCACGGGAACTGACCCGCGACCCCAACGAATTTTGCAGACGCCCGGGCATGCAGACCCAGCTTGTTGATGATTTCGATTTCCAGAGCAGGCATCGCGATGTGAATCCTTTAGCTGAGGTCGCGGTGGCGAACCTGGACGTTCTTCAGGGTTTTTTGCAGCACCTGCCCCAGACGCTCGGTCAGGTAGACGGAGCGGTGATGTCCGCCAGTGCAGCCAATGGCAATGGTGACGTAGGCGCGGTTGCTGGCGGCAAAACGAGGCAGCCACTTTAACAGGTATGTGGAAATGTCCTGGAACATCTCTTCGACATCCGGCTGTGCCGCCAGGTATTCGGCAACCGGTTGATCGAGCCCGGACTGCTCGCGTAATTCCGGTTTCCAGTAAGGGTTGGGCAGGCAACGCACATCGAACACCAGGTCGGCGTCCACCGGCATGCCACGCTTGAACCCGAAGGACTCCACCAGGAACGCAGTCCCCGGCTCAGGCTGATTCAACAGGCGCAGTTTGATGGCGTCGCGCAGCTGGTACAGGTTCAGGCTGGTGGTGTTGATCTTGAGGTCGGCGAGGTCGGCAATCGGCCCGAGCAGCACGCTTTCAACGTTGATGGCTTCGGCCAGCGAGCGGTTGGCGTTGGTCAGGGGGTGGCGTCGGCGGGTTTCCGAGAAGCGCTTGAGCAAGGTTTCTTCGTCGGCGTCCAGGTACAGGACATCGCACTGGATGTGGCGGCTGCGGACTTCTTCGAGCAGTTCGGGGAAGCGTGACAGGTGGCTGGGCAGGTTGCGGGCGTCAATGGAAACGGCCACCAGCGGTTGCATCAGCTCGGTATGAATCAACGCTCGTTCGGCCAGTTCCGGCAGCAGGCCGGCAGGCAGATTGTCGATGCAGTAGTAGCCGTTGTCCTCAAGAACATTGAGGGCGGTGCTTTTACCCGAGCCGGAACGGCCACTGACGATGATCAAGCGCATGATTACTGACCGTTTTGCTCGTCCAGGACAACCTGATACAAGGCTTCGTTGCTTGCGGCATTACGCAGTTTTTCGCGAACGTCCTTGCGGTCGAGCATGCTGGCGATCTGTCGCAGCAGCTCAAGGTGCGCATCGGTAGCGGCTTCCGGGACCAGCAGAACGAACAGCAGGTCAACCGGCGCGCCGTCGATGGCGTCGAAATCGATAGGGGCGTCCAGGTGCATCAATGCACTGATGGGCGATACACAACCCTTGAGACGGCAGTGTGGAATAGCGATGCCGTTGCCAAAACCGGTGGAGCCGAGTTTTTCACGGGCAATCAGCGCCTCGAAGACATCTTGCATCTCCAGAGCCGGCACTTCGCGGGCGATCAGATTGGCAATTTGTTCGAGGGCTTTCTTTTTACTGCCGCCCGGCACGTTCACGAGGGAACGGCCGGGGGTCAGGATACTTTCAAGTCGGATCATGGGTTGGGAGTGTTAACGACCGGTTGCGCCCTGAAGGAGGCTCTGGGTCTTTTCCTTATGCTTTTTGAGT
The DNA here is from genome assembly GCF_059424105.1 of Pseudomonas sp. GW456-E7. Lineage (NCBI taxonomy): Bacteria > Pseudomonadati > Pseudomonadota > Gammaproteobacteria > Pseudomonadales > Pseudomonadaceae > Pseudomonas > Pseudomonas sp. GW456-E7. Next base: position 71,438 of record NZ_JBWKZB010000033.1, on the reverse strand, counting down.
TGTTTATCCAGCTTGTCGGTGAGTGCATCGATCGCAGCGTACATATCGGTATGTTCCGCATTGGCGACCACTTCATTCCCGGGAATATGCAGCGTGGCTTCGATTTTCTGCTTCAGCTTCTCGACGGTCATCGTGACCTGCACGTTAGTGATCTTGTCGAAATGTCGCTCCAATCGTTCGAGTTTTTCGCCGATGTAGGTGCGAAGAGGTTCGGTCACTTCCAGTTGGTGTCCACTGATGTTGACTTGCATACAGCTTCTCCTTCGTTGCCAGTGCATAAAGCGGTAGACCAGATGATCTACCACTGGAACGCTGTGGCGTGGCTCTACATCAACCGCTTGCGTTCGCTCGAAGGCGCGATCCCTAGGGATTCGCGGTACTTGGCGACGGTGCGGCGAGCCACCTGAATGCCTTGTGCCTCCAGTAAACCAGCGATCTTGCTGTCACTCAACGGCTTTTTCTGATTTTCCGCGGCAACCAGTTTTTTGATGATCGCCCGGATCGCCGTGGACGAGCATTCGCCGCCTTCGGAGGTGCTTACGTGACTGGAGAAAAAGTATTTCAGTTCATAGATGCCCCGGGGGGTGTGCATGAACTTCTGGGTGGTCACCCGTGAAATCGTCGACTCATGCATGCCGACCGCTTCGGCGATGTCATGCAGGACCAGCGGCTTCATGGCTTCGTCGCCATATTCGAGGAACCCGCGCTGATGCTCCACGATCTGGGTGGCAACCTTCATCAGGGTTTCATTGCGGCTCTGCAGGCTCTTGATGAACCAGCGGGCCTCCTGCAACTGATTGCGCATGAACGTGTTGTCGGCGCTGGTATCGGCGCGGCGCACAAAGCCGGCGTACTGGGCGTTGACCCGCAGCCGTGGCACCGACTCCTGATTCAGCTCCACCAGCCAGCGCTCGTTGTCCTTGCGTACGATAACGTCAGGAACGACGTACTCGGCTTCGGTGGACTCGATCTGCGAGCCCGGGCGCGGGTTGAGGCTCTGGACCAGCTCTATGACCTGGCGCAGCTCATCTTCCTTGAGCTTCATGCGGCGCATCAACTGGCTGTAGTCGCGGCTGCCCAGCAGGTCGATGTAATCGGTGACAAGGCGCTTGGCTTCGGCCAGCCAAGGGGTCTTGGCGGGCAACTGACGCAATTGCAGCAACAGGCATTCGCCCAGGTTGCGTGCGCCTATGCCGGCCGGCTCGAATTGCTGGATGCGGTGCAGGACGGCTTCGATTTCGTCCAGTTCGATGTCCAGTTCCGGATCGAAGGCTTCGAGGATTTCCTCGAGGGTTTCGTCCAGATAGCCCTGATTGTTGATGCAGTCGATCAGGGTCACGGCGATCAGGCGATCGGTGTCGGACATCGGGGCCAGGTTCAGTTGCCACAGCAAGTGGCTTTGCAGGCTTTCACCGGCCGAGGTGCGGGTGGTGAAGTCCCACTCGTCATCGTCATTGCTGGGCAGGCTGCTGGCGCTGGTCTGGTAAACGTCTTCCCACGCGGTGTCGACGGGGAGTTCGTTGGGGATGCGCTCGTTCCAGTCACCCTCATCGAGGTTATCAACCGTCGGGGCACTTTCCTGGTAGGAGGGTTCCTGGATATCGGTGTTGGGCTTTTGTTCGGCGTTGTCGGCCAAGGGGTCGGAATTGTCGAAGTCGTCGCCTTCTTCCTGGCGTTCGAGCATCGGATTGGACTCCAGGGCCTCCTGGATTTCCTGTTGCAGGTCCAGGGTCGACAATTGGAGCAGGCGGATGGCCTGTTGCAGCTGAGGTGTCATCGTCAGCTGCTGGCCCATTCTCAAGACTAGCGATGGTTTCATGGCAGGGGCTTAACACCTTATTCGCCGGCGCACATGCGCCATCCACTACAGGGCGCCGGGGCGCCAAACATAAGCAAATTATATGCCTGAAACTGAAGGATTTGCCTAGAGCGCTGTAACAATAAAAAACTATAAATTTGTGTTGCGGTGCTGCCCGTATTGGGGGATGAACACGCTGGTTTGCATGAGGCACCGATGAATCGCGAGACGGGTGCCCGGGCGGCTGCCTGGGCACGGCTCAGCGTTTACAGGCGGAACTCATGGCCCAGGTACACTTCCTTCACCAGGTCATTGGCCAGGATGGTCTCTGCATCACCTTCGGCGATCAACTGACCGTCATTGACGATATAGGCGGTTTCACAGATATCCAGGGTTTCACGAACGTTGTGGTCCGTGATCAGCACGCCAATGCCTTTGGCCTTGAGGTGGTAAATGATCTGCTTGATGTCGCCGACCGAAATCGGGTCCACGCCGGCGAAAGGTTCGTCGAGGAGGATGAACTTCGGGTTGGTGGCCAGGGCGCGGGCGATTTCCACGCGGCGGCGCTCACCACCGGACAGGCTCATGCCGAGGTTGTCGCGGATGTGGCTGATGTGGAATTCCTGCAGCAGGCTTTCCAGTTCCTTGCGACGACCGGCCTTGTCGAGCTCCTTGCGGGTCTCGAGGATGGCCATGATGTTGTCGGCCACCGACAGTTTGCGGAAGATCGATGCTTCTTGCGGCAAATAGCCGATACCGGCTTTTGCACGGCCGTGCATCGGCTGGTGGCTGACGTCCAGGTCATCGATCAGGACGCGGCCCTGGTCGGCTTGCACCAGGCCGACGATCATGTAGAAGCAGGTGGTCTTGCCGGCGCCGTTCGGGCCAAGCAGGCCGACGATCTGACCGCTGTCGATGGACAGGCTGACATCACGCACGACCTGGCGGCTCTTGTAGCTCTTGGCCAGATGCTGAGCTTTCAGAGTTGCCATTACTGGGCCTTTTTCTCGTCGGTTTTCTTCTTCGGCTGGATCACCATGTCGATGCGCGGACGCGACTCGGTCACCTTGTTGCCGGTGGCGCGCCCGGCGCTGGCCAGCTTCTTCTCGGTGTCGTAGACGATTTTCTCGCCTTGGGTGACGTTGTTGTCCTTGTCGACAACTTTGGCCTTGTCGATCAACACGACGCGATTTTGCGTGGCGTGATACTGGATGGTCACGCCCCAACCCTGAACAGGCTTGGTATCGCCAGCCGTCTGCAATTGCTCGAAGTACGCCAGGTTGCCCACCGAGGTCACTACGTCAATGTCGCCAGTCGGGGTGCGGGTGATGGTAACGGTGTTGCCGGTCACCTTCATCGAGCCTTGGGTGATGATCACGTCACCCTTATAGGTAGCAATACCTTGCTTGTCGTCCAGTTGGGCATCGTCGGCCTGAATGCGGATAGGCTGCTGTTGGTCTTCCGGCAGAGCCCAGGCGCTCACGCTTCCCAGTGCTGCGCCCAGACTGAGCAAAATCGGGAGGGTTTTAACGAGCCTCATACTGTCCTCTTACGTTCGATAGCAGGTGTATCCTGCTTTCTTTCAAATACGCTTTCATTCCCTTGCCAGTCGATACACCGCCAGCGCCGTCGATTCTAACGTCTTGCTCGGTCTGCGCATATTGCTGCTGCGGGAACACGGTCATGCGGGTGCTGGTGATCAGGGTCTTGCGGTTTTTCTCGTCGAAGCGCGTGATGCGCACATCATCGATCAGCTCGACCTGCGTGCCGTCAGGGTTGACCTCGCCACGCAGGCTCTGGACGTGCCACGGGAATTCGGTGCCGCGGAACACGTTCAGGTCGGGGTTGGTCAGCAGTGTCACCTCGGTCGCCTTCAGGTGCTCGACCTTGTCGGACACCAGATCATATTGCAGCTTGCCGTCCGGCAGGTACTGCACGCTGTGGGCGTTGATGGCGTAATAGTCGATCATGCTTTCATCGACCGGCGTTACCGGCTTGTCGAGGAAGCGTTCCGGGCTGATGTTCCAGTAGCCAACCGCGGCGAATATCGCCGCGATGCAACTGTACAGCAAGGTGTTGCGAAACTTTTTGCTCAGCATATCGGGCTCACAGGTACGCCGCGTTGGCCGCATCGAGGCGGTCCTGGGCGCGCAGGATCAATTCGCAGAACTCGCGAGCGGCACCTTCGCCGCCGCGGGCGAGGGTGATGCCGTGAGCATGTTCGCGCACGAAACTGGCGGCATTGGCCACCGCCATGCCCAGGCCTACGCGGCGAATCACCGGCAGGTCCGGCAGGTCGTCGCCGAGATAGGCCACCTGCTCATAGCTCAAATTCAGTTGGGCCAGCAGTTCGTCGAGTACCACCAGTTTGTCTTCGCGACCCTGATACAGGTGCGGGATGCCGAGGTTTTTGGCTCGCCGCTCGACCACCGGGGTCTTGCGGCCACTGATGATCGCAGTCTGCACGCCAGCGGCCATCAGCATCTTGATGCCCTGGCCGTCGAGCGTGTTGAACGTCTTGAATTCGCTGCCGTCTTCGAGGAAGTACAGGCGACCATCGGTCAGCACGCCGTCGACATCGAATACCGCCAGTTTGATCTGTTTGCCGCGTTGCAGCAGGTCCGCACTCATTACATTACTCCTGCACGCAGCAAGTCGTGCATGTTCAAGGCACCGACCGGGCGATCTTCGCTGTCGACCACGACCAGCGCGTTGATTTTATGGTCTTCCATGATTTTCAGTGCTTCGGCGGCCAGCATTTCGGCGCGGGCGGTCTTGCCATGGGCCGTCATGACCTGGTCGATGACAGCGCTGTGGATGTCGATGCTGCGGTCCAGTGTGCGGCGCAAATCACCATCGGTGAAGATTCCGGCCAGCTTGCCGTCGGCCTCGAGGATGACGGTCATGCCCAGGCCCTTGCGGGTCATCTCCATCAAGGCGTCCTTGAGCAGGGTGCCACGCTGGACCTGCGGCAACTCCTGGCCGGCGTGCATGACATTCTCCACTTTCAGCAGCAGGCGTCGGCCCAAGGCGCCACCTGGATGGGAAAAGGCGAAGTCTTCGGCGGTGAAACCACGGGCTTCCAGCAGCGCGACCGCCAGGGCGTCACCCATGACCAGGGCGGCGGTGGTCGACGAGGTGGGTGCCAGGTTCAACGGGCAGGCTTCGTGTTCGACATGAACATTCAAGTTCACCTCGGCGGCCTTGGCCAGCGGCGAATCAGGGTTGCCGGTCACGCTGATCAACTGAATGCCCAGGCGCTTGATCAGTGGCAGCAGGGTGACGATTTCATTGGTGGAGCCGGAATTCGAGAGCGCCAGAATGATGTCGTCGCGGGTAATCATGCCCATGTCACCATGGCTGGCCTCCGCCGGGTGCACAAAAAACGCCGTGGTGCCGGTGCTGGCCAGGGTCGCGGCGATCTTGTTGCCGACGTGTCCCGACTTGCCCATGCCGACCACGACCACGCGGCCTTTGCTGGCCAGAATCATCTCGCAAGCGCGTACGAAATCTGCGTCGATATGAGGTAGCAGGCCTTGCACGGCTTCTACTTCGAGGCGGATGGTGCGTTGTGCTGATTGAATCAGGTCGCTGGATTGGCTCATGTCAGAAATCGTATAGCCTGATGAAAAGGCGGCGATTATAGCGGTTATGATCGAATCCCTCACGCAAGTTCGTCGCGCATTGTCATTCCTTGTTACCTGAAACCCTCTAGATGGGGCTTTGAACCACTCCTGCAGTTGCATATGACTCGGCTTTGGCCTTGGGCGTGCAGCCTTTGCAGTGATATAGTTCGCCGCCAGTTCGGCCTGCCCGGGAGGTATGTGCTTTCGTCAGAAAGCCAAGCGTCCGAGTGAGAGGCTGCATCGCAAGGAGTTTAGATGAGTGCCGATAACGCCTACGCGGTCGAGCTGAAGGGACTGTCCTTCAAGCGCGGTGCGCGCAGCATTTTCAATAATGTCGATATCCGTATCCCGCGTGGCAAGGTCACCGGCATCATGGGGCCTTCCGGGTGCGGCAAGACCACGCTTCTGCGTCTGATGGGGGCCCAGTTGCGCCCCACCAAGGGCGAAGTCTGGGTCAACGGTCAGAACCTGCCAAAACTGTCGCGCAGCGACCTGTTCGATGCGCGCAAGCATATGGGCGTGCTGTTTCAGAGCGGCGCGCTGTTTACCGACCTCGATGTCTTCGAGAATGTCGCGTTTCCGCTGCGGGTTCACACGCAACTACCGGAAGAAATGATCCGCGACATCGTCCTGCTCAAATTGCAGGCCGTGGGTCTGCGCGGTGCCATCGAATTGATGCCCGACGAGCTTTCCGGCGGCATGAAGCGCCGGGTTGCGCTGGCCCGGGCGATAGCGCTCGATCCACAGATCCTCATGTACGACGAGCCTTTTGTCGGCCAGGACCCTATCGCCATGGGCGTTCTGGTGCGTCTGATTCGCTTGCTCAACGATGCGCTGGGCATCACCAGCATCGTGGTTTCCCACGACCTGGCCGAGACCGCGAGCATTGCCGATTACATTTATGTGGTGGGCGATGGCCAGGTGTTGGGGCAGGGGACCCCGGACGAGTTGATGAACTCGGATGAGCCGCGCATTCGTCAGTTCATGACCGGCGAACCCGATGGCCCGGTTCCGTACCACTTTCCAGCGACGGATTACCGCGCAGATATTCTGGGGAAGCGCTGATGCGCAGAATTTCATTGATGGAACGCGTTCGCCGCTTCGGCCAGGCCGGCATCGATGTGCTGGCGGTGTTCGGGCGTTCGGCCTTGTTCCTGTTTCATGCCTTGCTTGGCCGCGGTGGTATCGGTGGCGGCTTCGGGCTGCTGGTCAAGCAGCTGCATTCGGTGGGTGTGATGTCCCTGGTGATCATCGTGGTCTCCGGGGTGTTCATCGGCATGGTGCTGGCGCTGCAGGGCTTCAACATCCTTTCCAGCTACGGTTCGGAGCAGGCTGTCGGGCAGATGGTTGCGCTGACGCTGCTGCGGGAACTGGGGCCGGTGGTGACCGCCTTGCTGTTCGCCGGGCGCGCAGGTTCGGCGTTGACCGCGGAAATCGGCAACATGAAGTCCACCGAGCAGTTGTCCAGCCTGGAAATGATCGGGGTTGACCCGCTCAAGTACATCATCGCACCACGCTTGTGGGCCGGCTTCATTTCCCTGCCGGTGCTGGCGATGATTTTCAGCGTGGTGGGCATCTGGGGCGGCTCGTGGGTCGCTGTCGACTGGCTGGGGGTCTATGAAGGTTCCTACTGGTCGAACATGCAGAACAGCGTGACGTTCACTGAGGATGTGCTCAACGGGATCATCAAAAGTATCGTCTTTGCCTTTGTCGTGACCTGGATCGCCGTATTCCAAGGCTATGACTGCGAACCCACTTCCGAGGGGATCAGTCGTGCCACTACCAAGACCGTTGTCTATGCCTCGTTGGCAGTGCTCGGCCTGGACTTTATTCTGACCGCCTTGATGTTTGGAGATTTCTGATGCAAAACCGCACCCTGGAAATCGGTGTCGGCCTTTTCTTGCTGGCTGGCATCCTGGCTTTGCTCTTGTTGGCGTTGCGGGTCAGTGGCCTGTCCCCGACTCCGAGCACCGATACGTATAAACTTTACGCCTACTTCGACAATATCGCCGGTTTGACTGTCAGAGCAAAGGTGACCATGGCCGGTGTGACCATCGGCAAGGTCACGGCCATCGATCTGGATCGCGACAGCTTTACCGGTCGGGTGACCATGCAGCTGGAAAAACGCATCGATAATCTGCCGGCGGACTCCACTGCATCTATCCTGACCGCAGGACTGTTGGGCGAGAAGTACATCGGTATCAGCGTGGGCGGGGAAGACACCCTGCTCAAGGATGGTGGAACCATCCATGACACGCAGTCATCGCTGGTGCTCGAGGACCTGATCGGTAAATTCCTGCTCAATACCGTTAGCAAAGAAGCTAAATGAGGAACTGTTAAATGATCTCTACCTTGCGACGTGGCCTGTTGGTAATGCTCGCGGTGTTTCCGTTGGTGTCCCACGCCGTAGCGGCGCCTTCGGCGCACGATCTGGTGCAGGACACGACCAACCGTATGCTCGCGGACCTGGCGGCAAACAAAGAGAAGTACAAGCAGGATCCGCAAGACTTTTATGCGGCGCTGAACTCCATCGTCGGGCCGGTCGTGGATGCCGAGGGTATTTCCAAGAGCATCATGACGGTCAAGTACTCGCGCAAGGCTACGCCTGCGCAGATGAAGACCTTCGAAGAGAACTTCAAGAGGGGCCTGTTCCAGTTCTATGGCAATGCCTTGCTGGAGTACAACAACCAGGGCATCACCGTTGAACCGGCCAAAGACGAGTCGGGCGACCGTACCAGCGTTGGCATGACGGTCAAAGGCAGCAGCGGCGCGATCTATCCAGTGTCCTACACGCTGGAAAAGATCAATGGCGAGTGGAAGCTGCGTAACGTCATCATCAACGGCATCAATATCGGCAAGCTGTTCCGCGATCAGTTCGCCGATGCGATGCAGCGCAATGGCAACGACCTGGACAAGACCATCAATGGTTGGGCCGGGGAAGTCGCCAAGGCCAAGGAAGCCACCGACAAGAATCCAGAGCAGTCGCCCCAATGAGTGAGTCGGCAGTCCAGATGGACGAAGCGGGTGAGCTGCGACTCAGTGGCGTGCTGGATTACCGCACCGGCCCTGGCCTGCGTGAGCAGGGCAAGGCGCTGATCAAGGCCAGCAAGGCTGCGGCGCTGGTGGTCGATTGTTCGGCGGTGACCAAGTCCAGCAGTGTCGGTTTGTCATTGCTGCTGTGCTTCATCCGCGATGCTCAAGCGGCCGGCAAGGCGTTGAGCATCCGTGGAATGCCGGAAGACATGCGTGAAATCGCTCAGGTCAGCGAGCTGACCGAGCTGTTGGCGCATCCCTAACCACATCTATAAAGAAGCCCCCCGTCAGAGTCCTGCTTCGCGGGGTTCGCAGGCGCGGGGCTTTTTTGTATGATGTCCGACCCGCGCGCACAGGGCGCCGATTGAGGTTGAGCATGCAGGCCGTAGAAGTGAAGAGCTTCCTTGAAGGAAAGCTGCCCGGAACGTTGGTAGAAGTCGAGGGCGAAGGCTGCAATTTCCAGCTGAATGTGATTAGCGATGAACTGGCGGCGTTGAGCCCGGTGAAGCGTCAGCAGCAGATCTATGCCCATTTGAACCCATGGATCACCGATGGCAGCATCCATGCGGTCACAATGAAATTTTTCAGCAGCGCGGCCTGGGCCGAGCGCACCTGAGCCCAAGGGCGTCGAGATTCTTATGGATAAATTGATTATTACTGGCGGTGCTCGTCTTGACGGCGAAATCCGCATCTCCGGGGCAAAGAACTCTGCCCTGCCGATCCTGGCTGCCACGCTGCTGTGCGATGGTCCGGTGACCGTTGCCAACCTGCCGCACCTGCACGACATCACCACCATGATCGAGCTGTTCGGTCGCATGGGGATCGAGCCGGTGATCGACGAAAAACTCGCCGTCGAAATCGACCCGCGCACCATCAAGACCCTGGTCGCACCGTACGAACTGGTTAAAACCATGCGTGCGTCGATCCTGGTGCTGGGCCCGATGGTTGCCCGTTTCGGCGAAGCCGAAGTCGCGCTGCCTGGCGGTTGCGCCATCGGTTCGCGTCCGGTTGACCTGCACATCCGTGGCCTGGAAGCCATGGGCGCGGTCATCGACGTCGAAGGCGGCTACATCAAGGCCAAGGCGCCTGAGGGCGGCTTGCGCGGTGCGCACTTCTTCTTCGATACCGTCAGCGTGACCGGTACCGAAAACATCATGATGGCCGCCGCACTGGCCAAGGGCCGTAGCGTCCTGGCCAACGCCGCGCGCGAACCTGAAGTGGTCGACCTGGCGAACTTCCTGAACGCCATGGGCGCCAAGGTTTCCGGCGCCGGCACCGACACCATCACCATCGATGGCGTCGAGCGTCTGCACACCACCACTTACAAGGTGATGCCGGACCGTATCGAAACCGGCACCTACCTGGTTGCCGCTGCCGTGACCGGCGGCCGCGTGAAGGTCAAGGACACGGATCCGACCATTCTCGAAGCCGTACTGGAGAAGCTCCGTGAGTCCGGTGCCGAAATCACCTGCGGCGAAGACTGGATCGAGCTGAACATGCACGGCAAGCGGCCGAAAGCCGTCAACGTGCGGACCGCTCCGTACCCGGCGTTCCCGACCGACATGCAGGCACAGTTCATCTCCCTCAACGCCATTGCCGAAGGCACGGGTGCTGTGATCGAGACGATCTTCGAAAACCGCTTCATGCACGTCTACGAACTGCACCGCATGGGCGCCAAGATCCAGGTCGAGGGCAACACCGCGATCGTCACCGGCACCGAGAAGCTCAAGGGCGCGCCAGTGATGGCGACCGACCTGCGTGCTTCGGCCAGCCTGGTCATCTCGGCCCTGATCGCCGAGGGCGACACCCTGATCGACCGCATCTACCACATAGATCGTGGTTACGAGTGCATCGAAGAAAAACTGCAGATGCTGGGCGCCAAGATCCGTCGCGTTCCGGGCTAGTACTGCTGCAAGGGCATAAGGACATGCCCGTTGATTTGTTGAAGTCGAGCCGTTTTCGGCTCGATGTGTGTCCGGCGCCATTTGCGACCGGGCATGAGTACCTTGATAAGGACTGACGTTTCCCATGTTGACCATCGCACTGTCCAAGGGCCGCATCCTTGACGATACCTTGCCGCTTCTGGCTGAAGCGGGCATCGTGCCGACCGAGAATCCGGACAAGAGCCGCAAGCTGATCATCCCCACGACCCAGGACGATGTCCGTCTGCTGATCGTGCGTGCCACCGATGTGCCGACCTATGTCGAACATGGGGCTGCCGACCTCGGCGTCGCCGGCAAAGATGTGCTGATGGAATACGGCGGCCAGGGCCTGTACGAGCCGCTGGACCTGCAAATTGCCCAGTGCAAGCTGATGACCGCCGGTAAAGTCGGTGCCGTCGAGCCCAAGGGCCGCCTGCGCATCGCCACCAAGTTCGTCAATGTTGCCAAGCGCTACTACGCCGAACAGGGTCGTCAGGTCGATATCATCAAGCTTTACGGTTCGATGGAACTGGCGCCGCTGATCGGTCTGGCGGACAAGATCATCGACGTGGTCGACACCGGCAACACGCTGCGGGCCAACGGCCTGGAGCCACAGGATTTCATCGCTGCCATCAGCTCCCGCCTGATCGTCAACAAGGCTTCGATGAAAATGCAGCACGCCCGTATCCAGGCGTTGATCGACACCCTGCGCAAGGCAGTGGAGTCTCGACACCGCGGCTGATTCACCTGCGCAACCTTGAGTTGCGCCGTCTATCCGCCTCATAGCCAGAATTCTCAGGTGCCCAAGCGGATCGAATGTTAGCTTCGGGCGCCTGAGTTTTTTGCCATTCCTATGAGGCTCTCGCTATGACCGCACTGACTGCAATTCGCCGACTCAACGCTGCTGACCCGGATTTCGCGCATCATCTGGATCATCTGCTGAGCTGGGAAAGTGTGTCTGACGACTCGGTCAATCAGCGAGTGCTGGACATCATCAAGGCCGTGCGCGAGCGCGGTGACGCGGCGCTGGTGGACTTCACCCGTCAGTTCGACGGCCTGGACGTGAAGTCCATGGCCGACCTGATCCTGCCGCGCGAGCGTCTGGAGTTGGCGCTGACCCGCATCTCCGTGGCCCAGCGCGAAGCACTGGAAGTCGCCGCAGCCCGCGTGCGCAGCTACCACGAGAAGCAGAAGCAGGACTCCTGGAGTTACACCGAGGCGGACGGCACCGTACTGGGCCAGAAAGTCACGCCGCTGGATCGTGCCGGTCTGTACGTGCCGGGCGGCAAGGCGTCGTACCCGTCGTCGGTGTTGATGAACGCGATTCCGGCCAAGGTTGCCGGCGTCACCGAAGTGGTCATGGTCGTGCCGACCCCGCGCGGTGAAATCAACGAGTTGGTGCTGGCTGCGGCCTGCATCGCCGGTGTCGACCGCGTGTTCACCATCGGCGGTGCCCAGGCCGTTGCGGCGCTGGCTTACGGCACCGAAAGCGTGCCGAAGGTCGACAAGGTCGTCGGCCCGGGCAACATCTATGTGGCTACCGCCAAGCGCCACGTGTTTGGCCAGGTCGGCATCGACATGATCGCCGGCCCTTCGGAAATCCTCGTGGTGTGCGACGGCCAGACCGATCCGGACTGGATCGCCATGGACCTGTTCTCCCAGGCCGAGCACGACGAAGACGCCCAGGCCATTCTGGTCAGCCCCGACGCCGGGTTCCTCGACAAGGTCGCGGCCAGCATCGCCAAATTGATGCCGACCATGGAGCGTGCCGCAATCATCGAAACCTCGATCAATGGCCGTGGTGCACTGATCAAGGTTCGCGACATGGAACAGGCCATCGAAGTGGCCAACCGCATCGCGCCGGAGCACCTCGAGTTGTCCGTTGCCGATCCGCAAGCCTGGCTGCCGCAGATCCGCCACGCCGGCGCGATCTTCATGGGCCGTCACACCTCTGAAGCCCTGGGCGACTACTGCGCAGGCCCGAACCACGTGTTGCCGACCTCCGGCACCGCGCGATTCTCTTCGCCGCTGGGTGTGTATGACTTCCAGAAACGCTCGTCGATCATCTTCTGCTCCGAGCAGGGCGCATCGGAACTGGGCAAGACCGCATCCGTGCTGGCCCGTGGCGAGTCGCTGACCGCGCACGCGCGTAGCGCCGAATACCGCATCGTTGACGACAAGCAGGTGAAATGAAGATGAGTAAATTCTGGAGCCCGTTCGTCAAGAACCTGGTGCCATACGTGCCGGGCGAGCAGCCGAAACTGGCGAAGCTGGTGAAGCTCAACACCAACGAAAACCCGTACGGTCCATCGCCCAAGGCCTTGGCCGCGATGCAGACCGAACTGAACGACAACCTGCGTCTGTACCCGGACCCGAACAGCGACCTGCTGAAGAACGCGGTCGCCAGGTACTACGGCGTGCAAGGCAATCAGGTGTTCCTCGGTAACGGTTCCGACGAAGTCCTGGCGCACATCTTCCACGGTTTGCTGCAGCACGATCAGCCGCTGCTGTTCCCGGACATCAGCTACAGCTTCTATCCGGTTTACTGCGGGTTGTACGGCATCCAGTTCGACGCGGTGCCGCTGGACGAGCAATTCCGGATCAACCCGGCGGACTACGCCAGGCCGAACGGCGGGATCATCTTCCCCAACCCGAACGCACCGACCGGCTGCCTGCTGGCGCTGGAAGCGGTGGAGCAGATTCTCAAGGCCAGCCCGGATTCGGTGGTCGTGGTGGACGAGGCTTACATCGATTTCGGCGGCGAGACGGCAATCGCTCTGGTCGATCGTTATCCCAACCTGCTGGTGACCCAGACCCTGTCCAAGTCCCGCTCCCTGGCCGGTCTGCGGGTTGGCCTGGCGGTGGGGCATCCGGACCTGATCGAGGCGCTGGAGCGGATCAAGAACAGCTTCAACTCCTATCCGCTGGATCGCATGGCGAATGTCGGCGCCGCTGCCGCGTTCGAGGATCGCGAGTATTTCGACAAGACATGCCGGTTGGTGATCGAGAATCGCGAGAAGGTCGTCGGGCAATTGCAGGCCAAGGGATTTGAAGTGCTGCCTTCAGCGGCGAACTTCATTTTCGCCCGTCACCCCCAACACGATGCGGCGGGGCTGGCGGCGAAGTTGCGTGAGCAGGGCGTGATCGTCCGGCACTTCAAGCAGGAGCGGATTGCCCAGTTCCTGCGAATCTCCATCGGCACGCCAGAGCAGAACCAGGCGCTGATCGACGGTCTGGGCGACCTCTAAAATCAGGCACGATCCTGTGGGAGCGAGCTTGCTCGCGATGGGGCCATAACATTCAACATCCTTGTTGACTGCCAGCCCGTCATCGCGAGCAAGCTCGCTCCCACAGGTTTTTGGGTTGCCCGCTTACTCTTCTTCTTTCTCTTTGACCGGTGCCGGCGGCGGACGCAAACCGATTTCCGCGGTCAGCTTGAGTTCCTTGCCGTTGCGCATCACCTGGATCGTGACCTTGTCGGTCGGCTTGATCCGCGCTACCTGATTCATCGAGCGACGGCCATCACCGGCCGGCTCGCCATCGATGGCAAGAATCACGTCACCCAGTTGCAGGCCGGCCTTCTGTGCCGGACCATCGCGGAAAATCCCTGCCACGACAATGCCCGGACGCCCGGACAAACCGAAGGATTCGGCCAGTTCCTGGGTCAACGGCTGCACTTCGATACCCAGCCAGCCACGAATCACCTGGCCGTGCTCAATGATCGACTTCATCACTTCCATCGCCAGCTTTACCGGGATCGCGAAACCGATGCCCTGGGAGCCGCCCGACTTGGAGAAGATCGCCGTGTTGATGCCGGTCAGGTTGCCAATGGCGTCCACCAGTGCACCGCCCGAGTTGCCGGGGTTGATCGCGGCATCGGTCTGGATGAAGTCTTCGTAGTTGTTCAGGCCCAGTTGATTGCGCCCGGTGGCACTGATGATGCCCATGGTCACGGTCTGGCCGACGCCGAACGGGTTGCCGATGGCCAGCGCGACATCGCCGATGCGGATGTTGTCGGAGCGCCCCACGGTGATCGACGGCAGGTTTTTCAGGTCGATCTTCAGCACCGCGAGGTCAGTCTCCGGGTCGCTGCCGATCACCCGGGCCAGGGTTTCGCGGCCGTCCTTGAGCGCCACGACGATCTGGTCGGCGCCGCTGGTCACGTGGTTGTTGGTCAGGATGTAGCCTTCCGGGCTCATGATCACGCCGGAACCGAGGCTCGATTCCATGCGTTTCTGCTTGGGTGAGTTATCGCCGAAGAAGCGGCGGAATTGCGGATCTTCGAACAGCGGATGGTTGGGTTTGTTGATGACCTTGGTGGTGTACAGGTTCACCACCGACGGCGCTGCGGTGGTGACCGCATCGGCATAAGACACCGGGCCCTGTTGCATGCTGGTGGTTTGCGGCGCTTGCTGCAGATTGACGTCGAGGCTCGGGAGCCCGACCCACTGCGGGTAACGCTGGATTATCAAAAGAGCGACAAGCACGCCGGCCAACAGCGGCCAGCCGGAAAAACGCAGCGCCTTGAGCATTAAGCAGTTCCTGAGAGAGTTGCAGGCGGTATGAGACCGCTCATAATGACGCGCATTATACGAGGCCGCACGCGCCTCTGAACGGGATATTTAGGAGTCTTTTATGGCTGTCTCCCTGAGCACCCTGGTCGAAGAAGCCGACCGTTATCTCAACAGCGCCAAAATCGTCGATTACTGCCCCAATGGCTTGCAGGTCGAAGGCCGTCCGCAAGTGATGCGCATTGTCAGTGGCGTCACTGCCAGCCAGGCGTTGCTGGATGCCGCGGTAGAGGCCAATGCCGACCTGGTACTGGTGCACCACGGCTATTTCTGGAAGGGCGAAAACCCGTGCATCACCGGTATGAAGCAGCGCCGCTTGAAGACCCTGCTCAAGCACGATATCAGCCTCCTGGCCTATCACCTGCCGCTGGATCTGCACCCGGACGTCGGTAATAACGTGCAACTCGCGCGGCAACTCGACATCACCGTCGAAGGTCCGCTGGACCCGGACAACCTGAAGATTGTCGGGCTGGTCGGATCACTGAACGAGCCGATGACCGCACGGGATTTCGCCCGCCGCGTACAGGAAGTCATGGGTCGCGAGCCCTTATTGATTGAAGGCAATGCGATGATCCGCCGGGTTGGCTGGTGCACCGGTGGCGGTCAAGGGTACATCGATCAAGCCGTACTGGCAGGGTGTGATCTGTACCTCAGCGGCGAGGCCTCCGAGCAAACCTTCCACAGCGCCCAGGAAAACGGCATCAGCTTCATCGCCGCCGGTCACCACGCGACCGAGCGCTACGGCGTTCAGGCGCTGGGCGATTATCTGGCGCGGCGCTTTGCGCTGGAGCACATCTTCATCGATTGTCCAAACCCGATTTGACCTGGTCACCCTGTGTAGGAGCTGCCGAAGGCTGCGATCTTTTGATCTTTAAAATCAAAATCAAAAG